>NZ_DAHVHY010000001.1 GCF_027322205.1 Acidithiobacillus sp.
TACTCAGAGGAAAACAGAATAATGGCAGGGCATAAACCGTAAACATCGCCCCATCGGGAATCCGCCACTTCATAAACCCATCACTCGCTCTTTCCTTTCTGCTGCATTCACAATAGCCGAGCAGATATTACTCACATTGCTTGGTGCCGTAAAAAACATCCTGGTATGTTGATGACAAGCCTCTGCATTCGGAAAATTAAACAGCGCGACTGTAGGGACTCCTAAACCGATTGCCATATGATATGGACCGGAGTCACTGGAAACAAATACATCGCAAGAAGCTATCGCTCCAGTCAGCTCGCTGAGCGTTGTCTCTCCGGATAGATCAATAATATCTTTTTGGCCACAAGGGAAAGATGCACAGGCCGCCATAAATTCTGCATTTATTATGCGCTCATTGGGTGCACCCATAAGCAACAACTGGTGGAAATATTCCTGATGTAACCGTTGCGCCACCGCCACGAGCAAACCCATGGGGGGACGCCTGTTTACAGCATCCGGCGTACCACAACCAATATTCAGACCGATAACCGGTCTGTCCACAGACAACCGTGACTGCAACACCTCACGGAACGCGCGCCCCGCCTCTGTCTCTTGCAACACGATCCGCTGGCCATCCCGCTCCAGCCTCAAAGCCGCTAACGCCGCAAAGTCCCGCTCCGTATAGTCCATGGGCCAGGACAATTCATGCCGCCGGGCGTACTCCTGTAAACCCGGCCCCGCATAATCATAAAGCCACCCCCGTCCCGGCACCTGGTTCACCCCGACCGCAGGTGCCGCACAGAAATGCCGCATCCAGCGGGCGGCGATACTGGTTTCGATGCCGAAAGGTTCGTGGTCGATAATCAGGTCGGGTTGCAGATCCTGCACGATGCGCCGCAGCTCCGGCAATAATCGGCGCCAGATATGTGGGCCAACACCCCGTACACCGGCAAAGCGCCCCTCTTGC
The DNA here is from genome assembly GCF_027322205.1 of Acidithiobacillus sp. Classification (GTDB taxonomy): domain Bacteria; phylum Pseudomonadota; class Gammaproteobacteria; order Acidithiobacillales; family Acidithiobacillaceae; genus Acidithiobacillus. Next base: position 950 of record NZ_DAHVHY010000001.1, read on the forward strand.
ATGGGTAGAAAATGGGCGCTGGACAGCAGATGATGGTCCCGAATCAGCGCCTCGCTCGGATAACCTGGCCAGCGGGTCAGAAACACCAGATGCAGTTCCGCATCCGGCCAGCGCTTTTTGAGCACCGCCCAGGCCGCCGAGCTACGCAGGATGTCGCCGATACCGGCGCTGTGCGACTTGATCAGAAGTATACGTCGGGGTTCTACGGGCAAAGGTCGTGGCATCAGCGCTGCATTCAATCCGTCTGGGGGGCCAAGGGCGGCAGATCGACGCCGGTATAGGCCTGTCCAGCCACATACCCTTTGACAGACGAAGGCGGTAACATCGTTACTTGCATAAACTTTCCTCATGCCGCAGCGAATAGACTACGCCCATCATAAGGTGCAGAAGCATCCGTGTCATCGCAGTAAGGTGGCCAGAAAATCGCCGGCAACAATGCTGGCGTCGAAGCGCCGGACGTAATCCGGACCTGCCGCCGCCAAACGCGCACGCAAGGGGACATCCGCCACCAGTCGCAGAATAGCGTCCCGCCACTCCACCGTGGCCCCGGCCATCAATAGCAAACCCGTCCGATCCGCCGCAAAGCTCTCCGGGATACCTCCCATGGCCGCACCCAGCACCGACGTCGCGCAGGCCTGCGCCTCCAGACAAACCCGCCCAAAGGTATCCGGCTCGATGGAAGGCAAGGCAAGGGTGTCCATGACGCTGTACCAGGGGGTCACCGGGTCCTGCCAACCCAGTAGGTGGTGCCAGGGTTTGTCGCGCAGGCGCGCGCGCAGGTTCGCCTCATGGGCGCCGCCGCCCAGCCACATGCCATGCACCCGAGGGTCCATCGCCTGTGCAGCGTCGATGGCGTCGGCGAGCATAAACACCCCTTTACCGCGGTGCCAGGCGCCGACAAAACCAACAACAAAATCGTTCTCTGCCAGACCCAAGGTTCGGCGCTGTTCCCGCCGTGCATCAGGATCACGCTGAAAATCGCTCAGGTGTAATGGATTCGCCAACACTTCCACCCGCTTTTCAGGCAGCCCCTGCAGAATCAACCGATCCCGCAGGTAATTGGAGATAGCGAAGAGACGCAAGGGCCAGCGCGACAGCAACCAGCGGGTGCCGGGCCTGAGGCGCAGATCCATGTGCCGGAACAAAGCCAGCGGCCGCCCCGCACTGCGGCTGACCAGGGCCAACGGCCAGTATTCCTTGCTGAAGCTGCCGATGACCCAGTCCGGCTGCACATTATGGATCGTCCGGCGCAAGGCCAGGATGCCGCAGGGATCGGCACTGTTGCGGAATATCCCGAAATGCCGAGTCACCGGCGCAGTTTCCAGCGCCTGCGCGATCCGTCCCTGGGGGTGCACCAGACAATGCATCTCCACTCCTTGCTCCGCCAGGGCGCGGCTCAGAGTGATCATATGCGTTTCCGTACCGCCACCACCGGGGTTGGTGCCCACCCAGAGCAGACGCGGGGGCGCGGTCAATGACGATCCTCATGCCGGGTCAGCAATTGCAGGGGAAACACATGGGGCGCGTGGTGTCCGCCAACCATCACCCGTGGCAAATCGAAGAGATCCCCACCGGGCAGGGCGCGACCCCGCCGCACGGCCACCGCGGCGGCAAAACCGGCGCGCCGGACCGCCTCCCGTTCACGCAGCCCTGCCGCACCATAGGGATAACAGAATTGGGTCACCGGCACCGTCAATATTTCTTCCAGTTCGCGCCTGGAACCCGCCACTTCATCGTCCAGCTCGGATTCACCCAGCTCCGGCAAACGCGGATGATGGCGGCTGTGCGCCCCGACCTCCATTCCGGCATCCCGCCAGCTACGCAGCTCATCCGGGTTCATCAACGGCTTATGCACGCCCAACCGCTGCGCATCCCAGTGATTGTCGGCACCGATGGCGGCGCTCACCACGTAGCAGGTGGCGGTAAAGCCATAGCGCCGCAATACCGGCAATGCGCATTCGAGATTATCCCGATAACCGTCGTCCAGAGTAATCACCGCCACCTTGCCCTCCCGCTCCCCGCGCAGATAGGGCAACGCCGCAGACATGGACAAACCGCGATAACCCAACCACTGCAGCAGCGCCATTTGCCGCGCAAAACGCCGGGGCGAAACATAGAGGCCGCGCAGCCTGACCCCTTTCGGGGCCACCGCTACGTTGTGGTACATCAGAATGGGAACCGGCTTCACGCTGGCGGATCAAGATGTATCGTGTGACGCACCACATAGGTCTTTTTATCCTGAGACTCGTGGTAAATGCGCGACAACATTTCCCCAACAATGCCGGTATTGAGAAATTGCAGTCCGGCGAGGAAAAACAGCACACCAGCAATCAGCATAGGGCGTCCGGAAATCGCCGCGCCATAGCCAAATTTATCCACAAAAAGATACAGCAGCATGGCCGACCCGATGCCTGATAACGCCAGCCCGATCACCCCGAAAAAATGCATGGGTCGCTGGCTGTAGCCCAGAAAAAATTTGACGAAGAGCAGATCCACCATCACCCGGAAGGTACGGGTGATGCCGTATTTGCTGTGCCCCGCCCGGCGCGGATGGTGCCGTACCGGCACCTCGACGATGCGATCCGTATAAGTCAGGGTGGAAAGCCAGGCCGGGATAAAGCGATGCATTTCGCCATACAGGCGCACCCCCTTGATCACCGAGGCCCGATAGGCTTTGAGGGTGCAGCCATAATCGTGCAGATAAACCCCCGTGAGGTGGCGAATCAAATGATTGGCAATCCGCGACGGCATTCTGCGTAACAACAGACCGTCCTGCCGGTTTTTCCGCCAGCCGGCCACCACGTCCAGATTCTCCTCCAGCAGACGCCGGGCCAGAGGGAGGATATCTCCCGGATCATTTTGCAGATCCGCATCCAGGGTCACAATCACTTCGCCCAAGGCGGCATCGATCCCCGCCTGCATCGCCGCCGTCTGGCCGAAATTGCGCTGCAGGTGGATGATCTTGAATTGCGCGCCCCGCGCCTCCGCCTCGCGGTCCAAAGCTGCGGCACTCCCGTCCCGACTACCATCATCGACGATAATCACCTCGGCATCGGCGTCCCCCAAGGCATGGCTCAGAGCCGTACAAAGCGGCAGGACACTGTCGACCTCGTTGTAAAGCGGAATAACGACGGAAATAAGGGCCATTTACCCCTTCCAGTGCTGGAGATAAGCGCGGGTGGCAGCGGCCGGGTCTTGCGCTTCAAGAATACCGGAGAGTACCGCCACACCGCACGCGCCAGCGGCCAGAGCCTCGGGCACCCGTGCTGCCGTCATCCCACCGAGCGCAATAAGGGGCAAAGACGACTCAGTGGCCATCGCCGCGAAAGCCTGAGACCCCAGCGCCGCCGCACCCGGATGACTCGGGGTGGGGAAAAGCGGCGAGAGAAAGGCATAGCGGGCACCGCGCCGCGCCGCCTGCAGCAAGCCTGGGGCATCATGACAAGACACCCCGAAAGCCGCTTCGGATCGCACCCCCGCGTCGAGCTGGGTTTGCGTCAAATGCCGTCCGGTCCGTGGCCAGTCGGGCAAAGGATCAGGATGATTGAGGTAGACCTGCGCGCCCTGCGCCAACGCCCCGGCACACAGCGCCGATAGTACGGCGGCGGTTGGGGCATCCGGCACGTTTTTGCAGCGCAGCACCAACCAGCGCAGTCCAGCGCCCAGCGCAGCTTCCAGAGACTTCTGAAAATCGAGAAGCAGCAACCTGTCAGGATCGGCAATCAGGCAAAGGGGCGGCTGAGGCAAAGCCTCCGCCAATACCGCCGCCGTCATACGAAGATTCGCAGGGAGACATTCCAGCGCCGGAATTTCCCAAGGATAGAGCCAACGTACCTCCTGCCCTTCGCGCCCATGGGCAGTACCCGTCCAATGCCGCACCCGGTAAAAATGCAGGCGCACCGCACGCTCCGGATAGGTATAATCGAGCACCCGGAACAACTCCGGCGCAGTAACGGTGATGCCCACCTCTTCCCAAAGTTCCCGGACCAAGGCCTGTTCCGGCGCTTCTCCGGGGTCTACTTTGCCGCCGGGAAACTCCCAAAAACCTGGCCATGGCTTACCCTCCGGGCGCAGTGAGACCAGCAAGCGCCCGGAGGCATCTTCAATGATTCCAGTGGCGACAGGAACGGTAATCATCAGCTACGGTAATCGGCGTTGATACGTACATAGTCATAGGACAAGTCGCAGGTCCAGATTTGCGCTTCGGCGGCCCCTCTGCCCAGATCAACCCGCACCGGGATTTCCTCCTGGGCCATCACGGCCTGTCCGGCCGCCTCACTATAATCAGGGTCGCGGGCACCGTCGCGGACGATGCGCGTATCGCCCAGCCAGACCTGCACCCCATCCACTTCCAGGTCGTCCACGCCGGCTGAACCGATGGCCGCCAGCAGGCGCCCCCAATTCGGGTCAGAAGCAAAGAAAGCCGTCTTGATCAATGGACTATGGGCCATCCGGTAAGCCACCTGCAGACACTCTGCTTCGTCACGCCCGCCCGAAATACAGATCGGGATGAACTTGGTCGCCCCCTCGCCGTCGCGCACCACAGCCTGCGCCAGCCACTGCGCCACCGCCGTGATGGCGTCTCTCAGTCTTCCATAGCGGGGATCCGCTACTGAAGAGATAGGCGGTAGCGCGGTCTGCCCCGTCGCCATCAGGATGCAGGCATCGTTCGTCGAAGTGTCGCCATCCACCGTAATGCGGTTGAAGGATTGCGCCATAGCCTCCTGCAGGCACTGCTGCACTGCCGCCCCCTGCAACGGGGCATCGGTGGCGATATAAGCCAGCATCGTGGCCATATCCGGGCGGATCATCCCCGATCCCTTGGCCATACCGGTCACTGTGATCGTAACGCCATCCAGTTCCACCTGACGGGAACAGGCCTTGGCGATGGTATCCGTAGTCATGATCGCCGCCGCAGCCGCCTCCCATTGGTCCTCGGCGAGTCCGGCAATGCAGGTTGGCAGTACTGCGGCGATCTTCTCCGCCAGCGCCACCGGTTCGCCGATCACACCGGTGGAAAAGGGCAGCACCGCCCCTGGCGCGCAACCCAACTGCTCGGCCACCACCCGACAACTCGCCTCTGCCGCCTGCAAACCGGTCGCACCCGTACCCGCATTGGCATTGCCCGTATTGATCACCAGCGCCCGCACGTCGGGGCCGTCTGCCAGGTGACGCTGTGCCACCAGCACCGGCGCCGCACAGAAACGATTACGGGTAAAAACACCCACCACCTGGGACCCTTCCGCCAGATGGATCAGGGTCAGGTCAGCACGATTCGCATAACGAATGCCTGCTTGTGCCACGCTAAGGCGAACCCCCGCTATGGGCAGGATATCCTGGGGAGGGTAGAGACCAACGGCCATATGCTTTCCTTATTGCAAGCGCCCATGACAATGCTTGTATTTTTTACCGGAACCACAGGGGCAGGGCTGATTCCGCCCCACCTTGTCATCATTGACTACGGGACGGTGACCCGCCTCCTGTTCACCAATGATCCCGAGCCCCGCCACAGCAAGGCCTGCATTTTCAACGGCGGGCGCTGCAGCCGCTGCAAAATCAGGATGGGAGAACTGCAAATGCTGGGGCTGGGCAACCCGGGCAAGAGCATCCCAATCCACTGGTTCTGCGGGCGTCGGGCTCACATGTAAGCGCGACAAGGTACTGATCACCTCTTCGCGCACCCGCCCCAGCATGACATTGAACATGGCCAACGATTCTTTTTTGTATTCTTGCTTGGGATTTTTCTGGGCATATCCACGCAGATGGATGCCTTCACGAAGATGATCCATGCTCGCCAGATGGTCCTTCCACTGACTGTCCAGGACCTGCAACATGATGGACTTCTCGAAGTGACGCGTCATTTCGCTACCCAGAAGCTCTTCCTTGGCCGCATAAGCAGACAACACCATCTCCATGATCCGCTCGCGCAAAGCGGCGTAGGCGAGGCCCTTATCCTGCTCCAGCCATTGTCCGACCGGAACCTGCAGACCAAAAATCCGCTCCAGTGCCGCTTCCAGGCCAGGCAGATCCCAGCGCTCTTCCATAAGGCCTTCGGGCGCAGTATCGGCCAGCACCGCGTCGAGGACATCATCACGCAGTGCCTTGATTTCCGGACTGACATCATCCGCATCCATGAAGGCATTGCGCTGCTGATAAATGATCTTGCGCTGCTCATTGGCCACATCATCGTATTCCAGCAATTGCTTGCGGATATCGAAGTTGCGACTTTCCACCTTGCGCTGGGCATTTTCGATGGATTTGGTCACCCAGGGATGTTCAATCGCCTCGCCCTCTTTCATGCCCAGCTTCTGCATCAGACCGCCCAGACGGTCACTGCCGAAAATACGCATCAGCGGATCATCCAAGGAAAGGTAAAAACGGGTGGTGCCGGGGTCGCCCTGACGACCGGAACGCCCCCGCAACTGGTTGTCTACCCGCCGCGATTCATGACGTTCGGTACCGACAATATGGAGTCCGCCCGCGGCTATCGCCGCATCATGCAGTCCCTGCCAAGCACCCTTGAGAGACTCGATCTGTCGGGCTTTTTCCGCTTCTTCCAAATCCGGATTGGCCAGCACCATGCCCACCTGATGTTCGACATTGCCGCCCAACACAATGTCGGTACCACGCCCCGCCATATTGGTGGCGATGGTCACCATTCCTGGTTTACCGGCCTGCGCAATAATCTCTGCTTCACGCTGATGCTGCTTGGCGTTCAGCACTTCATGAGGAATCCCCGCCTGCTTGAGCTGGCGGGACAAGAATTCGTTATGCTCGATAGAGGTAGTACCCACCAGTACCGGCTGGCCACGCTGCTGACAGTCGCGGATATCCTCAACAATGGCCGTCCACTTTTCCTGGCTGGTGCGATAGATGAGATCGGCAAAGTCCGTCCGTTTCACCGGCTTATGAGTCGGTATCATTACCACTTCCAGCCCGTAAATCTGGTTCAGTTCAAAGGCTTCGGTGTCTGCGGTACCGGTCATGCCTGAAAGCTTTTCATACATCCGGAAATAATTCTGGAAGGTAATGGAGGCCAGGGTCTGGTTTTCATTCTGAACGGCCACCCCTTCCTTGGCCTCCACCGCCTGATGCAAACCATCAGACCAGCGCCGCCCGGACATCATGCGTCCGGTGAACTCATCAACGATGCACACCTCGCCGTCGCGGACGATGTAATCCGTCTCCCGCCGATAGATCACATGGGCACGCAGCGCCTGATTGAGATGATGGACCAGGGTGACATTAGCCAGATCATAGAGATTGCCGTCACTCAGCAGGCCACTTTCCGCCATCAGGTGTTCCGCCTTTTCGATGCCCTCTTCCGTGAGCATCACCTGCCGGGCCTTCTCATCGACCGTATAGTCCTCGTCGACCACAAAATTTCCGACGAGTTTGTCCACCCGGTAGTAAAGGTCGGTATTCTCTTCAGTGGGACCACTGATAATCAGCGGGGTACGCGCCTCATCAATGAGGATGGAATCCACTTCGTCAATGATGGCGTAATGGAGGCCGCGCTGTACCCGATCAGCCGGGGAAAACGCCATATTATCGCGCAGATAATCGAAACCGAACTCGTTATTGGTGCCGTAGGTAATATCTGCAGCATAAGCGGCACGACGATCCTCGCTGGCAAGATCCGAGATGATGGTACCCACGCTCAGACCCAGAAAGCCGTGGATCTTGCCAACCCAGTGAGCATCGCGGTTGGCCAGATAGTCATTGACCGTCACTACATGCACACCCTTACCCTGCAGCGCATTGAGGTAGGCGGGCAGGGTCGCGACGAGGGTCTTGCCTTCACCGGTGCGCATTTCCGCAATTTTACCTTCATGCAGCATGTAACCGCCAATGAGCTGCACGTCGTACTGGCGCATGCCCATCACTCGCTGCGTCACCTCGCGCACCACCGCAAACGCCTCAGGCAGCACCGCGTCGAGTGATTCGCCCTGGGCTACCCGCCCTTTAAAGAGCACGGTTTGCGCTGCGAGGGCAGCATCGTCCATGGCCTTGTAGCGATCCTCCAGGGCATTGATCTGCGCCACGACGGCACGGGCCTTCTTGATCAGGCGGTCATTGCGACTGCCAACGACATGGCGGATGATAGTTCCAAACATGAGCACGCGAGCCTAGGTAAAAAATATCGAGCAGGGTAGCATGAAAGCCTATGGATGATAAACGACGACGCACCTGGCGCCCCATGGCACAAAACCCTTCAGGGCCGATCGGCGAAGTCTGCCGTCGCGGAACGCTGCTGCGTGAGCGTCAAATGGACTGGAATGCGTTACTCCCACTGGAAGCACAGGACCATACCTGGCTGGTTGATTGGTCCGGGGGGGTGTTGAGCGTGCTCTGTCAGAGCCCGGTATGGATTTCATGGTTGCGAAGAAATGAAAAAAACATACTGAAACAATGGAATAGTCGCTTCCCAAAAACTCCAGCGCAGCAAATCACTGCCTCGGTGCGGCCTTGGTCATATCGACTGCCGCCACCGGCCAAAATCCCGAAAGCACCTTATATTTCAGCAGCGGCACCGGAAGCCCTGCGGGCGGTGACCGATCAGATGCCACAAGCCATAGCCATCGCCCTGAAGCGCCTGGCGGCCACTCTGGACAGCCTTCAGGCGGAGGCCGTCGCCAGCGCATCAGCGAAGGAAAAGGGCGCACGCCTCTCGGAGTAATCCACAAACTCCCAGGCATCCTGACGGACAAGCAGCGCCCGCAGCAAATTGTTATTGAGGGCGTGCCCCGCCTTGTGACCAGAAAAATGGCCGACCAGCGGATGGCCAAGCAGATAGAGATCACCGATGGAGTCAAGCACCTTGTGGCGCACGAACTCGTTGGTGTAACGCAGACCTTCTTCATTGAGCACGCGGTAATCATCGACCACGATAGCGTTATCGAGATTGCCACCCAAGGCGAGCCCCATACGCCGCAAGGTCTCGACTTCACGCATAAAGCCGAAGGTGCGTGCACGCGCTACTTCCTTGAGATACGAGGTCCGCGCGAAATCCACCGTCACTTCCTGACCACCATTTTTCATCACGGGATGGTCGAAATCGATGGTAAAACTCACCTTAAAACCTTCAAAAGGCTCCAGTTGCACCCAGCGATCACCGTCTTCTGCTTTGAGGGGCTTGGTGATGCGGATAAAACGCTTCGGTGAATTTTGTTCTTCAATCCCAGCGCACTGGATGAGGAATACAAAGGGCGCAGCACTGCCATCCATGATTGGTACTTCCGGCCCGTCGAGATCTACATAGGCATTATCAATACCCAGACCTGCCAAGGCCGACATCAGGTGCTCAATGGTACCAACCCGTATCTGACCATCACCGATATTGGTAGACAGGCGGGTATCCACCACATGCAGAGGATCTGCCTTGATCCAGGCGCCACCCTCGATATCGCTGCGGTGGAAGACGATTCCCGTGTTTACCGGCGCCGGGCGCAGGCCGATGTACACCTTCTTGCCACTGTGCAAGCCAATACCGGTGCCCCAGATCATATTTTTGAGCGTGCGCTGACGGATCATATTCCCTCTCGCGATCGTGGGGATCGCCCTCCCGCTAAATACGTGTGGCCTACTTTACAACTTTTGTTGTCTCTATACAACTAATCAGGTGGTCAGGCAGTGTACAGTGACCAGCCACCCTTGACAATATTCTATTGACAGCCATTAACACCATGCGTTGACCGTCTTTTTTAGAGGACAAGCACGGCACATCACCCCAAGGTGCATCCAGTTATGTATAATCCGAAAGATCAGGCGACCGCACCACTGCGGTCGCACCAAAGCATGCTTCACCAATACAAGGACGTATATCATGGCGACCCCCAGCACCAAAAAAACTCTGATGACCCTTTACTCCAGCAACGATTGCGTTTTTGCGCATCGCGTCCGCTTCGTTCTGGAGGAAAAGGCCATGGAGTACCAGACCATCAACGTCGATCTCGCCAATAAGCCAGAAGATCTCGCGGAACTCAACCCCTACAATCAGGTACCCACCCTGGTGGATCGTGATCTGGCCATACACGAATCAGTGCTCATCATGGAATATCTGGACGAGCGGTTCCCCCACCCGCCGCTGATTCCTGTGGACCCCATCTCCCGCGCCAAGGTGCGCCTGGGTCTCCTACGTTTCGACCGCGACTGGTTCGCGCCACTCTTCCAGCCAGGCTATAATGCCGAGCAGATCAAAACGGCTAAAGAGCAGATTCGCAGCACCCTTGCCGGACTGAGCAGTATCTTCAGCCAGCAGCGTTACCTCTTCGGCGACGAACTCTCGGTGCTCGACTGCGCCATCGCTCCATTGCTGTGGCGCCTTCCGGTTCTGGAAATCAGCCTGCCTGCGGCAGCCCGCGCGACCCAGGAGTACATGGATCGCGTCTTCAATCTGGAGAGTTTCAAACGCAGCCTAACCCCTGCCGAGAAGGCCATGCGCTGACATGGGTATGGAGCTTGCCCGCCTCCACAGTCTGCCGGAAGGCCTCTTCGCACGCTGCAAACGCGACCCGGGTGGTGTCATTGCCCTGCACCGGCAAGGGGATGCTTTTCAGCCAGTGACAGCGGCGACCTTTGCCAGGTGTGTCCGGTTACGGGCTCGAGGGCTCCTGCGCCTGGGGGTGCGCAGCGGAGAACGGGTGGTCCTGATGGCCCCCAACTCTCTGGATTGGGCGATCATGGATTTCGCCATCCTCAGCATTGGCGCCATTACCGTTCCTCTCTATCCGACGTTCAGCCCGCGCGAGATTCATTATGTGCTGGGTGACAGCGGCGCCGGACTGATGCTGCTGGAAGGTGCCAGCGAGTGGCGGCGTATGCATAATAGCTGGGGAGTACCCAATGACCGCGTCCTGCTCCGCGATGCAAACGCTGCGCGAGAAGTCGGCCTGCGGCACTGGGGGACGCTGGAAGACGAGGGCGCCACCCTACGCGATGCTGAACTGGAAGAACGCCTCACGGCGCTGCGGCGCCAGCAGACGGCCACCATCGTCTACACCTCCGGGACGACAGGTTGGCCCAAGGGTGTCATGCTCAGTCACGGCAACATCCTGAGCAATGTCGAAGGGTTCATACCGCTGGTGCCATTATGCGCCGGACAACGCCTGCTCTCCATCCTGCCCCTCTCCCACGTTTTCGAACGGGGTACAGGGCATTTCGGCGCCTATCTGCTGGGGCTGGAAGTCGCCTATGCGGAGCGCCCGGACACGGTACTCCGTGACATGGAGGCATCTCATCCGGACATTGTGGTCGCCGTGCCGCGGGTTTTCCAACTGCTCTATAGCCGGGTACGACGGGGTATTGAAGATCGACCGGGTCTGCTCGGTCGCTTTCTGCGTCGAGGGGCGGGGATGGATCCGCAGGGACGTCCGGCGGCACGCTGGCAGCGCGCTCTTACCCGCCGCCTGCTGATCCGCAACCTCCGCAGGAAACTGGGTGGGCGCTTGCGTTTCTTTGTCTCTGGAGGGGCTCCGCTGGATGCTGAAATTGCTCGATTTTTTATTGATTTGGGTTTACCGATTATCGAAGGTTACGGCATGACCGAAGCGAGCCCGGTAATCGCCGCCAATCCTCTGGAGGCCATCCGTCCGGGAACCGTGGGACCCTTCCTGCCTAATCTGGAAGGGCGCATAGCAGCCGATGGCGAGATCCTGGTGCGCGGTCCGTCCGTCATGCTGGGCTACTGGAATAATGAGAGCGCCACACGTGAGGCCCTGGTGGACGGCTGGCTGCACACCGGCGACGTGGGCAGTCTGGACCCGGATGGTTATCTGCGTATCAGCGATCGCAAGAAAGATCTGATCGTCAATTCCGCTGGCGAGAACATCCCGCCGCAAAAAATTGAAATGCGGCTGATGGCGCAAGCGCTGATCGACCAGGCCGTCGTCTTTGGCGATCGCATGCCCTATCTCACGGCACTCATTTTTCCCAATCAGGAACTCCTCAAAGAACGTGTCGATGCCCACGCCGACGGTGCCGCCACACGCAAGGCCATCCATGCGGCTATTTCGACCGCGCTTGCTGATCTGCCCTCCCATGAACAGGTACGGCGTTTCGCCTTGCTGCCAGAAGCGCTGAGCGAGGCCAACGGCGAACTAACTCCTACCCTCAAGGTAAAACGGCGCGTCGTCGCCGAACACTACGCCGAACTGCTGGCGCAAATGGGCAATGTCAAGGGCTGATCTCCCATGCTGCTTACGCCGCCCGCTGCGCTGACTCCCGTTCTAACGGCCCTGCAGCGAACGGGGGCGCGGGTCCTGGTGGTGGGCGGCACACCACGGGACACTCTGCTCGGTGTGGCCACCCACGACTGGGACCTGGAAATACACGGGTTAGGCGAGACCCGTCTGGCCGAATGTCTGATGCCCTTCGGCGCTCACCGGGTAGGTGGCCGTCATGCAGTCTGGGTGGCAGCCGGTGCGGAGATTTCCCTGCCACAAGCGCCGGGGGGGCAGATCAACCCGCACCTGCCCTGGGCCATCGCCGCTCAGCGGCGGGATTTTTCGGTCAACGCTCTGGCCTGGGACTGGCAGGCTCAGCGCCTCTTGGACCATGTTGGGGGAGTAGCGGACCTCCACGCCCGGCGGCTCCGCGTAGTAGCGGCCGACACTTTTGGGGAAGATCCTCTGCGCGTTTTCCGCGCGGCACGGTTGGCGGGCCAATTGGGTTTTTCTATTGAAGCCCGGAGCGCCACACTCTGCCGCCAATTGGCGCCTCGCCTGCAAGAAGTCCCCCGGGAACGCCTACGCAAAGAGTGGGAGGCACTGCTCCTGCGCGGTCGGCATCTGGTCCGGGCCTGGGATAGCCTCGCCCTTACCGGCGCCATCACCCGATTCCCCGAACTCCGAGCCCTGCAAGCGGTACCCCAGCGCCCCGACGCCCACCCGGAAGGTGATGTCTGGATACACACCGGGCGGGTGCTTGCCGCTGCTGGCCAGCTACGCAGCGGCGACAAAACGCGCGACATCATCCTCATGCTTGGCGCTCTGCTGCACGACCTCGGCAAAGCCAGCACCACCCGGCGCGACCCCCAAGGTCGCTGGCGCGCTTGCGGACATGAACAGGCACAAGTTACTGCCGAGACTTTCCTAAGTCACTACTTTCCTGGTAACCATCTCAGCCACCAGGTGCTGTCCCTCATTCGCTGGCACGGCGCACCCTACGCCCTGCACCGCGATGGCGCAGGGCGTGCCACCTATGCCCGCCTTGCCCTACAGGTCCCTGACCGCCCCTTACTGCTGGATATCGCCCTGGCGGATGCACGTGGCGCAGGCATAGAGCACCCCCCCGCCATAGATGTCGCCCGCAAGGTGTGGCAAGAGATGAACATCTGGACCAGCCTCCCAGACCCGCTACTAAAGGGGTCTGATCTGATAGCACTGGGATTCATGCCTGGACCGCGGTTGGGTAAGGCACTGGCGCTTGCCCGCGAACTGCAGGCGACCGGTGCTTACCATGACCGCGAATCTCTGATGGCGGCGCTGCATCGGCGCCTGCCCGAACTCAGTCTCCGAGACGGCCGCGCTTATTCACTGCCGTCATGTTTCCCCACTGACTGATGTCTGGTACCTGGACCCCTACCCACCAGTATGGAGCGACGCTATCGCGGCCATAACCGCCCACCAAACCCTGTCCCTCTGCCAGGTACACATGCCCTAAAAACTTCCTGGCATCCTCACGACTCCGGAAAATAGACCAAGCCACCACCCGCGCCATCGGCGTAGTCGAGGGCACCTCCCGTGCTTCATCGAGAAAACTGTCATTGATCATGGCACTCTACTCCTCTCTATGGCCCGCTATGGCCATCGCAGCGGGCCGCAGCAGGATCCTGATGCACCGGTGAAGATACATCACAGTATAGTGCGCAAAGTCCGGCCATGCGTTTTTCTTCTGACAGAAGGCCATAAAACGCGTATGCTCCGCGACGGAGTGGGCCAGACGACCGCCGCGGAGCAATCCGGGGAGGAAAGTCCGGGCTCCATAGGGCAAGGCGCCGGTTAACGACCGGGAGGCGTGAGCCTACGGAAAGTGCCACAGAAAATATACCGCCAAGCGCGTAAGCGCCGGTAAGGGTGAAAAGGTGCGGTAAGAGCGCACCGCATTTCCGGTAACGGAAATGGCAGGGAAAACCCCGCCTGGAGCAAGACCAAATAGGCGTGCAATACCGTGGCCCGCGGTGCACGCGGGTAGGTTGCTGGAGCCTGCGCGTAAGTGTAGGTCTAGAGGAATGGTCGTCCACGACAGAACCCGGCTTATCGGCCCACTCCAACTTTACCACCAGCCCCATTTATCCCGGCAGACAGCCCGGAAATATCCGCAACCCTCATAAAAAATCAACCAGATGGAAAAACAGGGCGAGTAGCGCCCACGCATTCCATGGCTAAAGAAAGAGTATCCTTAAACTCATTTTACACCATGTAATCTGATGATTGCAGAAATCCCTTAAAGCACTTTGTTCACTCTTTATAAACATGCTCTAACATGCCGTAATTATTCGTTTTTTCTCCTTGACAGCGGGCAACCTTCCCTCTAATCTTCGGATTGTGGGGAAAAGTGGGGCGAAGTGGAAAATTTTGGAGGGGAGCACAGGCATGTTTAGGGGAACACATCGGCATAGTCTGGACAGCAAGGGACGCATGAACGTCCCCGCGCGTTTCCGCGACTGGCTGAACGCCCACTGCGACGGCCAATTGATCGTCACGATTGATGCCCAGAGCCAGCCCGGCGAACGCTGCCTGGTCGCTTACCCCCTGCCCACCTGGGAAAAAGTCGAACGTCGCATCGCCGAACTCCCCAGCAACAGTGTCGCAGCCCGTCAGTTTCAACGCCTTTTTGTCGGTCAGTCCGAAGAGATCCGTCTGGATGCCCAGGCCCGTATCCTCCTGTCGCCCAACCTGCGCAAATTTGCGGAGCTGGATAAAGAATTGGTACTGGTGGGCCAGATCGACAAGTTTGAAATCTGGGATGCCGCCCGTTGGGAGACTTGTCAGGAAAACTGGCTGGCCAGCGCGGATGGCTTCGCTAGCCTGGGCGATCTGGTCCTGTGAGGGAGGATCATGAACCAGACACCGCGCACATTACCGTCCTTCTGGCAGAAACCGTTGCCATCCTGCGCCCGGCACTTCGGACTAGTGCAGCCTTGCGCTGTGTCGATGCAACCGGTGGGCGGGGCGGCCACAGCGCGGCCTTACTGGCGGAACTGGGTGCAACAGATGCCTTGCTCATCCTTGACCGCGACCCCACTGCCATTGCCGCGCTGCGCAACCGTTTTGCAAAAGACCCGCGAGTACACATTCGCCAGGCACGCTTCAGTCAATTGGCCGAAGTACTTGCGGCGCTGGAGTGGGGCAGCGTGGACGCCATCCTCGCCGATCTCGGCGTTTCGTCTCCGCAACTGGATGAAGCCGAGCGCGGCTTCAGCTTTATGCGCGATGGCCCACTCGACATGCGCATGGACCCGGGGGCCGGCGTGAGCGCTTCAGAGTGGCTGGCTACCGCACCCGAGGCCGAAATAAGCCGGGTGTTGCGCGAATATGGCGAGGAACGTTTTGCCCGCCCCATCGCCCGCGCTATTCTGCGGACCCGGGAACAAACGTCCATCACCAGAACCCTGCAACTGGCGGACTTGATCGCTGAGGTACTGCCCCGTCACGAAATCGGACAACATCCGGCCACCCGCAGTTTTCAGGGCATCCGCATTTTCATCAACCGCGAACTGGAAGAGTTGGAAGCCTTTCTCCCCCAGGCCATGAATGCGTTGCGCGCGGGCGGACGGCTGGCGGTCATCAGCTTTCACTCTCTGGAAGACCGCTTGGTAAAACGTTTTTTCCGCGCTGACGATTATCGTATCAGCGCGGATATACCCCTGCGTGCCAGCGAACTCCCACCCCTGCCATGGCATCCTGTAGGTAAGGCCCTGCGGGCCAGCGCCCGGGAAACTTGCGATAATCCCCGTTCCCGCTCGGCCGTGCTGCGGACTGCCGAAAGGAGTGACCACTATGCGGCGTAGCACTATTATTCTCGCCCTGCTGATTACTGCCACACTATTCGGTATCGTCGCGGCAAGAGAGAATACCCGTAGCCAGTTCATCGCTTTACAGGAAGCGCAGGCCAGGCGTTTCGCCTTGGACAACCGCTGGGGTCAGCTCCAGCTGGAGCAGGCCACGCTCGCTTCCAATGCCCGCGTGGGCGATATTGCGCACCAAAAACTTGGCCTTGCAGCTCCCAAAAACGATCAAATTGTCATGGTCAAAGCACCATGATCCATCCCGGCGCCCCCCTCCACTCGCCGCAAACCGTCACGCTTCCCGCGTGGCGGGCGACCGCAGTATGGACGGTGGTTGCGCTGGGTTTGGCGGCGATCATGGCACAAGCCTGGCGCGCGCAGGTGGAGCGCGGTCCGTTTCTACGTAACCAGGGCGCACAGCGGTATCTGCGACACTTCGCCTTACCGGCGCAGCGTGGCCCCATTCTCGACCGTTCCGGTAAAGCGTTGGCTCTGTCCGTCCCGGTGCAAACCCTCTGGGTAGACCCCCGGTTGTTCAATCCGCAGCGGGCACCGTGGCCACAAATTGCCGTCGCCTTAGGGATCAGCGCAGCCACCCTTGCTGCACGGATCCAGAGCGGCGGCAGCCGGTTCGCCTTCCTCGCCCGCCAGATCGCTCCGGAACGTGCCGCTACCATTCTCGCCCTGCATGTACCCGGTTTATACAGTCTCAATGAAAACAGGCGTTACTACCCGTCCGGCAGCATAACCGCGCCATTGCTCGGCTTCACCAATGTAGACGGGCGCGGCATTGAAGGGTTGGAGCTGACCTATAACCAGTGGCTGCAAGGGAAGGCAGGGGAAGAAACCGGACTGCGCGACAATCTAGGACATCCGCTCGCCATCCTGGGCACGACCAAACCGGCCCTGCCCGGCCAGGCACTCACGCTCAGCATTGACCGCAACATCCAGTATGTGGCGTACGCTGCTCTCGCCTCCGCCGTACAGCGTTTTCAGGCACGCTCCGGAGCCGCGGTGCTGATGAATGTGCATACCGGCGAAATTCTCGCCATGGTCAGCTATCCCTCTTTTAACCCCAATGATCGCGCCGATTATCAGCCAGACCTCTACAATAATCGTGCCGTCGCCGACACTTTCGAACCGGGA
The DNA here is from genome assembly GCF_027322205.1 of Acidithiobacillus sp. GTDB lineage: Bacteria > Pseudomonadota > Gammaproteobacteria > Acidithiobacillales > Acidithiobacillaceae > Acidithiobacillus. Next base: position 18,105 of record NZ_DAHVHY010000001.1, read on the forward strand.
TCGGTGGTGAAACCTTTTACCATCGCTGCCGCATTGGATGACGGCAGCATTCAGCCCAATTCCACGTTTGATGTGAACACCAACTGCTTTCGGGTGGCCCATTACTGCATTCAGGACGATGTCCGTCACGGCACCCTCGACCTTGCTCAGGTACTCAAGTATTCCAGCAACATTGGCGCGGCAAAGATTTCCCTGCGGACACCGCCTGCCGATCTCTACCAGATGCTGCGCAATGTCGGTTTTGGGCAGGTGAGTGGATTAGGGCTGCCCGGGGAGACTGGCGGCACGGTTCCCGCTTGGCAAAACTGGGATGTGGCGCGGCGTGCCGCCATGGCTTACGGTTATGGTCTCTCCGTCACCCCTTTGCAACTGGCGGCGGCTTATGGCGCCATCGCCAATAACGGCGTCTATGTCCAGCCCACCTTGCTGCGCAGCACCAGCAACACCTCCCTGCACAGTCAGCAGGTCATACCGGTCGCCACTGCGGCGCGACTGCGCGACTGGCTCGCCGGGGTGACCAGTCGGGGCGGCACCGGTTTCCTTGCCGCGATTCCCGGCTATTCGGTAGCCGGGAAAACCGGCACGTCCATCATGGCTAATGGTAAGGGCGGCTTTCATAAGCATCAGGTGAATACCACCTTTGTCGGCTTCGCGCCCGCCAACAATCCGCAATTCGTCATGGCCGTAGTGGTGCGTGGACCAACTCAGGGCTGGCGTTATGGCGGGGTAGTCGCCGCCCCGGTATTTCGGGTAACCATGGGCGCTGCCCTGCATCAAATGGGCGCACAACCCGATGTCGGCACTGGTGTCTGGAATACCGCGGCAGGAAAAGCCATGACCGCAGACCAGGAGCGGCGTTGGGCCGAGGGGGCTGGCGATGCCGCACACTGAGACGCTCGCCAGCCTGTTGCCTGCCACTCCTGCTGCCCTGGCGGGGATTGCCCTGCAGGGCATTGAAACCGATACCCGTCGCCTGCGACCGGGCATGCTCTACGTCGGCTTGAACACCAATCATGGCGATGGCCGGCAATTTTTGGAACAGGCTTGGGCAGCAGGTGCAGCCGCAGCGCTGTTAGAGGGCAGTGCAGAGCGTATTTACACTGAACAGGGTCACCCCGTCTGGCAAAGCCCGCAGGCACGGGCTCTGCTCGGCAGGTCACTGCGCCGCTGGTATCGCTGGGACGAGGGTCGGGCGCCCGTCATCATTGGCGTTACCGGCACCAATGGCAAGAGCAGTGTGACCCGCCTCATCGCCGAACTTGCGCCGCAGCCCGCGATGATCATCGGCACCCTCGGCTACGGTCGCGTGGATGCGCTTATCTCCCACGCCAATACCACACCGGACCCGGTCCCTTTGTGGCAGACCCTGGCCACGCTGCGCGACCAGGGCGCCAAGGTCATCGCCATGGAGGTCTCCTCCCATGCGCTCGCGCTGGAACGGATTGCGGCAGTACCCTTTGCCGCCGCCGTATTTACCAATCTCAGTCGGGACCACCTCGATTTTCATGGGAATATGGCGCACTACGGCGCAACCAAAGCCCGCCTCTTCCAGACGCTAGGCCTCCAATTGGCCGTAATAAACAGCGACGACGCATTCGCCGGGCAGATCGCTGCCGCCATGGCGCCGGAAGTCCGGCAACTGCGCTTCGGGGTAAAGAGTGGAGACTACCAGGCTGTCGAGTGGCATCCCGGTGCCAGCGGCACCCTGCTCGACCTGCATACCCCTACCGGCCCGCGGCGCCTGCGCAGCCCCCTCATCGGCAACAGCAATATTCAGAATCTGCTGGCCGCGCTGGCCACTGCCGAGGGTATGGGCTGGCCGGTCAGTGACGCCGCCATCGCCGGACTCGACTTGCCGGAAGGTCGTTATCAGCGCTTGGCTCCGGTCCCCGGCAAGGCACAGGTGATGATCGACTATGCCCACACCCCAGATGCGCTGCAGCGGGTGCTCACCGACCTGCGCGAAGTCGCTAAAGGCGCCGTGACCGTGGTCTTTGGCTGCGGTGGCGATCGGGATCGTGGCAAACGTCCGGAAATGGGGCGGGTGGCCGAACGCCTTGCCGACCACATCATTCTCACCGACGATAACCCGCGCAGCGAAGCGCCCGAGGTTATCGTCAACGACATCCTGGGCGGTATGGAACAGCCCGATCAGGTTACCGTGATTCATGACCGCGCGGCGGCCATCCGGGCCGCCATCACTGCATCGCAGGCCGGGGATTGGGTGCTCATCGCCGGCAAGGGACACGAGCGTATCCAGGAGATACTGGGGCAGCGTTTACCCTTTCAGGACCGCAGTATTGCCGCGGAGGTGCTCAGCGCATGATCCGCTATTCACTGAACGAAATCGCTGAAATCACCGGGGGCAAGCTGTTGCCCGGCAGCGCCGGCCGCAAAGAAATTCAGGGCATCGCTACGGACAGCCGTCAGCCGATGACGGGACCACTTTTTGTGGCATTGCGCGGCGCCCGCTTCAATGGCGAGGACTTCGTGCCTGATGCTCTTGCTCAGGGCGCCGGAGCCGTGCTGACCGGCACCCCTGTCACCGCACCTGGCGTCCTGGTAGGGGATACCCTGATAGCGCTGCAGACACTGACCGCCCACTGGCGGCAGCGTTTCAGCCTGCCGCTGCTGGCAGTGACCGGCTCCTGCGGCAAAACGACGGTCAAAGAGGTACTCACCGCTATCCTTAACGAGTCCGGCCCGGTACTGGCTACCAGCGGCAATCAGAACAACCACATCGGCGTACCCCTGACGCTGGCACGGCTTGGCGCCGAGCATCGTTATGCGGTGCTGGAAATGGGCATGAATCACCCCGGCGAACTCACTCTCCTCAGCGGGCTGGCGAGGCCCACCCTGGCCCTGATCAACAATGCAACCCCCGCGCATCTGGAAGGCCTCGGCAGCGTTGCCGCCATTGCCGCAGCCAAAGGCGAAATTCTCTCCGGTCTCGACAAGCGCGGTCTCACGATCCTCAATGGCGACGATCCCTTCGCGGATTTCTGGGCGGAACGAGCGCCGGGAGAAGTCTGGCGCTTCAGCTTGGAGCATCGCCCGACGCGGGTGCGCGGACACTGGCGCGCCCACGAACAGGGTGGCGGACATCTGGAGGTACGCGCTCCACAAGGGGAATTCACTCTGGAGATTCCCTTGCCCGGTCAACACAATGGCCGCAATGTCCTGGCGGCCACGACCGCAGCGCTGGCGCTCGACATTTCCATTCCGCAAATTCAACGGGCAGTGGCCGGACTGAAGGCCATCCCCGGACGTTTGCAGTGGCGCTCCGGACTGCATGGCAGTCGGATTCTGGATGACACTTACAATGCCAATCCCGCCTCTCTCGAAGCCGGACTTCGTGTGCTCGCCGCGCAGTCCGGCCAACGTATCCTGGCCCTCGGTGACATGGGTGAACTCGGTCCCGAAGCCGCACTTTACCATCGGCAGGCGGGGACGCTGGCGCAGCAACTCGGTATTGAGCGCCTGTACGCACTCGGTCCGCTGGCAGCAGAGGCAGCCGATGCCTTCGGCGTCAACGGCGAAGCCTTCTCCGAATTGCCCTCTTTACTGGCCGCCCTGCAAAGTCGCCTGGACGGAGACACCGTGGTACTGATCAAAGGCTCCCGCGCCACCCACATGGAGCGCGTCGTACCGGCCTTAACCGGGGGGAATGCCTGATGCTCTACGCCCTCTTTATGCAACTCGGCAGCCTTTATCACGGCTTTTACGTTTTTCAGTATCTGACCCTGCGCGGCGTATTGGCCATCCTTACCGCGCTGATCCTCTCACTGTTCATCGGTCCATTCTTTATCGCCCGTCTGCGCCAATACAAAATCGGCCAGATCATCCGCAACGACGGTCCCGAAACCCACCTGAGTAAGCAGGGCACACCCACCATGGGCGGCGCCCTGATCCTGCTGGTGGTTATCCTGACGACGCTGCTCTGGTCGGATTTGCGTAATCCGCTGGTCTGGGTGGCGGTGCTCACTACCCTGGCCTTTGGCGCCATCGGCTTCATCGACGATTGGCGCAAGCTGCGGCGCAAAAACACCAAAGGACTCTCAGCGCGGGCCAAATATGGTTTACAGTCGCTGGTGGCCTTCGCCGCGGCGGGGGTGCTCTATGCCCTGGCCAGCAAGCCGGTAGAGACCAGCTTGATCCTGCCTTTTATACCTCATGTACTGATCCCGCTGGGCATCGGTTTCATCCTGTTCAGTTATTTCGTGATTGTCGGCACCTCCAATGCCGTCAACCTGACCGACGGACTGGATGGCCTGGCCATTGTACCGACAATCATGGTCGCGGCGGCTTTAGGAATATTTGCTTACGTGTCCGGCAACGCGGTCTTTGCTCGCTACCTGGATGTGCCCTGGGTACCGGGCTCCGGCCAGATGCTGATTTTCTGCGGGGCGCTGGTGGGTGCGGGGCTCGGTTTTCTCTGGTTCAACACCTATCCGGCCGAGGTTTTTATGGGCGATACCGGTGCCCTCGCGCTGGGCGCGGCGCTGGCCATCGTCGCCATCGTCGCCCGTCAGGAACTCGTGCTGGTCATTATGGGCGGCGTCTTTGTGGTGGAAACCTTATCCGTCATCATCCAGGTGATCTCCTTCCGGCTCACCGGTAAACGGGTCTTCCGCATGGCACCGCTGCACCACCATTTTGAGAAAAAAGGCTGGCCTGAACCCCGGGTGGCGGTCCGTTTCTGGATCATCACCGTGATTCTGGTCCTCGTCGGTCTTTCCAGTCTGAAGATACGCTGACATGGACCTCAACGGCAAAAAGGTATGCATCGCCGGCATGGGCAAGACGGGACATTCCCTCTTGCGCACCGCCCTGCGCCTGGGTGCCCATTGCCGGGTCGAGGACACGCGTCTGCTAGCAGACGCCGCCGATTTGCGGCAACATTACCCAGACGTCGATTTCCATTTTGGCGACCTTCCCGAAGACGTGTTCCTGGGTGCGGATCTCATCCTGCTCAGCCCAGGGCTGACGCCGACATTGCCAGCCCTGCTCCGCGCCAGACAAGCAGGCATAGAGATCATGGGTGATATCGAACTTTTTGGCCGGATCGCCCGGACGTCCATCGTCGCCATCACCGGCAGCAATGGCAAAAGCACGGTCACCACCTTGCTTGGCGAGATGGCACAGGCCGCCGGACTGCGCGCCGCCGTCGGCGGCAACCTCGGCACCCCCGCCCTCGACCTTTTGCCGGAAACGGGTCCCGAGCCGGAGCTCTATGTCCTCGAGCTGTCCAGCTTTCAGCTCGCGTCCTGTCAGCACTTTCATCCGCGCGCCGCTGCCATCCTCAACCTGAGCCCCGACCATCTGGACTGGCACGGCGACTATACGGCCTATGGATCTGCCAAGGCGCGCATTTTCCAAGCGATGGGGGCCGGAGATACCCTGGTGCTGAATGCCGAAGACACCTTTACCGCCGCCCTGCCCGCCCAGGTTCCGGCAGGGGTGCAATTGCAGTTCTTCGGACGGGCTGGCGATCGCGACGCCTATACCGCCGATGATCAGCTCTGCCTGCGCGCCGACGGTCCGTTGCTGGCCTTGGATCAACTCCTGCTACGCGGTGGGCATAACACTGAAAATGCGTTGGCGGCGGCATTGCTCGCTCGTGCCGTGGATATCCCACTTACCGCCATCCGGCAGGCCTTGCGCAATTTCTCCGGTTTGCCCCACCGCCTCGCCTGGACCGCTGAGGTGAACGGGGTGAACTACTACGACGACTCCAAGGGCACCAATCTGGGCGCCACCCTCAAAGCCATGTCCGGCTTGCCGGGACCCCTGGTGATGATTCTGGGCGGCGATGCCAAAGGGGCTGACCTGAGCCCGCTGCGGGAAGCCTGTCGCGGTCAACGGGGGGCCGTCGTCATTGGTAAGGATGGCCCGCAAATAGCCGCATTGCTGGCTGGCGTGTTACCGGTGCAAGCCGTCAACAGCATGCCGACAGCGGTGCAGGCAGCAGCGGAGATGGCGCAGAGTGGCGATCAGGTGCTGCTCTCACCTGCCTGCGCCAGCACGGACATGTTCACCGATTATCAGGATCGTGGTCGTCAGTTTGTCGCGGCCGTACAGACATTGGCGGGGAGAGTGGCATGACCAAACCAAGCTGGTGGTTAGCGGAAGAGGGACCTGCCGACACGGTTCTCTGGTGGATCATTCTGGCCCTGCTCGGCTTCGGCTTCGTCATGGTCTACTCCGCCAGCGCTCCCATCGCCCAGCATGAAACCGGCAACCCCTTCTTCTTTGCCGAGCGGCAGGGCCTCTACGCCCTTCTTGCCACTGCAATACTCTATTACACCAGCCGCATTGATCTGGATTTCTGGGAGCGCATCACTTTCCCGCTGATGGGCCTTTCCATCATCGCTCTACTACTTGTTTTTATACCATTTATCGGCGTATCGGTGAACGGCTCCCATCGCTGGATCAACTTTCTCATTGTCCGCCTGCAGCCTTCTGAGTTGCTGAAATTTGCCTTGCTGCTTTTCCTCGCCCGCTATGTGGTACGTAAGGGGGAGTTGCTGGGCCGCTTCAAAGAGGGGCTCTGGCCGATTTTTGTGGTACTCGGTCTGCTGGGTGTGCTCCTGCTCCTGCAACCGGATTTCGGCTCTTACGCGATGGTGGTGCTCCTCACCGGAGTGATGCTCTTTCTGGGCGGCCTGCCTTTGGGTTATGTCATCCTGGCTGGCGCCATATCGGGCAGCGCGCTCGGAATTCTGGCCATATCAGCGCCTTATCGCCTGGCCCGCATCACGACCTTCCAAAACCCCTGGGCAGATCCTTACGGGGCCGGATTCCAGTTGGTGCAATCTCTCATTGCCTTTGGGCGTGGCGGCCTCTTCGGAGTCGGTCTGGGCGACGGGGTGATGAAATATTTCTACCTGCCCGAGTCCTATACCGACTTCATTCTGGCGGTGATCGGCGAAGAGCTCGGCATGATCGGGGTGTGGTCCCTGGCAATGCTTTATGGCATCGCCTGCTGGCGGATCTACCGTGTCGGCCGCCGTGCTGCTGCGGCCGGTGATGCCTTCTTCGCTCTTTTCTGCTACGGCACCCTGACCTGGTTTGGGGGTGAGGCCGTTATGTCCATGGGCGTGAATCTCGGCGCTCTACCGACCAAAGGTTTCGCCCTACCGCTGATCAGTTATGGCGGCAGCGCCCTGGTCTTCCTCTGCGCAGCCCTGGGTGTCGTCCTCGGCGTCAGCCGCCGTTATCCGGCGGTGCCCAACAGCAAAGTCGTCGTCCAGGAGGAACTCCAGAATGGCTGACAGCGTCCTGATCGCAGCAGGCGGCACTGGCGGCCATATCTTCCCGGCCTTGGCGGTCGCCGACGCACTGCGCGCCCAGGGTGTGGAAGTCGCTTTTGCGGGAACAGCCGCCGGGATGGAAGCACGCCTGGTGCCGGAACGCGGCTATCCGCTGCATACTCTGGACATGCAGGGCTTGCGCGGCAAAGGCCTCGGGCGCTGGTTGCGTGCGCCCTGGCGGGTGGGTAAGGCGATCTTACAGGCACGGGCAATTCTGCGGAAAACCCAGAGCCGCGTGGTGCTCGGCATGGGGGGGTATGTCGCCGCCCCCGTCGGCATTGCCGCCTGGACCCTGGGACGCCCGCTCTGCCTGCATGAACAAAATGCCATCGCCGGGCTCAGCAATCGTTTGCTGGCGCCACTGGCCAAGCGTATTTTTCTCGGCTTTCCCGGCGCGCGTCTGGCCCGCGGTGAGTGGGTGGGCAACCCAGTCCGCGAGACCATTCGCGCCTTGCCCGCACCGCAAGAGCGTTTCAGTCGGCGTAACGGACCAGCTCACCTGCTCATCATGGGTGGCAGTCAGGGCGCCAAGGTGCTCAACGAAGTCAGTGTCGCCGCGCTGAGCAGCATGACCGCCGCCGAGCGCCCCGCCATCTGGCATCAGACCGGCAAGGATCACGTAGAAACCACCCAGGCGGCTTACGCACAGGCGGGCATTGACGCCCGGGTAGAGCCCTTTATAGAGGATATGGCGGCAGCACTGAGTTGGGCCGACCTCGCTCTCTGCCGCGCGGGCGCCGCCACCATCGCCGAACTCGCCACCGCTGGTCTCGGCGCCGTCCTGATCCCCTTCCCCTTCGCAGTAGACGATCATCAGGCCACCAACGCCCGTTTTCTGGAGGAGGCCGGTGCGGCCAGGATACTGCGTCAGGAGGGGTTGGACGCCATACAGTTGCGCGATGTGCTGAATCCCTTACTGACTGACGCCGCACTCCGCCTACGCTGGGCAGAAGCCGCGCGCGCTCAGGCCAGGGGCGATGCCGCCGCCACCATTGCGACAGCTTGCATAGAATATGCAGGAGGCAGAAATGCGTAACTGGGTCCGCCAAGTCCACATGGTCGGCATCGGCGGCAGCGGCATGCGCGGCATCGCCGAAGTGCTGCTAAATCTCGGCTATGCCGTCTCCGGCTCCGATTTGCGTCCCGGCAGCTCCACCCTGCGCCTGACAGACTTAGGTGCGCGGATTTTCGGCGGTCACGAGGCCGTCAATGTGCGCGGCGCCGATGTGGTCGTGCTCTCTTCGGCCATTCCCGAAAGCAATCCAGAGGTTCAGGCCGCTCGCGAACTGCGCATCCCCGTCATCCGCCGCGCCGAGATGCTGGCGGAGCTGATGCGCTTCAAGCAGGGCATCGCCATCGCTGGCACCCACGGCAAGACCACCACCACCAGCCTGGTGGCCAGTATCCTCGGCGCTGGCGGACTGGACCCCACCTTCGTCATCGGCGGCCGCTTGAAGAGCGCCGGCACCCATGCCGCCCTCGGCAGTGGCGAATATCTGGTGGCAGAAGCGGACGAATCCGACGCCTCTTTCCTCTATCTCTCGCCCGTCATGGCCGTCGTCACCAACATCGACGCCGATCACATGGAAACCTACGGCGACAGCCTCGATAATTTGCGCGGCGCCTTCCTGCAATTTCTCCAGCGCCTGCCCTTCTACGGCCTCGCCGTCCTCTGCACCGATGAACCCATGGTCACCGGCCTCATCCCCGAATTGCGCACCCCCGTACTACGCTACGGTTTCGGTGACGATGTGGATTTGCAGGCGCGTGATGTCGCCGTGCAAGGCATTGGCAGTCGCTTCGCCGTATGGCGGCGGGTGGACAGCGACTATGTCCACTGGCTGGACGTAGAACTGGGCATCCCCGGCCGCCACAATGTCCTCAATGCCCTCGCCGCCATCGGCATTGCCAGCAAGGTAGGCGTACAGGAATCCATCATCACCAGCGCATTGGCGGATTTCCGCGGCGTCGGCCGCCGTTTTGAGCTGGTCGGCACATTTGGCGGAATTACCGTGGTAGATGATTACGGCCATCACCCCCGGGAAATCGCCGCGACTATCGCTGCAGCCCGCTCCGTATGGCCGGAGCGACCACTGGTGGTGGCCTTTCAACCCCACCGCTACAGCCGCACCCAAGCGCTCTTCGGTGATTTCGTCAGCAGCCTGGCGGCGGCGGACCGGGTGATTCTGACGGACATTTACACTGCCGGCGAAAAGGCACTGCCCGGCGTTAACAGCCGCGCCCTCGCCGAGGCCATGGCCGCGCAAGGGGTGTCTGTCCGCTTCCTGCCTGATTTACTCACGGCGCCGCAACAAATCCGCGCCGAACTCCCCGCCAGGGCCGTACTGCTGACCCTCGGCGCGGGCAGCATCGCCAGCCTGGCGGCACAATGGTCCCAGGTCTTCGGGGAGGATCCCGCATGATACACGCCATTGGGGGTCGTCTGCGCCTGGGAGAACCCATGCACCGCCACACCAGCTGGCGGGTCGGCGGCCCGGCCGATCGCTTCTATCTGCCCGGCACGCTGGAAGATCTGCAGGCTTTCCTGCAGCGTTTCGCCGTCGCCCCTCTCACCTGGCTTGGGCTGGGCAGCAATGTGCTGGTGCGGGACGGTGGTCTGCGTGGCACCGTCATTTGCTTGGCTAATACCATCGACAAGATTACCCTCGACGCGTCCGGTCTGATCCGTGCGGGGGCGGGGGCGGGGGCGGTCAAGATTGCCCACTTCGCCGCCAAGGCCGGGCTCGCCGGCGCCGAATTTCTCGCCGGCATCCCCGGTACCCTGGGCGGCTGTCTCAGTATGAATGCCGGCGCCCACGGTGGCGACACCTGGACTCTGGTGGAATGGGTCGAAGTCTTGCATCCCGATGGTCAACTGCAACGTCTGTCTCGCGCCGAGTTTCAGATTGGTTACCGGGAAGTCCAGGGTCAGGGCGATGCCTGCTTCGTCACCGCAGGATTGCGCCTGACCCCCGCAGACAGCGATGCCGTCAGGCAGCGCCTGCGTACCTGGCAGGTACGCCGCGCCGCCACTCAGCCTTTGGAATGGCCGAGCTGCGGTTCCGTCTTCCGCAACCCGCCTGGCGATCATGCCGCCCGGCTCATTGAGGCAGCAGAACTCAAGGGCATGCGTTATGGCGATGCCGAAGTAAGTACCCAGCACGCCAATTTCATCATCAACCGCGGTGCTGCCCGCGCCGAGGAGATCGAAGCTCTGGTGGCCAACGTACAACAAGCGGTCCTCAGTCGCTTTGGCATCGACCTCCAGCCGGAGATGCGCGTTATCGGGGAGGTGACCGATGTCTGATTTGCCCCGCATAGCCGTACTTTATGGTGGCCCCTCCGGCGAGCGCGAAGTTTCTCTCGACAGCGGTCGCGCCGTATTGCAGGCGTTGCAAGGATTGGGCCTGGATGCCGTCGGCATCGACATCCAACCGGCCATCATCCAGCAGCAAGTGGCAGACAGCAAGGCGCATATCGCCTTCAACGTCTGCCATGGCGCGGTAGGCGAAGACGGCCTGTTGCAGGCCTGTCTGGAGACTCTGAATATCGTTTACACTGGCAGCGGCGCCCTCGCTTCCGCCCTCGCCATGGATAAATGGCGCTGCAAGCAGCTCTGGCGGGCAGCCGGTTTACCGGTGACCGACGGCATTCTGCTGCGCCGCGGCGAGAATGCACCTGATCTCGGCGCCCGCTTCGGCTGGCCCCTGTACATCAAGCCGAACCACGGCGGTTCCAGCCTTGGCGTCAGCAAAGTTACGGGTCCGGCAGAACTGGATGCGGCCTTGCGGAGCGCCTTTGCGATGGAAGACGAAGTCCTCTGCGAGGGTGCCGTCATCGGCCACGAGGCCACTGTCGGCATCCTCGACGGCCGCGCCTTGCCGCCCATTGTCATCGAAACACCCCGCACCTTCTACGACTACACCGCGAAGTATCTCGCCGACGATACCCGCTACCTCTTGCCCTCAGGCCTCGGTGCCCCACTGGATCAGCAGTTGCAGACACTTGCGCTCAAGGCTTTTGCCGAACTGGGCGGCCGCGACTGGGGCCGCGTCGATTTCATGATCAGCAGCGACGGCCAGGCCCATCTGCTGGAAGTGAACAGTGTACCCGGCATGACCAGCCACAGCCTGGTCCCTATGGCCGCCAAGGCGATCGGCATGGATTTTCCTGAATTATGCAGCGCCATACTGCGCACCGCGCAGAGGAGAGTAAAACATGGTTAGCGTCATGCGCGATTACCGCCATGGGCAGCACCCACAACGGCCTGCCGCCACCGTCAAGGAACCACCCAAACGCAAAGCCGAAGCGGCAGTCCCACCCAAAGTACGTCAACCTATCCCATGGTGGCTTTATGGTCGTGTGCTGGTCGGCGGCGTTGGTCTCAGCGCCCTCGCCTGGGGGAGCTGGATGGGCTGGAACTGGGTGCGCGAGCCGCAACTCATGCCCATCAGCACCCTGACCATTACCGGCACCTCCGCGAAAATTCCGCTGCCCACGGTCAATGCCGCCCTCAAACCTTACGTTACTCAGGGTTTTCTCTGGGTGAACCCTGATCAGGTACGCCACACCCTCGATGCACTGCCTTGGGTCGCCGATGCCGAAGTCCGCAGAGTCTGGCCCGATCGCTTGCAAGTCGATATCAAGCCCTATGTGCCCGTGGCCCGCTGGCTGGGCGGTACCGGACAAATGGTGGATGCCCAGGGTCAGGTGTTCAACGTCCCTCCCAGTCAGGTCTCCGGTGAGCTGCCGAATCTCGAAGGACCGGCGGATAGCGGTGCCAGGCTGATTGCACAAATGGCCAAATTCAACCAGATCCTCACCCCCCTGGGCATCAAGGTGCTGGATTTGCAAGAAGATCAACGCGGCGGCTGGCGTTGCATCCTCAGCAATAAGGTGCGCCTGCTGCTGGGCAGCGAAAACATCCTTCCCGCCTTGACACGTTGGGTGGCTATTGCCCCCCAGGTCAAAGAATACCTCGTACCAGGGGCCACCATGGACCTGCGCTACACCAACGGCTTTGCGGTCGCCATGCCCACGGTGGCCACTGTCAGCAGTCCACTAACGGATCAGTGATCCGAAGGAGAAACAGGAAATGAAACGCAGCAATCCGGAACTCATCGTCGGTTTGGACATCGGCACCTCCAAGGTCGCCTGCATTGTCGCCCAGTCCCGGGGCGGCCGTGAGGCGGAAATCATCGGCGTCGGCCAACACCCCTCCCGCGGCCTCAAAAAGGGCGTGGTGGTCGATATCGAATCCACCGTTCAGGCCATCACCCGCGCCGTGCAGGAAGCGGAGTTGATGGCCGGTGTGCAGATTCACGGCGCCATAGTCGGCATTGCCGGCGGCCACATCCGCGGCTATAACAGCCACGGCATCGTCGCCATCAAGAACAAGGAAGTCAGCAATGAGGATGTCGGCCGGGTCATGGACGCCGCCCGTGCCATCGTTATTCCCCAGGATCAGAACGTCATCCATATCCTGCCCCAGGAATTCATGATTGACAGCCAGGAAGGTGTCCGTGAGCCCGTCGGCATGTCCGGCGTGCGCCTGGAGGCCCGGGTGCACATCGTCACCGGTGCCGTCAGTGCCGCGCAAAACATCACCAAATGCGTCGAACGCTGCGGCTTGCAGGTACAGGATCTGGTCCTCGAACAGCTCGCCTCCGCCGACGCCGTCCTCACTGCTGATGAGAAAGAACTCGGTGTCTGTCTGGTGGACATCGGCGGTGGCACTACGGACATCGCCATCTTCCGCGATGGCGCCGTTCGCCACACCGCCGTCATCCCCATTGCCGGCGATCAGGTCACCAACGACATCGCCCTCGGCCTGCGCACCCCGCCCGTCGAAGCGGAAAACATCAAAAAGCTCTACGGCTGCGCCCTCGGTGATCTCATCGAGCAAGATGAAGAAATCCCCGTCCCCAGCGTTGGCACTCGTCCGCCCCGGACCATATCCCGGCGCATTCTCGGCGACATCATCGAACCTCGCATCAAGGAACTCTTTGAACTGATTCAGGCCGAGCTGCGGCGCACCGGCTATGAAGATATGGTCGCGGCCGGAGTGGTCATTACCGGCGGTTCCAGCAAGCTGGAAGGGATGGCCGAACTGGCCGAAGAAATCCTCCACCTGCCGGTGCGCGTCGGCGAGCCCATGCATTTACCCGGCATGGAAACCGTCGTCCGGACTCCGGGCCATGCCACGGGCGTCGGTCTGGTCATGTACGGACTGCACAATCAAGTGGCGAGTCAGGCAGAGCCTTTACAGAACCCGGCCATCGCGGCCCGGGAAAATCATATGGATACCAGCTTCGGCGGCGTTTTTCGCAAGATGCGCTCCTGGGTACAGACGAGCTTCGGCTAATGCCTGCTTGCAGGGCTGAAGCACACAAATTTGCAGGACTTCAAGAAGGAGAAAGACTATGTTTGAACTCAATGAATGTGAACAAGACGGTGCTGTCATCAAAGTGATCGGCGTCGGTGGCGGTGGCGGTAACGCTATCAACAACATGTGCGCGGCGGGTCTGGAAGGGGTGGAATTCATCACCGCCAATACCGATGCCCAGGCGCTACGCCATTCCCACGCCAGCCACACCATCCAGCTCGGCGCCCAGATTACCCGCGGCCTCGGTGCTGGCGCCGATCCCGAAGTCGGTCGCAAGGCTGCCGAAGAAGGCCGTGACGAAATCCGCGCAGCCTTGGAGAAGGCCGACATGGTCTTCATCACCACCGGCATGGGGGGTGGCACCGGCACCGGCGCCGCCCCCGTGGTGGCGGCCATTGCCCGCGACATGGGCATCCTTACCGTCGGAGTGGTCACCAAGCCATTCAACTTTGAGGGCAAGAAGCGTCAGCAACACGCCCTCTCCGGCATCGACGAACTCTCCCAGTATGTGGACTCACTGGTCATCATCCCCAACGAAAAGCTGTTGTCCGTCCTTGGCAAAAACATCAGCCTCAAGGACGCCTATCAGGCCGCCGACAACATCCTCCTCGGCGCCGTGCAGGGTATCTCCGAGCTGGTCACCCGCCCCGGCCTGATGAACCTCGACTTCGCCGATGTCCGCACCGTCATGTCTGGCATGGGCCTGGCGATGATGGGTGCCGCCAGCGGTCGCGGCGAAAACCGTGCCAAAGACGCGGCCACCCGCGCTGCTTCCAGTCCGCTGCTGGACGATATCAACCTCTCCGGCGCCCGCGGCATTCTGGTCAACATCACCGCTGGCATGGACCTGACCCTGGGCGAGTTTGAAGAAGTCGGCGAACTGATCCGTGGCTATGCCGCTGATGATGCCAACGTCAAGGTCGGTACCGTGCTCGATCCGGAACTGGAAGGGGAACTGCGGGTCACCGTGGTTGCCACCGGTCTGCAGCGGGAACCCGTGCGTCTGGCGGTCGAAAACATTCGCACCCGCCCGGCAGCGACCCCAGCCACTGCCGCAGACTGGCGCAATCTCGACAAACCCACTGGTATGCGTCAGGCCGAACGCCCCGCGGCCCCGGTAGCCGCCGCACGCGGCGGTAATAACACCCCTAACTATGCCGACCTGGACATCCCCGCCTTTTTGCGCCGTCAGGCGGACTAAGGCCAGTAAAACCGGGTCAGCACAGTAAAGGCGCTTGACCCGGGCGGCAGCGTTCTTTGCTCGGCCGCGGCCCCTTAGCCGCCGCCTGTCGCACCAGTTCGTCTTCATCCGCCAGCAACTGCGTCCGCTGAACTTGCGTCAGCAATGGATTGCGGGCGATGGCATAGCGCACGTTAGGGTCGTGATCCTGACAAAACCCCCCCACCTGTTCTGCCGTTAAATCCGGCCTTTTCGCAATACACAGGCGGATAACATAGTCCCCATCCTCTGCCAGCACCGCCACTTCCTCCAACCGCAGGTCCGCACGGCGGGCAAAATAGCAGCGGGTCTGCATCCACTGCTCCGTCAACAAAAACGACCGGTACCCTTCCGGCAATTCCGGACTCAATGCCCACTGCAATCGGGCAGCCAGCGCAAGGCTCCGCCACGGATCTTCCGTCGTTTTTATGCCCTGTAACATAGCATCCATTGCCAAACCGCTACAGCGTGTTCAGCCCGCTACCAGGTGCCCAGAAGAATCACGGTCGGCGGTGCTCATTGCCTTACGGTAACGACTGAGATCTTTGGCACTCTGAAGGGGTGTTCCGAGCAAAGCAGAAAGATTACGTAAGATGCCATTGACTACCTTGCCCTCCCAGATTACGTCGAAATGGATCTGGGTATCCAGCCATTGCTCCAGCCAGCCCGGATCCGGCAGATGGCTTTGCACGCTGTCGTCAGGGTACATGGCTTTGTTCACATGGAGATTGGTGGGATGCAATGCCTTCGCCGTCTTGGTGTTGGCCATGAGCACACCGATCTTGGCAAAAGCCAGACGCGCGGTATCCCCAAGGCGATCAATCGCGCGCCGCATATACTTAAGATAAATGCCCGCGTGCCGCGCCTCATCCTTGGATAGCACCTCGTAAATCGTGCGAATCACCGGCTCGCTGTGCCACTGCGCCGCACATTTGTACCAATGCGTCAGACGAATTTCGCCGCAAAAATGGAGCATGAGCGTCTCCATCGCCGGGGCTGGATCAAATTCAAAGCGCACGTTGTGCAACTCTTCTTCTGTCGGCAGATATTCCGGCGCAAAGCGGCGCAAATATTCCATGAGCACCAAAGCGTGCTTCTGTTCTTCATAGAACCAGATGGACATGAAGGCCGAAAAATCGGAGTCATTCCGGTTGTCCCGGAGAAACATTTCCGTCGCCGGGAGTGCGGACCACTCGGTGACCGCATTCATCTTGATCGTGCGCAACTGCTCATCGCTCACCAGACTACGGTCAAATTGCTCCCAGGGAATATCCGTGGCCATGTTCCAGCGCGCGGCCTCCAGTGATTTGAACAACTCAGGGTATAACATAGCGAACACACCTCTCTGGCGTTCTCAATAATGAGCGCCTGGACACCTCAATCTTTCCGCCCACCAGACGAAAGTTGCGCGCCGACACCCCCAGACTTTGCGGCGACACCCGCGAAGCTTCACACCTATCTTGTGGCATTCTACGCCAAATCCCCGCATTGGGCGATGGCCCTGTTTATTTCCCCTGGCATTCGCCTTAGACACGAATGACCTGGATTTATCCGGCCATTTGCGGCAGACTTTACGGATATACTTAGTGTTACGCGGAATCTATGGCTGCATCATCTCCTCATATCCTTGTACTGCATGGTCCGAACCTGAATCTGCTGGGTAGCCGTGAGCCCGGCCATTATGGGCAGACCACCCTCGCTGAAATCGATGCCGGGATGCAGGCGCACGCGCAGGGATGGGGCTGGCGACTGCGCAGCCTGCAGAGTAACGCCGAACACATACTGATCGATGCTGTTCAGGAAGCGGCCCGGCAGGGCGTCACATACATCATCATCAACCCCGCGGCCTTCACCCATACCAGTGTCGCCCTGCGTGATGCGCTGGCTGCCGTCCAGATCCCCTTTATTGAAGTGCATTTATCCAACATCCATGCCCGGGAACCGTTCCGCCG
Source organism: Acidithiobacillus sp. (assembly GCF_027322205.1). Classification (GTDB taxonomy): domain Bacteria; phylum Pseudomonadota; class Gammaproteobacteria; order Acidithiobacillales; family Acidithiobacillaceae; genus Acidithiobacillus. The sequence goes on from NZ_DAHVHY010000001.1 coordinate 34,974, forward strand.
CCGTTCCTATTTCTCCGATCTCGCCCAAGGCATCATCGCGGGACTGGGTGCGGATGGGTATTTCCTGGCGCTGGATGCCATTCATCGACGCCTGAAGCGCCATAACCCATAACTGATACCAAGGAAAGAGCATGGATATCCAATTCATCCGCCGCCTGGCCGAACTGCTGGAAAAAAGTGCCATTGATGAAATAGAAGTGGTAGAGGGCGACAGTAAAGTCCGAATCACCCGGCACGTCGCGCCTGCTCATATGGCACCGACCATTACCTGCACTCAGCCAGCGGCAGTTGCTGCTGCAATACCCACCGACACAGCGGTAGCGACCACACCTGCCGCTGTTGAGCAGCCACCCCAAGGCTACATGATCAAATCGCCCATGGTTGGCACCTTTTACCGCGCCGCCTCCCCAGAAGCCGCGCCCTTTGTAGAAGAAGGCAGCATTATCAAGGCTGGCCAGACCCTCTGTATTATCGAAGCCATGAAGTTGCTCAACGAAATCGAGGCCGACATCTCCGGAAAAGTGATCAAGGTCCTCGCCAGCAACAGCCAACCCGTCGAATACGGTGAACCCCTGTTCATCATTGCACCCGAGGATTGAGATGTTTGAGAAAATCCTCATCGCCAATCGCGGCGAGATTGCCCTGCGTATTCAGCGCGCCTGCCGCGAACTGGGCATTCGCACCGTCGCCGTCCACTCCGAGCCCGATCGCGATCTTCTGCATGTCAAACTCGCCGACGAGTCGGTGTGCATCGGCCCGGCACCCAGCGACAAAAGTTATCTGAATATTCCCGCCGTGATTGCGGCCGCCGAGGTGACTGACGCCGAAGCCATTCACCCCGGCTACGGCTTCCTTTCGGAAAATGCCGACTTCGCCGAACGGGTCGAAAAAAGTGGCTTTGCCTTTATCGGCCCGCGGGCCGAGACTATCCGCCTGATGGGCGACAAAATTGCCGCCAAGACGGCGATGAAGAAGGCTGGAGTGCCCTGTGTACCAGGCTCCGACGGGCCTTTGCCCGACGATAGCGAAGCCCTCAAGACCCTCGCCCGCGAGATCGGTTACCCCGTCATTCTCAAGGCCGCTGGTGGTGGTGGTGGTCGCGGTATGCGGGTCGTGCATACGGAAGCGCATCTCATCAACGCCGCCAATCTGACCCGTGCCGAGGCGGGCAAGGCCTTCGGCAACCCCACCCTGTACATGGAAAAATTCCTGGAGACACCGCGCCATATCGAGTTTCAGATACTCTGCGATGCCCATGGCCACTGCGTTCATCTGGGTGAACGGGACTGCTCGGTGCAGCGCCGCCATCAGAAAGTCATCGAAGAAGCGCCAGCTCCCGGCATCAGCGCCGCCCAGCGGGCTGAAATCGGCACATCGGTGGTCAAAGCCTGCGAGGATATGGGCTATCGGGGCGCCGGCACGATCGAGTTTCTCTACGATCCGGGCAACCAGACCTTCTACTTCATTGAAATGAATACACGCGTGCAGGTCGAGCACCCGGTCACGGAGCTGATTACCGGCATCGACATCGTCAAGGCGCAAATCCGCATAGCAGCAGGCCTGCCGCTTGGGATTCGCCAGGAAGACGTTGTACTCAGCGGTCACGCCATCGAATGCCGTATCAATGCCGAAGACCCGGAACGTTTCGTACCCTCTCCTGGACAAATTACCGCCTGGCACCCACCCGGCGGGCCAGGCATCCGGGTCGACAGTCACATTTATGCGGGGTATCGCGTGCCACCCTTCTACGACTCCATGATCGGCAAAATCATCGCGTTCGGAAGCGACCGTGAGGAAGCCAATATGCGTATGCGCAGCGCCCTGCGCGAGACCACCATTGAGGGTATTCAGACCAATATCCCCCTGCACCGACGGGTGCTGGAAGAGGCCCAGTACGCCGCAGGCGGGGTGCATATCCACTATCTGGAGGCCTTGCTCGCCCTATGAAGATTGCCTGGTGGCAGCTCGGCATGCGTGTCCCCGCGGCAGTTACGGCGGCCATCGAGGTGCAATTGCAGGATGCTGGCGCAGAAGCCGTCAGCTTTCTTGAAGGCGACGACAGTGAAGCCGTATTCGATGCAGGGCTGATCTGGCAGAACAGCCAGTGCCAGGCCTTGTTTCCTGCCGACGACCATAGTGAAGCGACCCTGCAAAGGCTGGTCAGAGACCATGACTGGCAGCAATTCGCAGCACAATTCACGCCGCTGGAGGAACAGGACTGGGTAGCGGCGACGCAGGCCGCTTTCCCGGCACGCTGCTTCGGTCGCCTCTGGGTAGCCCCCAGTTGGGATGCGGCGCCCGCCGACGCCCATCGCGTGCTCCATCTCGATCCCGGCCAGGCCTTTGGCACCGGCGCCCATGCCACCACGGCTCTCTGCCTGCGTTTCCTGGACGCGCAGATCCGCGGGGGCGAAAGCCTTATCGATTACGGTTGCGGCTCCGGTATCCTGGCTATCGCCGGGCTGCTGCTGGGAGTCGGCCAAGCCTTCGGCGTAGATACGGATCCCGTTGCGCTGCAGGTAGCCACCGCCAATGCTGAAAGCAACGGCGTCGGTACCGGCCTGCAGCTCGCGCTGCCGGAAAACGCCAGTCTGCCCATGGCCGACATCCTGGTCGCCAACATACTGGCAACTCCCCTGCTGGCCCTCGCGCCCACCCTGGCTGACGCTGTCCGTCCCAGAGGCTGGATCGCACTGTCCGGCATCCTGCACCATCAGGAAGCGGAGATTAACGCCGCCTATAGACCCTATTTCGATCTCGCCGCCCCGCAACACGAAGAAGACTGGTCGCTCATCTATGGCCAGCGCAAAATCGGAGTATGACCATGGAAATCACCTGCCCCCGCTGTGAATCGACCTTTGCCACGGATGGTAAAGCCCTGCGCGAGCATCACTATCAGGTGAAATGCAGCGTCTGCCAACAAATCTTCCATATTGATATTGCCGCAGAGGAAACGCGTGCCGGTAGCAGCCTGGGGCGTCGTCTGGGTAGATTTCTGCTCATCCTGGCCATCATCCTGCTGATTACCGCCCTGATCGGGCAGGTACTTTGGTGGACACGCAGCTACAGTTACGCTGCCACCAGCGCGCCAGTACGCCATATGTTGCTGGATGGCGCCGAACAACTGGGCATCACCATTCCGTGGCCAGGCCCCAACAAAGACATCCGTATTTTAAACAGTCAGGTTACCCCGGTGGGGGATCATTTGGCGCGCATCACCGGCAGCATCGAAAATGTGGCCAACCAGGTCCAGGCCTACCCGGTGATCGAAGTCACCCTCAGCAATGTCTATGGTGCACCGATTGCGCATCTGCAGTTTACCGCCGCTCAATACCTGAGCGGAGAATTTCATGCCAGCGCCGGATTTGTTCCTGGCACTGCGGTACCATTTACCCTCAGCGGCCCTGCCTTGACGGCGGCCGCCGGTTACCAAGTCACTCTCCTCAGTCGTCCCTGAGGAGGCTGGCCATGGGAACCACGGACCTGTCTTTGAGCGATTGCGTAACCCTGGTCATGGACCGCTATCTGGCGGATTTGCAGGGTGAAGTACCCAGCAACTTGCACGCACTGATCATAGACGAGGTGGAACGTGCCCTGCTCGCTAACACGCTGCAACATTGTAGCGGGCAACGCGGCATGGCTGCCCAATGGCTGGGCATCAATCGCAACACTTTGCGTAAGAAACTACAGGCCTACGGATTAGATACCTGAATCAACTGCGGAGCGGCGTTCGCCACCGATTGCGGGTTCGCACCGACCACGTTGCCGCCACCATTCATCAGGTACTGCTGATAATAAGCGAGCACCCGCGGCACGTAAGCCTGGGTTTCTGCAAAAGGCGGAATATGATAACCCGCCTGGATCACGGCCTTCGATCCCGCATTGTAGGCGGCCACCGCCAGCTTCAGGTCACCACTAAATACCCGCAGCAAATGGGCCAGGTACGCCGTGCCACCGTTGATGTTATCAGCCGGGCTGAAGGAATTGGCCACCCCAAAACGATCCGCCGTTGCCGGAATGAGCTGCATCAACCCGACTGCCCCTTTGGGTGAAACCGCCCCCGCGTTGTAACCGGACTCGGCGCTGATCACGGCGTTAATCAGCGCCGGACTGACCCCATAACGGCTAGCTGCCGCCCGAATCAGTGCCTGATAATGCGCCCTGGCCACCCTGTTAAAATCCGCGCGCGCCACGGCTACCGCCATTTTCGGCGTCCGCATCACCATCCGGTACTTGTTATTCCCGGCAGGCACGTTGGTCAGATGCACCACCCCGCTGCTATCGGTGTACGCATAAATATTGGCCTCAGCCGTGCTTCCGCAAAGCAGCAGCATCGCACCGAGCATCAGGCCAAGCCTCACTTCACCACCCGCAGTGAAGGGCGCTCGAGCTTACTGGGGGGGTTATCCGCGTTCTCAACACCGCCTCCCTCTGGGGGCGGCGGTGTGGTTGGGATTTCAGGATCGGCAAAGCCCATCCCCTCCTGCGTCTCCGCAGCGTAAATCGCCGCCACCGCCGCCATCGGTACATCCACCGTGCGGGCGACCCCACCAAAGCGGGCGTTAAAAGAAATCCAGCCATCCGCCATACGGAGACTGTGGCAGGCGCGCGGCGAGACATCAAGAATCATCCGTCCATCCTTTTCGTAGCCACTCGGAACAGACATTCCCGGATAAGCCACCACCACCAGAATATACGGGGTATGCCCCTGATCCACACACCACTGATAGACCGCATTGAGCAGGTAGGGCTTAGCACTTTCAGGTAACAATTTTGTTCTCCATCATCAGCATCCAGCCATATAACCGGTGCAGGCCAAGGACACATGGGTTGCCCCTATCGCTGCTGCATCCAAACTTATCCATAAAACGTTTATAGACGATTTTTCGGAATTCTCAAGATAGTTCAGATGCAGACGGTAGGATCAGGCGACGGCACAACACTGTTCGGTCCCGATTCAACATAACATATCTGCATGTTTAAACACGATTTATGCTAACAAATCTTTTATAGAGCAGACCTTTTTTGCACATCCAGGAAATATCACACCCCTCTTGCAGTAATCTCTAAAATATGAGGCATAAACGCACGCGCTTTAGTGATAGGCCCCGCTGGTGCCGCAGTCCTGCCCGTCTGCACCACCACCCAGCAAGAGGTCAGAGAGGGCGCTGGAGCAGAACTTTCTAGCAGCAGGCCATGGCAGAGGGGGTCTCAGCGGCCCAGCAGCGGGTGTGCTGCCGGCAGACGCGACGGCTTGGGCAGACCTGGCGAGGATCGGCTACCGGAGCGCTCGTTGATGCCGCCTTGGCTCGGTGAGTGACTCTTTGCTGAAAGAGAGATAATCTACATCGTCACAATAACTCACAGAGTCTGCAAAGAGAATATATCAAGACATGCTAGAAACGATAACACTATGTATTTTGGCAAGTATAATATCCAGCCAAATCGTGCTTACCATGCTAATCCTTTGCCCTCGCTGCAAATTGATCAGCCCAAACTTAGTCCGCCTGCCCCAAGCCGCTATCGCACGTCGCGAAATTGCTCTCACCTTCGACGACGGGCCACATGCAGAAATAACCCCGCAAATACTAGATCACCTAGATCTACATAACGCCAAAGCCACCTTTTTTTGCATTGGTGAGAAAGTTGCTGCGCACCCGAATTTAGTCGCCGAAATAATGCGTCGAGGCCATAGCGTAGAAAATCACAGTTATCGCCACAATACGCTTTTCGCCTTCAGCAGCCCAAGTTTATTAGCGAACGACATTGTTAAAACGCAAAAAGCCATCGAAGCTGCGACACATGGAACAGCACCACGTTTCTTCCGCGCGCCTTTTGGCTTTCGCAGTCCATTCTTGGGCAGGGTATTACGGCGACTGGGCCTGCAACACGTCGCGTGGACTCGACGTGGTTACGACACGACATCTCGAAATCCAGACACCGTGCTCCGCCGCCTCAGCCGCAATCTGGCCGCCGGAGACATATTGTTATTGCATGACGGCAAACCAGGGCTAGTTGTGTTACCCAGACTACTAGAACTGTGTAGCCATAAAGAACTACGTAGCGTGTCTTTATCCATGATATTTAAGGATGTCGAAACGCCCCCACAAATATGCAACCGTACCATGACAAGTGCTGGCGGTGATCACACACCATCGACGAATGCGCCGAGCTAACTAGTTCAGTGTAGCTTTTATAGAAAGCGCCACTGGAGGAACGACAGATGACCAAAGAACAACAGACATCAAACGCACATCCTGTGACACACGAATGTGACGTTCTGGTTATAGGTGGCGGACCGGCAGGCTCGACGATCGGTGCGCTACTCGCAAAGCGCGGCTACCAAATCACCATACTAGAAAAAGCACATCATCCAAGATTTCATATAGGTGAATCCCTGCTCCCCGCCAATTTACCGCTGCTGCAGAAATTGGGTGTTGCCCAAGAGGTAGACCAGATTGGGATGAAAAAATGGGGTGCAGAATTCAACTCGCCCTACCATACAAAGAAAAGAGAAACCTTCTTATTTGCCGATGCATGGGACAAGTCCATGCCCATGGCCTATCAGGTCAGACGCGCAGACTTCGATGATATTCTGTTTCGCAATGCGCGCAAAAAAGGCGCGACGACGATTGAGGGATGCCGGGTCCAGTCGGTTGAATTTTTGCCGCACGGAAAAGGTGCCATAGTTCATGCCCTCCGCGAAGATGGATCGACAGAAATATGGAAAGCACGGTTCCTGGTTGATGCATCCGGTAGAGATACATTTCTCGGAACACGCTTCAAGACCAAACAGAACAACCCAAAACATAACAGCTCTGCCCTTTATGCGCATTTCCGTGGGGCACATCGCCTCCCCGGCAGTGAAGAGGGACATATTTCGCTATTCTGGTTTGAACATGGGTGGTTTTGGTTCATCCCGTTAGCCGACGGAACTACCAGCGTGGGAGCGGTGGTATGGCCCTCTTATCTCAAAACACGAAAGAAACCCGTGGAAGATTTCTTTGCGGATACCATTGCCATGTCTCCCGATCTAGCGATGCGATTAGCAGACGCGCAGCGCGTGACCGATGTCGAAGCTACTGGCAACTACGCCTATATCTGCGAGCAGACCCATGGGGAAAGTTTCCTCATGTTGGGGGATGCATTCGCATTTTACGATCCCGTCTTTTCGTCGGGCGTCATGCTCGCCATGCAAAGCGCCTTTATCGGTGCCGATACGATTGATACTTGCCTGCGACAACCGCGACGTGCCGCCGCCGCGCTGCGTCACTTTGACCGGAAAGTTCGGCACGGAGGCAAGGTATTCTCCTGGTACATTTATCGCATGTCACAGCCCACCCTGCGCGATATGTTTATGTTTCCGGGCAATCAGGCACGAACCAAAGAGGCCGTACTATCCGTTCTCGCAGGAGATATTTTCAATAAAACACCGATTTGGAATTCCCTACGGATCTTCAAAATGGTCTATTACCTGACGTCGCTGCGGCACCTCGGAGCGTCTTGGGCCGCATACAAAAAACGAAAGGAAAACATCAGGATTTAACCATGCGCTTAGATGACGTCATGACAACAGGCACTGGCACGCCGCTTACGCTTACTTATGCTCCGGCAGCAGTGGCATTAAACAATGACGCGTTGCGCACAGAAAACATTCTCGGTATCGTGCTGTTCGATAGTCCACTCGGCGCGGGGATCGGTGCTGACCAAAATAGTGGCATTCTAAAAACCCCCCTGAGCATTTACGGATCTGATGTCTGTGAAATCTGGAGTACCACACAGAGCGTAATTCCTGGACACTATTTGGATATACGCTATCGGCGCAGCGCAACCCTAACTTTGGGCAGTATCACCCTGGCTATAACATCACCACCTGACGATGGCGACAACTTCAGTCCCCCGCCCATTCAGTCATGCGCTCAAGAAGCCTATCAGCAAATATTCACTCTCCTCCAAGAGAGTGGACATCTTCACCTACTCCGCGTCTGGAATTTTTTACCCGATATCAACGGTGCCACGCACGGCTTGGAACACTATCGCCAGTTCAATATTGGGCGCGCAAGTTCGTTTATTACCCACAACCGACTTAGCGAAGAAAGTAGCATTCCCGCCGCGAGTGCTGTAGGGACATCCTCCGCAAATTTAGTCGTACACTTTCTCGCCGGACAGCACAAATCTGTAGCTCTGGAAAATCCCCGACAGATTAGCGCCTATTGCTATCCCAAAAAATATGGGCCATGCAGCCCTACCTTCTCGCGCGGCGGATGGCTCAAGCTAGATCAGCAACATGCCTTATTTATTTCCGGAACCGCCAGCATTGTTGGCCACGACACCTTGCACATCGGTGATGTCGCCGCACAAACCCAGGAAAGCATACGGAACATTTCTGCGGTTATCGATGAAGCGAATCGCGTCGCCGGGCATCATTTATATAACTTGAACATGTTGAGCTATCGCGTCTATTTTCGCAATACTGCAGACTTAACCGTTATCCAAACAGAGCTGAATCGGCTTATCGAACCCCTTACGGAAACGCTCTATATTCAGGCCGATATCTGTAGATCTGAACTCCTCGTGGAGATTGAGGGCACTGGCGGAGTCGTACACTTATAAAATTAAGAAATACCCCATATCTATTTGCATAATATCATGACAACATTCTCATATGTTCATAAACAGCCGGGTTAAAATTAGTAATAGTCCTTTTTCTGAAAACGACTGCTTGCAAAGCAAACTATTTATTCCGGTGATTTACTTTTTGACATGTTTCTGGTATACAAGCCTTTCGTGATTTTGATCCTGAAAAAAAGAGACTGAACTTAAATCGTACTGGCTAATTTAAACCATATTCGATAGATTTAGGTTCAGCACCATTCGACCCATCACACCGAGAAAATACCAATGAAATCAAATAAAAACATCGCCAGACTATTATCTGTCACCTGCCTTGCCTCAGGACTGATCGGCTGCGCAACCCAAGAACATCAGCCTGTATCGACTACTGCGGCATCCCAGGTCAGTGCCGTAGTGGTAGCCCCTACGGCAAGTACTGCCTCGGCACTGGACAGAGCTGCCGAAAAAACCAACGTCCTCCCCACCCCAGGATCGCCATTCTCCAAATTGAAGATAGGCATGTCCCGACGCCAGGTTGAGCAACTGATCGGCTTTCCGGATCACACATCGAGCCACATTACCGGCAAGCAATTTATTCCATTTTACTTCGGCGGAGACACTCGCCGTACAGAAGCGTCTTATAAGGGCCAGGGTATCCTTACTTATGACAACAACTCTCGATTTGGATCAACGGATACTTTGCTTATAATAACGGTGGACACAAATACCCCGTAAAAAAGACAATGTCTCGTTGTAAATCATACCGACCGGAAATCAGCAGCTCCAGCACCAATCGCGAAGCTGTTGACACAAATTTTAACTCGTGATAAAAACCAAGAAAATTCAGTTAAGTTATTTAAGATCATTATTTCTGCTTAAGGTAGCGTCGATGTTGGACGGCATACAGACTAAGGGTCGGATATCCATGCAGATACATACTAATCGGGTGCGGGTGCAGGCCAGCCCATCGCGATCAATATCTCTATCCTATGGGCATTATTGATAAAATACGTTCTGCCCGAGAATACGTAGTATTCTACGTTGGTCTCGCGCTCTTGGCGAGCATTAGTCTTTTATGGTCTATTTTTGCGCTACCCATGAACATTATACTTCCCACAAAGTGGCGGAAGTTAACGGGGCGATGGGTTATTTCCATGGGGTTTAGGCTGTATCTACGGGCATTATCCGCTCTCGGTGCGTGCCATTTTGATATTAGCGCACTCGATACACTCAGCGATGAATCACCGATGGTCATCGCACCGAATCATCCCTCCCTGCTCGACGCGGTTATGATCCTTTCGCGCATGCCGCGCCTAGCATGCATCATGAAGGCGGAGTTGGTAGATAATCCATTTTTTGGCGCCGGCGCGCGCCTGGCCTGTTACATTCGTAATGACGCCATACGCCACATGCTTCACCTTGCCGTGGAGGAACTGCGCAGTGGCAGTCATTTGCTTCTTTTCCCGGAAGGCACTCGCAGTCATCCTCTTCCCATCGGAACCATACGGGGCAGCATTGCGCTGATTGCCAAGCAGGCCCATGTCCCCATTCAGACCATATTAATCACCGCAGACTCTCCCTTTCTCGGGAAGGGATGGCCCTTCTTTCGCAAGCCAGCCATGCCTATTCACTACCGTATAGAGATAGGCCGCCGCTTCGATCCGCCAACGGACGTACGCCGCACCATAGCGGAACTGGAAGCCTATTTTCACTCGGCTCTGCCCGGCGAACCCTGTGCACCAGGCGTCGCGGCAGCAGACGAGTGTTAATGAAACAATCCTCCAACACCCACTTAGTGCTTATTCCGAGCTACAACCCCGGGCCTAAAGTATATGAGACCGTGACTGCGGCACGTCAGCATTGGAGCCCTGTCTGGGTCGTCGTGGACGGGAGCACCGACGGCACGGCAATAGGCCTCCAGGAATTAGCGCGCCGGGATAGTGGATTGCGCATTCTTCTCCTCTCCCACAACCGTGGCAAAGGAGAAGCTGTACGATGTGGCTTGGAGCAAGCCCAGGCACAGGGCTATACCCATGTGTTGACGATGGACTCTGACGGTCAGCATCCCGCCGGGGCGGTTCCCGCATTTATGCAAGCATCTGCCGACAACCCTGACGCCATGATCCTCGGCGTACCGGTTTTTGATGCCAGTGCCCCCGCTCTTCGGGTAAAAGGTCGCAAGATATCGAACTGGTGGGCCAACCTGGAAACATTAGGCGGGGGTATCAGTGACTCCCTCTTTGGCTTTCGCGTTTATCCCCTCGTCCCCCTGCAGCGCCTCATGCACAAACAGCGCTGGATGCGGCGTTTCGATTTCGATCCAGAAGCCGCTGTACGAATGTCCTGGATGGGAATTCGCATTATCAACTTACCGGCGCCCGTGCGTTATTTTGAGACCAGCGATGGCGGGGTTTCTCATTTTCATTACCTGCGTGATAATGTTCTGTTGACCTGGATGCATACCCGTTTATTTCTTGGTTTTATAATACGCCTGCCGATGTTATTGGCGCGCCGGATACGGCAGCAGCATTAGCTGTCATATGCCCCGCTGTTCAGTATTTTAAGTAGCAACGGCCTCCCCATGTTGCCCATGCACATGGGGTAACCAGCGCCGCAGCAACGGCGTTGTGACGACGGTGCTCACAATAGCCATAATGACCAGCATAGTAAAAACATTTTCTGAAATGGCCCCCATATCATAACCCACATTAATGACAATAAGCTCCATGAGTGCTCTGGTGTTCATCATGACCCCAATGATTTTCCCCTGATGATGATTCAATCCTGAAATCCGTGCGGCGACATACACGCCAGCAAACTTAGAGATCGTCGCCAATATCAATATTAAACCACACCAAATCCACAAGCCCAGGCCATCGAGCGCGGCAATATTAGTTCGCAAGCCGGTATAAGTAAAAAATATTGGCAGAAAAAAAACCAAAACGAAAGGGGCAACACGCTCTTGCCATAGCCTGGAAAAAGCGACTTCGTCATACAATATGACGCCCATAATAAATCCACCAAATATCGTAAATATTCCTAACGCTGAGGTGATCATACCCGAGATTAATATGCCCACTAAGACAATCCCCAGAAAAGTCGCAGATATCTCATGCTCGGCATGAAAGTGGCGGATCGCCCATTTCATGAGTGGCCGAACGAAATAAAACCACGCCAGGACAAAAAGTAAAACGAAAAATACCTTGGCCAAAAATAAGGGAAATTGAAATTGCGCAAGCGCCAAGGCCGTTACCAGTGCGAGTAACAACCAGCCCACCACGTCATTTATCGCTGCAGCACTGATTGCGATCACCCCAAGCCGAGATTTTGTTATGCCCAGCTCCATCATAATGCGACCGAGAACAGGAACAGCCGTAATGGAAAAAGCGGTAGCCACAAAGAGCGCCGAAACCCAGCGGTTTGCCTCCGGAGAAAGCAGAGGGGCGCTCATGAAGCCCACGCCAAAACCCGTAGCAAATGGTAACAAGAGGCTAGCCATCGCTATCCATAACACTACACGGCGATTGGCTTTTTCCTTAAGATGCGAAAAATCAAATTCCAGGCCGACCTGAAACATCAGCAAGATAAGGCCTAACTGGGAAAGGACATCTAACGGCCCTGACGGAATAGAATGGAAAACCCAATGAAAAGGAACGGGCATTATCCAGCCGAATAATGAAGGACCCAGCAGAATTCCCGCAATAATTTCTCCAACAACAGTGGCCTGGGCTATTCTAGCAGCAAAGCTTCCCGCAAGGCGCGCGGCCAGAATAATAATGCAAAGTTGTGCCAAGGTAAAAAATACCAGACGTTCGGATTGCTGGGTTGCCAAATCCGCAACATGCTTACCAATGGTCATAAAATTGTTTCTATGTTCATACCATGGCACCATTGACCGATATAATCTGCCCACTGATGTAAGCCGCTTTTTCTGAGGCCAGGAAACCCACGAGATCAGCGACCTCGGCCGGTTGTCCCGCCCGCCCCATGGGCACCATCTGGGTGATTCGCGCAGCATCAAAAGCCTGCGCACTCATTTCCGTGGCGATAATACCGGGCGCTACGGCATTGACGGTAATACCCCGGCTGGCCACTTCCAACGCTAGCGATTTAGTCGCCGCATGTAACGCACCTTTCGCTGCTGCGTAATTTACTTGTCCGCGGTTCCCCATAAGCGCTGCCACGGAGGTAATATTGATGATCCGTCCCCAGCGGGTGCGGATCATGGGCATCAAGACGGCCTGCGTAACATGGAAAAAGCCGTTCAACGAAACATCTATGACCTCCTGCCACTGCTGCGGACTGAGCCCTGGAAAAGCCGCATCATCGTGGATTCCGGCATTATTGATCAACACCTGTATCGGCCCCGATGCAATCAATTCCTGTACGGACTGGGTGGTCGTCTCGCGGTCGGTAATATCGAAGGCTGACACCACTGCGCGACCGCCAGCGTCTCTGATGGACGCCGCCAAAGCGGTAGCTTTTATCAGGTTGCGATGGGTATGAATAATGACGTCAAAGCCATCTGCGGCCAGCCTTTGGCAGATAGCGGCACCAATGCTACCGCTCCCGCCCGTCACCAAGGCACGTTTACACATCTGGGGCTTCCTGTTTAGCCGCCACGAAAATAATGATCCGACCCTTAACGAGTATATGTCGGTCAGCAGAGATAGCGAAGTTGTAAAGCAAACTACTGTGGGCAGCGAGTCTTGTTGCACTGACCGCCAAATCGCCCTCGATATCGTCGAGGCGCGTTATTTCCAGACATAATTCTCGGACACTCGCGAGGTAACCCGCACCGGTCCTTTGAGGTTTACCTCCCTCTTCTCCCCGTACTAATGCATCATGTACAGCCATGGCCTGTGCCGCATACTCGACAGCGCAGATCGCACCCAACCGTCCAGCCACCCGCAATGGGTTGCTTGCGCTTCGATGGCTGCTCGCGACACAGAGAATCTGTTCGTCATCCCAACGCTCTACGCAATCCAGCAAGAGCATATTGCCTTTATGTGGAAGGTGATCGGAGATCCACTGACGACCTATCGACACGGCGCCACTTCCAGCACCAGATATTGAGAAGGCAAATACACCAATACGATATTTCCGGTATCCTGCCGCGCGATGGATTGCAGCAGCGGCAAACAACCTGCGGCGGGGATAGCTCTGGAGAGATCGTCAAGCAGCAGGTCGGACATCGCTTGCCCCGGCAACTCGGCAAAGGGCAGGTCGCCAGCAATCCGAATCTGCGCCAGAGATTTGCCAGGATGCGGCGTTACCGTCAATAACAATGCAACCGCAAAAATATCAGGTACCGGGCGAACGGCGGATAGCGGAAAAGGATAATCCTGGTCACTGGCCACCAGCAACACAGGAGTACGGAGCGACACCAGCAGCGATACGGCTTCTAACAGGCCAGCCGCAAAACTTCCATCATAGGCGCTCACCACCGACGATGGTGCCATCGCGCCCGTGGCAATACCCCAGTAACCAGAAATCGCGTTATGCACGGAATTGTGAAACTGGGTGGGTGATATCAGATGGTCGTCGGCGGCCAGCGCCGAACAAATAGCGTTGCAGATATCCCCATCGCCACCCGAAGAGGCAAACACCGATGCCGGCTCCGCAGGCAAGACACCCGCCATGGTACAGGCCGCATATCCCACCTGCAGTGCGGCCATAACCCCTCTGCTGGCCCGGCGTCGTTCTGCCGGGGGCAAGGATTCCGGCGGCGATAATATGGTCTTTCCGGGTAGATAAGCATGTTCACCCTTCAGTAGACATACGGCCTCTTGCCAGCTTTCCATGCCCGGCCCCAACACACCAATACCTTCCACATACACAGGATGCATAGCAATACCCCGGTTCGTTAAATGGGACGGCCAAAAATCAGGCTGCAGTTACTGCCGCCAAAACCGAATGAATTACTTAACACCGTGGAGATCGCACCCCCCTGATTTTGGGAAATGTAATTAATTTCCAGCGACTGATCCCGCGGTCCGGTATATGGACTCGACGGCATAAAGTCATTTTGAATGGCCAATACGCATATGGCGGCTTCCAGGGCACCGGCGGCACCCAACGTATGGCCCGTAGCCCCCTTCGTAGAGCTACATGGTGTTGCTGTACCGAAGACATTCGCTATAGCAATTGCTTCTGCCGCATCATTCGCCACGGTGCCAGTACCGTGCAGATTAATATAATCAATATGCTCAGGACCCAATCCTGCAGAGACCAGTGCGCGCTCCATAGCCAGGCGCGCGCCCAAGCCCTGCGGATGTGGCGAGGACATATGATAGGCATCACTGGATTCGCCGACACCCAATAACCAGACGGCTTCGCGGCCCTGAGGACCGGCCATCCTCTCCACGAGCATATACGCAGCCGCCTCCCCAATAGAAATGCCCGCACGATCACCACTAAATGGTCGACAAGGTTCTTTAGCCAAAAGACCCAGAGACTCAAAACCATAGAGTGTCGTCGCGCATAAAGAATCCACACCGCCCACCACCGCCGCATCAATCAGACCATAATCCACCATCCGCTGGGCGGAGGCGAAGACCTTCGCACTGGAAGAACATGCCGACGAAACGGCCACAGCAGGGCCTTCAAGACCAAGCTTACGCCGGACAAACTCCGTAAGGGAATAAGGGCTATGCGTGCCCGCATATACGAATTCTGCCGGTAGCTGGCCACTCACTGCGTCACGATGTCGAAACGCCCACTCGGTACGTAACATACCGGCAGTGCTCGTTCCCAAGAAAACACCTACGCGCCGCCGCCCCCAACGACTGACGGCCGCCTCAACCGCATCGGCAAAACCATCTTGAGAAAGTGCAAGTTGGGCCAGGCGGTTATTACGACAATTGAAGTCTCGCAGATCGGCGTCAATTTTTTCATCATCAACGCCAGCCACCTCACCAACCCAGGTATCGACGACCATATCGCGGAATGCACAAGGCGCAAGCCCACTCCGCCGCCCATGCAATGCGGCCAGGGTTTGCTCCAGACCACGGCCAATACAACTTGTAGCGGTCATGCCAGAAATCATCAAAATGGACATATATATTAAAAATCAATGCTGTATTGAAAGCGCATTGTGATGGCGAAGTGACCAAAAGTCAACCGGTTCCCGCTGATCTCGGCCCTTCCCGAGGCTATCTCCGCTGGCCAAACCCGCCACAGAGGATGGTGGACGGCACCTTATTCTGGGTTACAATCCCGAGGCCATGCTTGACGAGGGGGGGAGCATCGTCAGAAATGAGCAGAACGGTGTACTCCTGGTCAACGCGTGCAGAGAGCAGCAAGGCACGCACACGATCGGCACGCCAGCGGAGTCTGACGTATAACGACAGTCAAAATGGAGATATAAAGAATGCCCCTTACCCCGGAAGAAGTAGACTTGAGCCGTTTAATTATAAAATCCTTGAACCTGCCAATGGACCCTTTGCAGGTAGATCCTGAGGCCCCACTTTATGGCGGCCCACTGGGCCTGGATTCTATCGACCTCCTGGAGCTTTCCATGGTCATCACCAAGAAATACGGGGTAATGTTATCTAGCGAAGGAGCCAATAAAACAGAGATATTCAGTTGCTTAAGAACCCTCTGTCATTACGTACAAAATCATCAGGCGGACTAAGCACAAGGCTTGCCCTGCACCAAACCACCGCGCTTACAACGTCTGTTCTATTATTACTGTCCTTCGCTCAGCCAAGCTGGCAGAAAACAAAAGCGCCAATACCACGCCTGGTGCAACAGTGGCGCCGATCGCCTGAAGGACCGGGACGCCGGAGAACGCCAGAGGCGCAAAACCGATAAGCGTAGCCAGATTGGCAACAACCAGAGATACCAAAGTACGCGATGAGCCTTCGCCGTTCATCTGTCCACTACGATCAAAGAATAGTGCGTAGTTAGACCCCACCGCAACTATCAACATCAGTCCGATGAGGTTCAAAATATTCAACTCGATGCCCATCACCACGAATCCGGCTGCCACCGAAAGTACCGCAGCAATTAATGGTAACATGATTCGAACAACGCGAATCACGGATCGAAAGACTACCAATAATAAAATAATAATACCTAAAACACCGGTCAGAGAAAGCTTGAGGGCATTTCTGATATACCCGGAATAAAGCGTATTTGTGGCTCCGGAAATATCGACAAACATAACATCATCAACATGGTGCTGCCTCATGACGGCCTGCACGGCCTCAGGGTTGATCTTACCGGATGATGGCGCCATAACCGGTAACAATACACTCCACTCCTGGCCCTGATGGACAAGCATACTGTCTACAATTTGCCGGATACCTGTTGGCAGCTCAGCATAAGTCAGTGGCGGCAGCCTCCGCTCCCGCTCTACCGCTTGGACAAACGGGGAGAGCCGTGATGCTGACACTGGCAATCCGCGCAGCGCTTCTGCCAAACGCGCGGTCAGAATTTTTTTCGGAGGCAAGGCAGATATACGCTCCACTTGCGATTCCACACCGGGCAAAAAACGAGTAGGGGTTTGAAAACCTCCGATAATGCCAGAGACTTGGAGTTGTTCTAACAGCGGGTCTATTTTACTGGCTTTTTCCAGCGCCCGATTACGGGTTGGTCCGGAAACCACTAGCAGATATCCTGCATCAGGTATTCCCATATCCTTACGCAACTTCGCATAGAGTAACTGATCGGCTTTAGGAACCGGACTAAGTGCCGACAGCTCGTGACTCCAGATATGATCACGATGGACAACCAAAATGCCACTCGCAATAACTGTCAATGAAATAACAACCCATCTTGCGGACGACAGCATACGCATAATGTCGACAAGAATACCACCCATCCGCTCGAAATCGCGCCGTTTAAAATGATGCAAGGGCAAGCTCGGCAATACAAAACGGGTAACACCCGCGGCGGTGAGTAGGCCGGCAATAGCATAGAGGCCGAGCTGTGCGAGCCCTGGCAGGTTAGAAAACAGCAGACTGGCAAAACCGGCCACTGAAGTGAACACGCCCAGCCTGATGATGGGCCAATATTTTTTGCTCCATAATTCCGCGCCGGCAGCCATTTCCCCGGCCTGCACGAAGAAATAGATTGAATAATCTACCGCCTCCCCGATCAGCGCTGTGCCGAATCCCAAAGTGATATCATAAACCACCCCAAAACCTAAAGACACCGCAGCGATACCAACGATAACACCAGACATCACGGGTACAAGGCTGAATGCCAGCACCGCCAGCGACCGGTAGACGAACAACAGCAACATAATAATTAATGTGCCACTTATCAGCGACATCAACTCTGCGGCATGGATGATCGTATCGCGCGCCGCCACAGAAATCACACCCACACCAGTCAACTGTAACCTGGTGTTTTGGCCAGAGCTCCCCATGTCCCTTTGCGCCAACCTGAATATCTTTTTTATAGTAGCTATCGCCTGTTGTTGTGCGTCACTATCCGATCCCGGAAATCGCGTCTGCAACACAAGCAATGCGCTATCTCCGGTCGACGATACCCACACACCATCCAGGACTCGCGGCTTCGCCATTCCACGCATCCCCTTGGCCATGCCAATCATGGCTCCAGTAGGGTCACTCGGGAAAAGCGCTAGCATTGCCTCACCGCCTGGAGTAGCCAGGTCATTGAGTGTCTTTTCTATCGCATCATGCAGACCTTTTACCGAAAATAGCTCCGGCTTGGTAGCTGCACTCAACAAATAGCGATGCGCGAACAGATAATTATATATTTTTGAATTAACGCCCGCATTCCCATTACTCACAAATTTAAATTGGCTATTTTTACGGAGATCGAGAGCCATTCGCGCGGAAATACGCGCCCTTGCAGCGGCATCGCCGCCATTTATCGCCACTAAAATCTTGCGTGAGAGCACACCATTACGCAACTGTTCGTTCAACAGCTCTTGCTGTGCGCTAGGTGATTTTGGCAAAAATTCGGATAGCGTCGACTCAAATTTTGTATTGATGATTACGCCAATGGCGCCGATCAGTATCGCCAGCCACACTCCCAGAATCAACCACCGGAATTTTCTCATGGAGTAGACGAATTTCTTATACTAATAAACGACCAATCGTGATTTACTTTTACAATTTCAATACTGCGTACCATGTTCCCGATACCACTAACAGCGATATGCTTGATCTGCTTTGCAAACGCATTTTGCTTCGGCACCAGAATTAACGTCCAGCTATTTTTGTTGCCTTTTAGGGAAAGCATAAAATGCGTCTCCAATAGCTCCGTATTTCCGGTCAACACCCCGCGAATACTATCGACAAAAGCGAGCAGTTCCGGATGATCGTCCAATTGAATAGTATATTTATCCATGGTGAGAACATCGCCTTGCACCAGCATCACCTGATCTCTGGGTTTGACGGTGTGCATTTCCAGCGTATCCGGTGCCACAAAGCGCATATTACCAGATGATTGTATTGGCTTATCCAAAAACCCAATATGTTTTGTCTCTACAAAAGAGGCATGGCTAGACTTCACCTGCGCCAACATATGCATTAACTCTGTTATGTTCCAGTCTGCCGCGGAGGCCGCTTGTGTTAGCATGGAGCCCCCGATGAAAAATGCGAGAACGGCACCAATGGCATATCGTCTGGGCAGATAGAATATTCGTCGAAGCAGTAGTGATCTGAGAAATAAAATGTTAATACCCGGCGCAGTGACCGCGACCGGCGACTCCGGTTGAGCGCGCTCAATACTCATTTTAAATGACCCTCTTTCACTTTAATATTATAATTATTTGCCCAAAAATCATAAAAGTTAAACCAATTATAAGGAGCCATATGGCAGTATTTTTCAACCTCATTGACATATTTTAACATCGCATCCTGAATAGCCTTGTCCCGATCCAGTTTCTCTACAGAAGAAAAATCGGCAATCTGCGTTATAAATATTTCATAGTGCCCTGGACCCGTATAAAGGCCGGCCATAAAATACAAAGGCCGATTGAGCAGCGCCGCAATACGAAAAGTGCCGCTCGGCCATGCGGCGGGCTCTCCGAGAAAAGGGATAACCCGCTTTTTCTCTGACCCGACAGACCGGTCACCGAGGAAACCAACCAACGCACCCATTTCCAATTGCTCCTGAACACGCAGCATCGTGTCCCAGCGGCCTAACGGGATAATATTAGGCCGCTCTCCGGTTTTCATACTCGCCAGCGTGGCATTGAGTTTTTTTGCGTTATCCTCATACATAACCATCACCACTGGCACCCCAGGATACTTCAGGCCGACAGACCGCAATACCTCAAAGCTGCCCAGGTGCGCACCCACCAGCAGGGCACCACGCATATCGGCAATCGCCTGTTCCACGTCTTCGGACAAATGCGACTGGATAGTAAACGATGAATCATCATTACTGAGCAGATACACTCTATCGTGAATCGTCGTAGCAAACGTCAGGAAATGACGATAGATATCTCTGGCATCGGCGCGGCGCCCGAGAACGCGGGTAAGGTAGGCCCGGGAGGCAACCCGCGCAGCGGGCGCAAAAAGCATAAAATAGCCCGCAATCAAATACAACACCACACGACCAACAGTCCTTCCCATCTTTTTCGAAATCCAGATCATCAGGCGCAGCATAAATCGGCTTCCCCGCTCGGGGCTACTAAACCACTCGTTATCCGGCGATTGTTGAACCGTGCTGAACCGGTGAACCATTATTAGAGTCGCTCCAAAACATGCCCAGAGAAGTCGCCGGATGCGACCAGACGAGCGCCCGCATGGACTTCAAAGGTCATGGGCAGAGCATCTGCTACGAGCACGCGAAGATTCAGCAATTCACCAGGTGCCGCCGTGCTGTAGAATTTCGCCGAGCTAATACTGCAATCATTTATCGGCAAATCTCCCGTTGCGGCTATAGCGCAAACAATCTCATCCAGAAGCAAGGCGGCGGGCACAATCGGATTTCCCGGAAAATGGCCAGCGAATACTGGGTGCCCAACCGGAATGGTAAACCTATGGTCATAATATTTCAGACGAACGCTCCTCATTACCCATCAAAGCTTCGACCATTGCTTTTAAGGCTTCTCGTGAGATCTTACCGGTAGTGTTCCTAGGCAGGCTATCCACGATCTTTAGCGGGCGAGGAATAAACGCTGGATCCACACACTGCTTGAGCCGCTCAATTATTATTTCTACATCCATGTCCGGGGCCACCGCAAATGCCACTAAACGTGTCACTCGCCCATCAGCACTTTCATCGGGCATAAAAAACACCCCATCCAGAACTCCGGAGACAGCTGTGAGCTGATGATTTAAATGTGAAATAGAACTACGTTTCCCTGCTATATTTACGAGATCCTCCATCCGCCCATATAACAGAAAATGTTGTTCATCCACTATTTCTACGGCGTCGCCAACCGCCATCGCCTGCTGCAAATGCCCGCCCTGTATCCTAATCCGATCACCCTTCGTCATCCACGACAACCCCGGGAGTAAATGCCATTCCTTCGTTTGGCTCGTGCGCCGCGTTGCCACTACGCCAGTTTCCGTAGAGCCATAAATTTCGAGCAGCTCGCCGCCAAAGCGGGCTTCTGCGCTTACCGCGAGATCCCGAGTTAGTGGTGCCGTGGCCGAAAGCAACAAATCCACACTTGGCAATGGCGTATCAGTAGCGAGCATAGAACGAAGGTGAACAGGAGTACTGATCAAAACGCGCGGTCGCGCTACTGAGGAAATCCCTGCATAGATATCCGCTGGGTAGAAATAGCGCTCCGTGGCGATTATACCAGCACATTGCCACAGCATAAGAATGGTAGATTCAAAGCCATACATATGCTGTGGTGGAACGGTACCTACCACCGTGTAGGTGCGGCCATCGAGCAAGCCCAGGCGCTGAGCCTCCGCCCGCACCGAATGCACGAGATCTCCCCATGTTTTAAGGTGAGGAACGGGTATTCCGGTCGACCCCGATGTAAACACGTAAGCCACCGGGAGCGATTCATCCAGGCGCGGAATAGTGGGTGAGCTATCGACAGGCGCATCTGGCAGAACAATCGGAAACGCCAGGTATGGGAAGCCCATATCATTCCCATCATCGCCAATGCAAAACAGGTCTGGCGCGAAATCGACTATTTTTTTAACACTTTCGGTGGTGTACGTGGAAGGCAGCAGGCTGGTTTTCCCGGCAACCATTGCCGCCGCGAGGCCTACCATGAAATGGTACCGATCCTGACAGGTATTCAGCAAATGCTGTCCAGGCCGGAGTAACTGTCGGATATGGTTCACATCAGCCAGGAATTGTCGCAGAGTGACACCTCGGCCTTGGCGAATGGCCACGGCATCATCCAGTGATTGATGCGTCATCATCGGGAGATAATTCATACCTAGAAAAACCCCCTGTTTAAAAAATAAACATCATAAATTCCAAATCATGAATCCGATTTTATAATAGCAACGGATTGCCTGTCGGCAAAATAAGCCCGGACGCCAGCCCCCATACTGCCCCGCTCACTGATGGGGATTTGGCGACAACGGACAGCGTATTCAATGATAAACATTAATGCAATCAATACGGTGCTAGTCGTACCGGAAATCAATACCCATACATGCTGCCCAAGGATAAAAAATATTAAAAACAATAAAATTGCCAGCGCTGTAAAGAATAGTGTCCATGCCACCGTCACCTGGCGCGTATAGCGCGCCAGTCGTGCATTCAGTGGACCATGCACCATCTCTGCAATCCGCGAGACGAGCGGTATGTGGCCGGAGCGCAAAGTGAGTCCGAAAGCAAATGCTAACAGGGTAAACAACGCACTCCGCTGCACCATACATATCCAGCCAATATAGTGCGCAATAGTCGCACTATTACGCCATATTATTACGCCAGAAATAGCAGCCAGCATAATCCAAAACGCCTTAAAGCGCGCGCATCCAGACACCAGAAATAGGGCAACAATAATGGGTGTAAATGCCGAAAGTACAACTAGTGCATTCGGATTTTTTGCAGAGATATCCACATAGGTGAGCATTTGATAGCCGATCAGGACAGACAGAAAAAGTACACCTTTCCAAAAAGCATGCACGCTGCCAGCGTTACGCCCCGTCGCCATCAACGCTGCACCTTTATCAAGAAGAACTCCCACACCTTTTCTCCTTAAAAAATCGGCCATAAAATGGGGAAGGCGTATCATATTGGCACGTTACAGCGCAGTTGTTTCAGAAAGTGATAATGATCCCGCCTGATTCTTTATCACTTGGGAGGGGGCAGCGAACGATTATTCGCCGTACCGCGCCCCCGCAGGGCGCTCCAAAATTCGATCGCTCCACCCTTTGCCGCATGCCCAACGTCGACTGCAGTTTTCGCAATCCCAACACCAACCTCTTTCCCGACCTGACCGATTCTATGTGCGGTGGAACCAAGCGCGCGCCCGACATGCTGGGCTTCGCGCTTCAAAGGCACACCATTGGCGTACACCGCCACCGGGAACGCGAGGCTGATCACAAGCGTCAATAACGCGATGAACGCCATGTTCGTTTTAGTGGTGTTTTTGAACTGATGACATTTTCTCATAACACCCCCAAGCATTTCCTCAACGTCGCATGCTTGAACCTATAGACAACTGGAGTTGCCCTAATCAAATTGCGCCGACCTCGTGCTCTTCAAAATGAGTCACGATGATATGCGACCACCCGCTCCACTTCATTCTTGGCACCCAGGATAACGGGGACACGCTCATGCAAGCCCTGGGGGTCGATATCCAGGATCCGCGTCGTGCCGGTGCTGGCCGCACCACCTGCCTGTTCTATCAGATAGGACATGGGATTGGCCTCGTAGAGCAGACGTAGCTTGCCAGGCTTTTTCGGATCACGCTGATCAAAGGGATACAGGAAAATGCCGCCACGACACAGAATGCGATGCACGTCCGCAACCATGGAGCCAACCCAGCGCATATTGAAATTGCGCTGACGAGGTCCATCCGTACCCTGATTGAGTTCGTCGATATAACGCTGCACCGGTTTCTGCCAGTGGCGATGGTTGCTCATGTTGATCGCATATTCGCTGGTGTCCTCGGGAATACGCATCTGGCTGTGGGTCAGCATATACTCACCGATGGAAGGATCAAGGGTAAAGCCATTGACCCCGTAGCCGGTGCTATACACCAGCATATTGCTGGAGCCATAAAGGGCATAGCCCGCACAGACCTGCTCAACACCGGGTTGGAGGAAATCGGCGAGTTCCGCGTCACGCCCGGCCACTGGTGCCTTGAGGATGCTGAAAATGGTCCCGACGCTGATGCCGACGTCGGTATTGCTGGAACCATCCAAAGGATCAAAAAGTAACAGATACTTGCCGCGCGGCACATTTTGGGGGATGGCGTAAGGGTCATCCATCTCCTCGGAGGCCATGCCGGCGAGATGACCAGTCCAGTCCATGGACTTGAGAATGGCTTCGTTGGAGATGATATCCAGCTTTTTCTGGACTTCACCCTGCACGTTATCCGTCCCCGCACTACCCAACGCGCCCACCAAAGCACCGCGATACACCTGCGCGCCAATAAATTTGCAGGAAATGGTGAGATCATTGAGCAAACCGGCAAAGTCGCCAGAGGCGCCGGGATAGAGGCGCGTTTCTTCAATAATAAATTGACTGAGGGTGGTGCCGATATGCATGGTACGGTCCTTTACTGGAAGAGGATTAATCATCTAGAGAGCGCTGAGGCCCAGTCTGAATTCTACTGTGGATTCTACCGCGCGCGCTGTTCCCTGGTCCAACCATTGCAGTAACTGAATATGAAAGCGGTGAATCCCCCCACTGATTTTCGGATAATAATCGGCTTGATCTGTCAATTCCAGGCGAATCAGAGAGGGCGGACGGCGAGCATCCAATGGTGCGCCGTAACGCCCCTCCGGTGCTTTCACCATCAACCATGTGCAGGAGTCGCGCAGTAAGGCGAGAATCAGATCAGTGCTATGCTGTAGAATCTCCAAGCTGTTCTGCCAGCTATTCAGAAGTCTGTGGATACGCGCGGGGGTTTGCTGGTTCCAGAACGCCAGCACGGGCAGATCACAGTCCGCGAGGCCCCCGGCTACGCCCAACCGGCCGCGCGCGAGCTGGATGATTTCCTGATGGCGCAACAATTGGCCGAAAGGTTCACGGTGCTCGCGCAGCACTTTGAGCTGTTGGTCTATGCGAAATTGCCAGGCGCGCAAAGGAGCCTCATCAACCTCAGGGCTTTGCGCCCAGACGGCGAGGCTCTGCCCAAGCCGTTCCAGTTCCAGAATGACATCAAGGCGCAACTCCGGGCGGCTGCAAAAATCAAGCAGTTCATTGTAAGGACGCAGGGCATCGCGCAGATTGGTCGTGTTCGCAATTTCTTGCTGCATCTGTGCGAAGATGCTCTCCAAGCGCAGCAAAAGGCGTGCGCGTTCATGGAGTGGGTGTTCATAAACGGCCATGCCGTACCTCATTCAAGAGCCACCGCTGCTACACGAAACCACTGCGCCGCAAAACCAAGGAACGGCGGCGGCGCGCACCATTTCTAGGCAACGCCCCACAGGTTGCCACAGGTGCTTTCCCTAAGCAAATCGTTAGGTTCCCCGCAAATGACGAAGATAGAGAGCAACTTGGGCTTGCAACTCAGCCAGCGAACCTTCATTGGGAATAATCCAGTCGGCGGCGGCATTACGCGCAACACGATCGCATTGCGCCGCCAGCACCGCAGAGATTTGGCCCTCTGTCCAGCCAGGACGAGCACGCAGGCGCTCCATTTGCTGGGATCGTGGACAATCGACGACCAGGACTTGATCCAGCAATGGGCGATAGCCATTTTCGACCAGCAGCGGCACCATCCAGACCAGCAGAGATTGTGGATGCCGTCGACTCAGTGCATCGCTGGCAGTTATAAAGGATGCACGGATAAGTGGATGGAGAAGGGCTTCCAGCCAGACTTTCGCCGCCGGATCACTAAAAATCCGTGCACGCAATGCGGCGCGATCGAGGCCGCCATCTTCGCCTAAAAAAGTCGGGCCAAAATGGGCGATAATGGCTTGCAGGGCTGGGCTGCCCGGTACCACCAGTTCGCGGGCGATGGCATCGGCATCCAGCACCTGGGCGCCCGCCGCCTTGAGGATCTCGGCGACCGTGCTTTTGCCGCAGGCCACCCCTCCCGTCAGGCCAATCCGCAGCGCCATTCAGGAACCCAGCAGATGTAGATAGCCGGAGAGGATGGCTTGTGGCCACAGCAACATGAGCCAGCCCCCCAGCGCCAGGTAAGGACCAAAGGGCATGGCATAGTCCCGGCCCTTACCGCGCAGCAGAAAGCTCAGAGCGACCAGACCACCGCTCAGTGCCGCAATAAACAGGGTTAAGAAGACCGCCTGCCAGCCCAGCCACGCACCAATCATGCCGAGCAATTTGAGATCGCCGCCGCCCATTCCGTGCCGTCCGGTCGCCCGATAATACACTGTGGCCAGCAACCACAGACTGCCGTAGCCAATGAGTACACCGAGTAAAGCATCCAGGGGCGTTACCAGCCCTATCCCCGGCCATAAAAGTGCTGATCCATTCAGCAGTAACCCAATCAACAGCCCCGGCTTGGTAATACGATCAGGCAACAGTTGCGTCTCCAGATCAATCATGGTCAGCGCCAGCAGTATCCAGGTGAATACCAGGGCCGGGATCAGTTGCCAGGTGAGACCCAGTTGCCCGACGACCACCAGACTGAGCAAGCCGGTCAGGAGTTCCAGCACCGGATAACGCCAGGCAATAGGGTTGCCACAACCATGGCAGCGGCCACGCAACAACATCCAGCTCAGGACCGGGATATTTTCCCAAGGCCGCAGCAGATGGCCGCAGTGCGGGCAGTGCGACACGGGATGAATGATGGACTCGTGGCGAGGCACCCGATGCACCACCACATTCAGGAAGCTGCCGATGAGCAGACCGAGCAGCGTGATTAAAGTATAGGCCACACTCATTGCACCCGGCGTCATGTAATTTCTTCCGGAGACAATCTGCGGAGTCGCAGTTCCAGCGACTGCAAACTGACGCCCAGCAGATCTGCGGCGTGATGCCGGTCTCCTCCGGCCTGCCCCAGCATCTGGCGTAGTAATACGGCCTCGGCCGTGTCTAAAGTGGCCAGCGCACCTCTTGCCGATACAGAGATAAGTATGCCGTTTCCTGGTGCCACACCGCCAGAAGAGGTGAGTTCTGCTTCAGGTAGAATATCGTCCTGCTGTAACGCAAGGTGGCGCTCCAGCAAATTTTCCAGTTCGCGAACATTTCCGGGGAAGGCGTAGCTACCCAGCCGCTCCAGAGTCCCCGCGGGCAGTCGCGTCGGCGCACCATGCTGCGCACCCCCGATACGTTGCAGAATCACCTCTGCCAACTGAGGAATATCCTCCGGATGCTCGCGCAAGGGGGGCATTTGGAGCCTCACGACATCCAGACGATACAGGAGATCCCGACGAAAGTTACCGGCAACGACCATTTCTTGCAGATCGCGGTGAGTAGCGGAGATGAAACGCAGATCCAGGGGAATTTCCCGCGATGCACCCAATGGACGAATGGTTCGCTCCTGAATGGCCCGCAGGAGCTTAACCTGCACCATCATTGGTAGCTCACCGATCTCATCCAGAAAAATGGTGCCGCCATTGGCCGCCACGAAAAGCCCTTCGCGGCGCTGCACAGCACCAGAGTAAGCTCCCTTTTCGGCACCAAAGAGCTCACTTTCCACCAGTCCCTCGGGAATGGCACCACAGTTGACAGCCACGAAAGGCTTGTCGTGACGGACCCCCGAGGCGTGGATCGCACGCGCTGCCAACTCCTTACCAGTACCAGACTCACCGGTAATATGTACTGGCGCATTACTTCGCGCAACGCGGCGGATATCATCGCGTAAGCGCCGCATGACCGCAGAATTGCCCACCAGCCTTTGCGTGCCGTCCAAACCCACCGGTGACAGGCGGCTGAGATCAACAGCTTGAGCTATCAGTCGCCGCAGACGCGTAAGTTCGATGGGCTTGGCCATGTAATCAAAGGCCCCTGCCTGCATCGCCTCAACCGCGCCATCGGCGGTGGAGTAGGCCGTAATCACGGCGACCGGCACCTGCGGATGCAACACATGCAGACGACGTACCAGATCAATACCCGAACCATCCGGCAACCGCAGATCGCTCAGACATAAAGAAGGGGCACCTTCGGCGAGGCGGGCGTAGGCCTCCGCGAGGGAGTGGGCACCCGTGACCGCGATTCCCATACCCTGCAGCGTAATGCCCAGTAATTCAACGATATTCGGCTCATCATCCACGATCAGGGCAGGTGGTAATATGGAAAAATCAGCCATCACTCCACCGCCTCCAGGCACCAGCAGGGGAGAAAAATCCGGAACAGCACACCACCCTGTGGATGGTTTCCACAATCAATGCGGCCACCATTGATGCGCAACAACTCGCGCACCATAGACAAGCCCAGCCCGGTACCCCGTGAATTGGTCGTAAAAAATGGCTCAAAAATGCGCTCCATCACCTCCGGCTTTACGCCCGATCCAAAATCTCGCAGCGTCACCATAACGGTTTCCTTGTCCGCACGCACCGTCTCGATTTCCACCCGCATCGTCGCATCTTCCGCTACCCCATACTGCGCACTGTTATGCAGCAGATTCCAGAACACTTGGCGTAGCTGCGCAGGATCGGCATAAATCTGAAGCTGCGGGGAAATTTCGCGGATAACGATCGTCATGGGTGCAAGTAGCGGATCGGCCTGCAACTGAGTGACGAGCGTCGGCAACCAGTCCGACAAACCGATGGATTCGGAATGCGCCGGGCTGGGGCGGGCCATCTCCAGTACCGATTCGATAATGGCGTTGATGCGCACCGTCTCTCGTTCCAGTATCTCAAAAAGGTGCCGCGAGCCGGGGTTTTCCACGCTCTCACCGAGCAGGTTACCCGCGTGGCGAATCACGCTGAGCGGGTTACGAATTTCATGGGCAATATTAGCCGCCAAGCGACCCAGCGCCGCCAGCTGCGCCTCCCGTTCGCGGGCACGCAACGCTGATGCATCGCGGAGAAGCAGTAGACAATAGGGGCTCTGGGGCAAAGCGATTTTACGTACCAGCAGAGTCTGCGCACTGTCCTGCAGGGTCGGATCACGTCCACCCAGGGTGATTATCATCTCGCCGTCACCCGGTGCCGGTTGTCGCAATGCGGTGGCCAGACGCGGCTGCACCATATCGAGGGCGGCAGGTGCGGAAGTCCATAGCCGGTATCCCGAAAGCGTCCGAGCAATGGGGTTGCTGAGAACCACACGGTTTTGCCGATCCAGTACGAAAACGCCCACATCCATATGCTGCACAATTTCCCGGTTCAGGGCGTTGAGATTGACGACCTCTGCATCCCTTTGCAGCGCCAGACGGTTGCCGCGTTCCAGACTGAGGACCAGACTGTCGGCCAGCACCGCCACCGCCACCAGTGCCAGGACATAGATAAAAAGCTGGCCAAGCGGCGGATGCTCGGAGGCCATCCCGCCCAAAAGTGATTCACTCACGAGCAGCGCCAGCAATATCCACACAAAAACAAAAGCGCTTTTACCGCGCAAAAGACTCGCCGTGGACACCAGCAGCAAGAAGGGAAGGATACTAAAGGGACCGCTGACCCCTCCCCCGAAACGCAATAATAGCAGCACCAGCAAGGTATCAGTCGACACCTGAATCCAGGCGTGGTAGCGCGGTTGCACCGGCCGCCGCAACAAAAGTGCCAACAGATAACCGAGACTGACCGTAGCGGCCACCAGGGTCAGGACACGCAACAGCCTCGCGTGCCCCCCCAGATCGATAATGGTCTCACTGGCTGGCAAGTGTAACAGGACGGCAATAACCGCTGCGATGAGCAACCGGTAGGCGGAAATCCCCCAAAGGCGCCGCCAATCACCCACCATCTCCGGCATATTATGCGCCCCGCCGCAGAGTTCTGCTGGACGTTACAACGCCATAATTCATCGCACAACTACTGCCCATTGTCATGTTTGTGACGCCCTGCACAAAATATCTGGGTATACGGGGAGGCAAAATCAAAGATTGGTCACCCGCAAAACCTCCTCAAGGCTAGTGACTCCCTCCCTGATCCGCCTCAATCCGTTTTGCCGCATGGTCAGCACCCCTTCCTGTGCCGCCTGCCGCGCCAGATCGATGGAGGTTCCACCGCGCATGATGATTTCACGCATGGCATCACTCACCGGCATCACCTGATAGAGCCCCATCCGGCCTTTGTATCCAGTGTTATTGCACTGATCACAACCCGTCGCGCCCAGAGGACGCCAGCCCTGCAGATCCTCGGGCGCGAATCCCGCCTCAATCAGTGCCTGATCGGGAATACGCAGGGGTTTTTTACAGTGTGGACAGAGTTTGCGTACGAGTCGCTGCGCCATCACCAGGTGCACACCACCGGCAACATTATAAGTAGGAATACCCATGTTTTCCAGGCGGGTGAGGCTCTGCGGTGCATCATTGGTATGCAGGGTGGCCAACACCAGATGACCCGTCTGGGCAGCCTTGATGGCCGTCTCTGCGGTTTCCAGATCACGTACCTCACCGACCATGATGATGTCCGGGTCCTGACGCAGGAAGGAACGCAAGGCGGCGGCAAAGTTGAGACCGATGCGCTCGTTGATATTCACCTGATTGATTCCATACACCGGGATTTCCACAGGGTCCTCTGCGGTACTGATGTTGCAGTCGCCGGTGTTGAGGATATTCAGCGCGGTATAGAGAGTCGTCGTTTTACCCGAACCCGTGGGGCCGGTGACCAGGATCATACCGTAGGGCCGGTGGATAGCCTCTTCAAAGGCCTTGCGCTGGTCCGGCAAAAAGCCCAATTGTTCTATGGGCACCTTGGAACTGGCCGGATCCAGCAAGCGCAGCACAATGGTTTCGCCAAAACTGGTGGGCAGAAAAGAGACCCGGAAATCAATAACCCGCGCTGGCGGCACCCTGACCCGCAGACGGCCATCCTGGGGTAAACGCCGCTCAGAAATATCCAGGCGACAGAGAATCTTCAGGCGCGAAGTGACACCGTCACGCAACGCCACCGGCGGATGCAGCACGTCCTGCAATACGCCATCGAGGCGGTAACGCACCCGAAAATCCTTTTCATAGGGTTCCAGATGAATATCGGAAACCCCGCGCTGAATGGCATCCAGCAGCAATTGCCGGGCAAAGCGCACTACGGGCGCATCCTCGACACTGCTATCATTCTCCTGGGCAAGATCGAATTCTTCCTGCTCTTCTTCGTCATGCGGCTTGTCCATGAAAACATCGTCAATTCCGCCTTGCATACTATTGGCTGCGGTATTCACCGCCTTGACCAGCTTGTTGGCCTCGACCAGTATCGGCATCACCTGCAAACCGGTGTTGAACTTCACATCTTCCACCGCCTTAAAATCCGTGGGATCCGCCATGGCGAGGTAGAGGGTATCCCCATGCTTTGACAGAGGCAGCACCAGATAGCGGATCATCAACCCCTTGTCGAGCTTCCGAATGAGCAATTCATCAATCGTGACCGCATCCAGATCAAGCATGGGCATGTTATAGCGGGCGGAAAGGTGCGCCATAAGCACAGTGGCAGGAACGGCGCCTTTCTCGACCACATAAAACAGGAGCGGCGTCTTACCGCGCGCCGGATCGGCGGCCAGGCTTTGCAACTGCGCCTCGTCGCTTAACCCGTTGCTGACTAACGCCCGTAATACGGGCGTCAACGAGATGTGTTCTGGATTCGTAGCCATCGGCGTAAAATCTCCTCCACGGCGGCGGTTTGCGGCAGAGTTCCCGTCCATATCCGAAAACTCTCCGCGCCTTGCTCTACCAACATGCCCAGCCCATCAATCGCGCCCAGCCCGGCCTGCCGGGCGGCGTGCAGTAGAGGCGTCTCCAATGGGTTATAGACGATATCGTATACGCTGCCATTTCTGGGCATGCGGGCCAGATCCAGCTCCGGGTGATGCTCCCCGTGCAACCCCCGTGCGCTGGTATTGACCAGTAACGCGCTGTGGGGCAGCACCGCAGACAATGCCGCCGAGTCCAACGGAATGGGATGTACCGGAAGGTCGGGAAACTGTACAGCCAGAGATTCGGCACGCGGCAAGTGGCGATTTGCTAAATAAATGGCCGGGCATCCGGCGTGACCAAGCGCATAGACAATAGCTCGGGCCGCCCCCCCCGCGCCAATCACGGTCGCCGGATATTGCTGCCAGCCATTCCCTGCCGCACGCTCCAGCGCCCGCTGAAAACCGAGTGCATCCGTATTGTGTCCTTCCATGCCCGAGGACGTGAAACACACGGTGTTCACCGCGCCGATGGCACGCGCCGCCGCGCTCAATTGCTGCATCAGCGGCAACACGACCTCTTTATGGGGGACCGTAACATTCACGCCGCGCACGCCAAGCTCCGGCAGTCCGGCCAGCGCCGTGGCGATCGCCTCTGCATGCACCGGAAAGGGCACATAAACCAGGTCCCGATCCTGCTGCGCGGCAAAGAGGCGATGCATCCATGGCGAGAGACTGTGCGTGACCGGCTGACCGAGAATGCCATAAACGACCGTTCCGCCGCCGGGATGCCAACAATTGCTGATGTCAGACGGTGGGAAGAGCCCCATACGATCTTTCCTTTGCGGTGATTTCCATCCTTTTCGAGAGATGGACAAGCAGATCTGGCCAGTTATCTCCGGGCAGGATATTACCCAGAGTCATGGGGCGCTGTGCCCCGGTAACGTGCGCCATGGGCAGACGTTGCCCCAGCAAACACTGGCCGCCCAGCCAGGCAAAGGCCAACGCCTCCAAAGCCTGACTGGGAATACCGCTGTACTGCCCACCGTGCAAAATTCGGGTCTCTGCCAGGCCCCCCTGCAGGACGCGCATCAGAGTCGGGTTTTCGGCACCGCCACCGAACACCAGCATTTCTGTAGCGCCCGGTGTCCAGGTCCTTATCGCCTGTGCCACAGAAACCGCGGTCAATGCCGTCAATGTGGCCAGGAAATCCACCGCGGAGCCACGCCAGGATGACCACCATTGCGTCACCAGGGGCAACCCGAAAACTTCCCGCCCGGTGCTTTTGGGAGGTGGCTGCCGGAAGAACGGGTGCGCCAGCCATGCTTCTAACTGTACAGTATCGCAAAGTCCGTCAGCCGCCATTTGGCCATCCACATCACAGGTCAATTGCCCATCACCGCACAAATGCATGGCGGCATCCATCAGCACATTGCCCGGCCCGCAGTCGAAAGCCAGGAGTGGACGGGGGTCGTCCATGCCCGGCAACCAGGTCACGTTGGCCATACCACCGAGATTGAGTACCAGACGGGGTCGTTTATCCTGAAAGCAGTATTGATGGAAAGGTGGCACCAGCGGCGCCCCTTCCCCCCCGGCCGCCACATCGGCACGCCGGAAATCGTGGACCACGGTCAGACCGGTGGCCACGGCAATATCTGCTGCGGCACCAATTTGCAGCGTAAAGCCGGGGTCCCCCCGTGGTTGATGACGAATGGTCTGCCCGTGCAAAGCGATAAAGTCTACCGGACCGAGATGGGCGATGGCAGCACTCGCCAATTGCGCATAACAGGCGCCCAGACGCCGGTCGAGTTGCGCCATCGCCTCAACACTCAGTGGCCCGCTGGCAGCCAGCACCTCCGCACGCAACGTCGGATCAAAGGAGCACCCAAAGACACCCTGGTAACCCGCACAACCTGCGGCCTCAAAATCCAGCACCGCAGCATCCACACCGTCGGTGCTGGTTCCAGACATCAGACCCAGGCCACGCAAGGCGACCTACTCAGCCAACAAACGCGTCAACCGGTGCAACACCAACGCATCAATGATCCTGGTCATGCGCTCCGTGCCCATGCACATGACCATGAGCCAGTTCTTCGGCAGTGGCGTCCCGTACTTCCAGCACAGTCACATCGAAGTTCAGGGTCATCCCAGCCAGAGGGTGATTAAGGTCGACGGTAATTTCGTTGCCTTCGATATCGATTACCGTGGCAAGGCGTGTGCCCTCTTCGGTCATGGTCTCAAACTGGGTACCGATCTCCAGTTCTTCCTGATCGTCAAAATCTTCCACACCCACCACCTCGACCAGATCTTCGTCCCAATCACCATAACCTTCTTCGGGTGGGATGGAAACCTCCAGCTTATCGCCGACACGACGCCCCGCCAGAGCCTGCTCCAGGCCGGGGATGATGCCGTGGTGACCATGGAGATATACAAGGGGCTCTTCACCCACGGAGCTGTCAATCAGCTCCCCCTCTTCATCGGTCAGGGAATAGTCGATCGTGACGACTTTGTCTTTGCTGATCATCATGGCGCGAGTCCTATGGGTTAAGGGCCTGAAAAGGGTACTGCTATGGTAGTTTCGAGCCGATTTTAGCCTGACTGCGCGGAAACGGCAAAATTTTCCGGGTTATCCCAATGACGCCAATGGGGTTCAAGAATCTGGCTGAACGCCGCCACCCAGAGAGGGTTGTCATTGAGCGCAGGAATATAGCGTAGTTCCTGGCCACCCGCCTGGAGGAAAGTTTCTTTGCCTTCCTGGGCGATTTCCTGCAGTGTTTCCACGCAATCCACACTAAACCCAGGGCAGATGGCGTCTATGCGGGGCACCCCGGAACGCGCCAACGCGACGAGTGTTTTATCGGTATGGGGCGTCAGCCATTGGGCGGCGCCGAAGCGGCTTTGGAAGGTTTGTACCCACTGATCATCAGACAGACCGAGCTCCTTTACCAGCAGTGCGGTGGTCTTTTCGCACTGAGCGCGATAGGGATCGCCCTTCTCAATGCAAATCTCCGGCAAGCCGTGAAAAGAAATCAGCAATCGCTCTGCCTGCCCGTGCTCCTGCCACCAGACGCGGATACTGTCCGCCAGAGCACGAATATAGGCAGGGTGTTCGTACCAGTCCCGAATCATGCGAATTTCCGGAATTTCGCGCCATTTCCGCAATTCTTTGGCCACCGCATCAAAAATGGAGGCTGTGGTGGCTGCCGCATATTGGGGATAAAGTGGCACCACCAGTATTCTGCTGCAATCGGCGTCGCGCAACGCGGCCATGCCTTTCGCAATTGACGGATTGCCGTAACGCATAGCCAACTCCACCCGGACGTGACCGGGAAACTGCCGATCCCACCGGGCCTGCAGTGCGTCGCATTGGCGCTGGCTATAGACCATCAGGGGTGAGCCATCGGGAAGCCAGATGCTGGCATAATTGCGCGCCGAGCGGGCGGGACGAAACAGCAGAATGGGTCCATTCAGGATAGGCCACCAGAGGATGCGCGGAAGTTCCACTACCCGGGTGTCACTGAGAAACTCGCGCAGGTAGCGGCGTACTGCCGGGGCGGCCGGCGCATCGGGGGTGCCCAGATTGACGACCAGAATACCAATCATGCCTCATTCTCCAGCGTGATATAGACAGGCGCGTGATCTGACGGGCGCTCTGCTGCCCGCGCAGCGCGGTCGATGACGACATCCCGAGTGCATGCAAGGAGTGAAGCCGAGGCCAGGATCAGGTCGATGCGCAGCCCCTGATTGCGCCGGAACGCAGCCGCGCGGTAATCCCACCAGCTCCACGTCTGCGCGTCCGGGTACAGGCTACGGTAACTATCATGCAATCCGAGACTCAACAGAGCACCCAGCGCCGCCCGTTCGGGAGCCGAGCAAAGGATGCCATCCCCCCAGACCGTAGCGTCGTAAACATCACGGTCGTCAGGGGCAATATTGAAATCCCCTACCAGCAGCAGTTGCGGCCAGCGCTGCAATTCCTCGGCAATCAGCGCACGCAGGCGCCCCAACCACTGTAATTTATAGGGATACTTGTCGCTGTCCAGAGACTGACCGTTAGGCACATAAACATTGATGACACGCAAGTCACCGAAGCAGGCGGCGCACAGTCGTGCCTGCCCGTCGCCACCACCTGGCCAGTCGCAGCGGGCGTCGTCGGGCGCTGTCCGGCTCAGTATGGCGACACCGTTATAAGTCGGCTGACCGTGATAGAGCGACTGATAGCCTGCGTCCGCCAGTGCGGCCACCGGGAAACGCGCATCGACCAGCTTTGTCTCCTGCAGACAAAGGACATCGGGCTGCTCGTTACCCAGCCATTCCAATACTTGCGGGAGACGCACCTTCAGAGAATTAACGTTCCAGGTGGCAATTTTCACGAAAATTACTGTGGCGCAGTGGCATTGATGCTGGGACGTTGACGCAGGGCGTGCATCCAGGTCGTCAAATCCGGGAATTGCAGCAAGAAATCCGGTGCGCGCAGATCGACATAACCCACTGCAGCGACGGTCACAATCTGTGCCAGAGTCAGCACCGGTAGGGCGCGGGCCTCTTTCCACGCACACGTCTCTTCCTGCAGCATGGCCAGCGCCGCTAGAACCCTGCCGCGGGCACGTTGCAACATACCGGCATCCTGGCAATCTTTACTGTGGCGTTGCTCCAACACCCAGGCAACCGTGGTATCCATAATGCCGCTGGCCAGCGCCTCAATCCGCAATGTCTCAATGCGGGCCTCCGGATCATGGGGGATGATGGCTGGTTCAGGGCGCAGAATTTCCAGATATTGGATGATCACTGCTGAGTCATATACGGCCGAGCCGTCATTACGCACCAGCACGGGGATCTTGCCCAGGGGATTGTGCTCCAGTGCCCCATGGTCGGCGGCGCGGAGATCCACCCACTCCAAAGCACAGGGGATATTCTTTTCCAGCAGTGCGATACGCACCTTCCGGGCATAGGGGCTGGTCTGCGTAGCATAAAGTCGCATTTTCAATCTCTCCTTTTCTGCTGAATCCGGACGACTATCTGTTATCATGACGAAAGCATCGCTCCAAGCCAACCCCAGAAAGATAAACAAACCATGAATTACGACCACCACCATCACGCCGGCAATGCTGCCGACTGCATCAAGCATCTGGCCCTGAGTCTCACTTTGCATGCCCTGATCCGTAAGGACACGCCGCTCGCTTACATCGACACCCACGCGGGCGCGGGACGATATACACTGAGCGCGCAAGGGGAACACTTGCAGGGCGTTGCGCGCCTCTGGGCGGACCGGCGCAGCCTGCCGCATGCGGGCGCCTGGCTGAAAATCATCAGCAATGAGAACAGCGACGGTGTATTACGCCACTATCCCGGCTCACCCGTCCTCGCCGCCGCCCTGCTCCGACCTACCGACCGGATGGTGCTCTGCGAACAGCAGCCCGAAGTAGCGACCCGTCTGCGCAAGGCGATGGGCAAGCGGGCGCACACCAGCATCATCGGCGAAGACGGTTATCGCACCCTCTTCGGGCTGATTCCCCCGCCTGAAAAACGTGGCCTGATCCTGATCGACCCGCCCTTTGAACGCAGAGACGAATGGGAACGCCTCCCGAACACCCTGATCCGCGCCTATCAGCGCTGGCCGCAAGGGGTGTATCTCGTCTGGTACCCGGTAAAAATCCGCGGTACGATCACTAGGTTGTGGCAGACCTTGCGTGAACACCTGCCCGCTTTTGCCTGTGAACTGTTGCAGATGCCGGAAGAAGGCCGGGAACAGCTTTTTGGTAGCGGGCTGATTGTGGTGAATCCACCCTGGGGCCTGCGCGAGGCACTGACCGCCGCCCTGACAGAACTGGGTCCACTGCTCACTGCGTCACAAAGCGGTGGATTGTGGTCTCTGCGTTGCCAAGGCTGGTCGGGTCCGGATAAGGCTTAATCGTCGCATACCAAATGCCACCATTCGATCCATCACCGCGTATTTTAATGGATGATTTATCAGCAAGGAATAACCATGAGTACCTCGACACTGCCTAATATCGACCATGTGCGCAAGCTGCTCCTCTACGGCGGACCGCTCGCGCAACTTCAGGGAGAACTGGTCAAACAGCCCGGCCAGGAAATCAGTGTTGCCGTGCTCTATCAACTGGCCCTGCGCCATGGTGTTATCAGCCCGACGGCGGCGCGGGAAGGACTCGCCCTGCTCGCTACGGCAGGTACCGCTGGCGACACCGGGCGTGCCATTCTGGAACGGGTACTGACCGAAGGGGATTTTTTGGCCGTGCGGGTAATGCGTTGAGTGGTCGTGACCATGCGCCTTTATAGCTGGAATGTGAACGGCTGGCGCGCCGCCTGGCGCAAGGGTTTGCGCGACTGGGTCGCGGCGACGCAACCGGATCTGTTCTGCATACAGGAAAGCAAAGCCAATCCGGACCGCCTGCCAGCGGCGGAAACCATACTGGCGGGCTACGATGGCCTCTGGGCTGTTGCCGAACGTCCCGGTTACAGCGGCGTAGCCACTTTCAGCAAAGCATCCTGCCGATCGGTAGCAACAGGATTGGGCATTCCCCGCTTCGACCGGGAAGGGCGCGTGGCCATCACCGACTGCGGTGATTTCGATCTGTACAATGTCTACTTTCCCAACGGCAAGAAAGATCATGAACGTCTGGCCTTCAAACTGGATTTCTACGCCGCCTTCCTGGAGCGGATCAACGCCCGGGTGGCCGCGGGTCGGCCGGTGGTGTTCTGCGGAGATGTCAACACCGCCCACCAGGCCATCGATCTGGCGCGCCCCAAAGAGAATGCGAAAATATCGGGATTTCTCCCCGAGGAACGAGCCTGCCTGGACCAATGGGCGGCGGCTGGCTGGGTGGACAGCTTCCGTCACCTGCACCCGGATACCGTGCGCTATTCCTGGTGGAGTCAGCGCACCAATGCCCGCGCCCGCAATATTGGCTGGCGCCTGGATTATTTCTGGGTACACGAGAGCCTGCTACCGCGCCTGCGCGGGGCGGGGATCGCCACCGAAGTGACGGGCTCCGATCACTGCCCGGTCTGGCTGGAGTTGGACTGAATGAATCTCGAACAATATGCCGCCATCGCTCGCTCCACCCTGCATACGGTAATCGACTACCGGCGTTGGGGAGCCAGCCGTTTTGCCGCTGCCGGGCTCGACTTCAGTCAGGGCCAGCAGCACCCCCGCGCCGAAGCCGACACGCTCCTCGCGCGAGCGCTGCACCTGGAGCCGGAAGACCTTGCAGAACTCGGCGCGGCCCGTCTGCTGGACAGCGAGAAGCGGGTAACACTCAACTACTTCTACCAGCGGGAGATGCTCCGCCGTCCCGCCGCCTACATCACTGGCGAAGCCTGGTTTGCCGGACTGCGTTTTAGCGTCGATGAACGCGTCCTCATTCCCCGCAGCCTGCTTGAACCGTTTATTGAAGAGGGCTTCGCACCCTGGGTAGAGGCGTCGCAGGTGCAGCGCATTTTGGAGATCGGCACTGGCTCCGGCTGTATGGCCATCGCCCTGGCCCTGCGCTTTCCGGATACCGAAGTGGATGCAGTAGATATTTCCGCCGAGGCCCTCGCCGTAGCCCGCACGAATGTGCAACGCTATGGCCTGGAGGAGCGCGTGCATCTGCATCAGTCCGACCTCTTCGCCGCATTGGATGGACAGCGCTACGACCTGATCCTCAGCAACCCGCCCTATGTGGACGCGGCAGCCATGGCAGAGCTGCCCCCCGAATACCGGCACGAACCCCATCTCGCCTTGGCCGCCGGCGACGATGGCCTGGATTGCCTGCTCCCCCTGTTGGAGCAGGCGCCACACCACCTGCAGACGGGCGGCGTGCTGGTGGTGGAAACCGGCGATGCCGAAGAGGCCCTCATCCGCCGCCGTCCCGACCTGCCCCTGATCTGGCTGGAGCATCCGGCGGGCGGCTCCGGCGCCTTTCTGGTCGTAGCCGCAGCCGACGGCGGATTTTAGGGACCCACGCAGGCTCAGTCCGGCGTCGCCAGTAGATCCAGGAAAGCGCGCATCGCCCGCGAGTGAAATTAGCGTTAGCGTTAGCGTTAAATTAGGACAACTTCCAAGGATCCAGCTTCGTGGAAACATCGCCGTCCCTTTCTAAAACCTGGCCCCTCTTTGCGGGGGTAGGCCTCGCCCTCGGTATGGGCTCCTTCGACGGCGCCTCGGTGCAGGGTATTTTTCCCTACGTCGCGGGCGGCCTCTCCACCAGCAGCGATCATGCCCTCTGGACCCTGACCTACTTCATTGTCCACTGGTCACTGGGGATTACCCTGATGCCCTGGACGACAGCCCGCTTCGGGATGCGCCGCGTCTTTCAGGTGGCGGTTGCCGTGGCTATGGTGGGCACCGTCATCAGCGCGGTGACCAACAATCTCTGGATTATGCTGCTGTCCCGTGCTCTGGAAGGCGTCGCCGCGGGGCTTCTCGTTCCCCTGAGTCAGAGTCTTTTTCTGCGCCACAGCCCCAGCCAGCACCATGGTCTGGTGACCATATTCTGGAGTAATGCCATGTTGGTGCCTTTCTTCTTCGGGCCGACCATCGGCGGCCTGCTGGCGACGGAACTGGGCTATCGCAGCATTTTCCTGCTTTCCCTGCCGATCTGGGGCGCCGCCCTGTTTCTGGGCAGCATGGGCATCCCCAAAGAGCAGGGCAATCCCCAAACCCCGCCCTTCGATAGCTGGGGCTTCGGCCTGCTCTATGGCGGGCTGATGAGCATGCAGATTGTGCTGGATCAGGGCGAGCAGTACGGCTGGTGGCATTCCACTTTCATTATCAAAATGACCTTATTTGCCTTTACCTTTCTGCTGCTCTTTGCCTGGCGGGAAAGCGAAACCCAGCATCCCTTGCTCCAACTGTACTTTCTGCGGCGGCGCAATTATTGGCTGGGTCTGCTGCTGCTGTGCCTGGGCTGGGCCATGTTCATGGGCTGGGCCTCCATACTGCCCCTCTGGGCAGAGGAAACCCTCGGTTTCAATGGGTTCTGGGGGAGCTCCGTACTTATTCCCATCGGCATCGGCGCCATCCCTTTGTCGACGCTGATGGACCGTCTGCGCGGATTACTCGGGCTGCGACGGCTGGCGACCCTCTGCTTTGCCATTTTTGCCTTCGCCTATGGCAGCGCTTATCTCAGCCCCATCAGCAGTCTGAACGACCTGTTCTGGCCGGTGCTGTTCATCGGCATGGGGGTGGGTATGCTCTTCGTGCCGCTGACCATGGTGATTCTCTCCGGCCTCAGCGCTGCGGAAATTCCATCAGCCGCCACCACCAGCAATTTCATTCGCGTCTTCAGCGCCAACATCGGGGTGAGCCTGCTGAGCGTCTACTGGACCCGCTACAGCGCCCTGGCCAGCGACCATCTGCGTGGCCACATCAGCCGTTTCGATCCGGAACCGGCGCTCTCAGCCCAACACCTGCACACCCTGATCAGTGTGCAGGCGGGCACCCTGAGCATCGACAATCTGCTGCGCCTGTCCATGTGGATCTGCCTGATAGGGGCCATGGCCGCCTACGTCTTTATCATCCCGCCCAGCGCCCTGCGCAGCGTCGATGGTCCGCGCAATTATGTGGAGGAGGAGGAGGACGAGTTTTCCACAGCAGCCAGCGCCGCCGCCAGGGAAGGCACCACCACCACCTCCTGACGCGGCCGCGGTATTTCGATGCCCGCCTGCTCCAGGGCATCCGCCAGTGCCCAGTTATATTTGGCGCGGGTTCCGCCGGGACGCATCAGTCCCGCACGTTCCACCCAGACGATCATCTCGCAATCGTAGCCCGCATCTCCGAACGCGTTCAACCACAAGGTCGGCGGATAGCGTTCATCCCTTGTCGTCAGGGGCAAGGAGCGCGCGGTTTCTATGACCAGACGCCGCAATCGTTCCCGGTCGGTACCGTAGGGCACGCGAAACGGGATATGAATCCGCATGATCGGATCATCCAGACTCCAGTTGATCACTTCACCATTCACAAACTGGGAGTTGGGTACCAGGATATCCACATGGTCGTTGGTCACAATCTGGGTATAGCGCACGCCCAACTTTTTGACCTCGCCATGCAGGCCGTTCTCTTTGATCTGGATGTAGTCGCCTACCTTGATACTGCGCTCAAAGAGCAGAATGAGTCCGGACGCAAAATTGCTGAAAATATTCTGCAACCCGAAACCCAGACCGACACCCACCACACCACCCAGGATAGCCAGACTGCTGAGATTGACGCCGACTGTCTGCAGGGCGATGAAAATGCCCAGAGCAATAACGATGTAGTAGGTAAGCCGCGAGATGGCGTAAGCCGTGGCATGATCCAGTTGCCGGCTCAGTACCCGGCGCGTGAGCCGCCGCACCCAGGCCGCCCCCCACCATAAAAAAACCAGGATAATCAGAAACTCGGCAATACCGATGGGCTCGACAACAAGCCCGCCAGGCCACGTCCACGGGGTGGTAAACCAGTGCCAGAAACCTCCCAGATAATCATGCATTATGCGCATCCCCATTGATCTTCGGCTCCAGTACGGTATCCAAGATACAACAACCCCTGCCGTAAAGCGCTGGCTTGCGTTACACTGAAGCAAAAATTTCGTGCATAAGGTAGCCCTGTGAAAGCATTTGTCAGCCAGGCCCTGCAAGGGGCGCTTCAACAACTCCACGCCCAGGGCAGCATTCCAGGGATTCCCGCCACCCTGGAGCTGGATCGCCCCAAGCAGGTGGAACACGGCCATCTCGCCAGCAACGTCGCCCTGCTCCTCGCCAAAGCGGTCGGGCGCAAGCCCCGCGACATCGCCAATGATATCGTCGCGGCCCTGCCAGCCTCGGAATGGATTGCCCGCACCGAGATTGCCGGCCCCGGCTTCATCAATTTCTTTCTGCAGCCTGCCGCCTTTCACGCCGTCATCCACCGGGTACGTACCGAAAAAGAGCGCTTCGGCGCCAACCGGAACGGCGCCGGCCAGCGCCTGCAACTGGAGTTCGTCTCCGCCAACCCCACCGGCCCCCTGCACGTCGGGCACGGGCGCGGCGCCGCCTATGGCGCCAGCCTCGCCAATATCCTCCGCTTTAACGGCTTCGACATCTTCTGCGAATACTATGTCAACGACGCCGGACGGCAAATGGATATTCTCGCGGCCAGCGTCTACCTGCGCTATCTCGAAGCCGCCGGGGCGCTGCCCTGGGCCTTCCCAGAGAACAGTTATCGTGGCGACTATGTGCGCGAAATAGCGGCCCATCTCCGGGAGCAGGTCGGCGACCGCTTACAGCACGCGGCGGCCGGATTGCCGAACCTGCCCGAGATGAGCGACGGTGATATCGCCATCGACACCCTCATCGCCCACCTGAAGCAGTCCCTCGGCGAAAACTATCGCACCCTGCACAGCGCCGGACTGGACGAGATTCTCGCCGACATCCGCGACGATCTGGAGGACTTTGACGTTCGTTACGAGCGCTGGTATTCCGAGCGCAGCCTGATGGATACGGGTGCGGTCGATGCCGCCGTCGCCGCCCTCGAAAAAGCCGGACACTGTTACACCCTGGAGGGCGCCCTCTGGTTCCGCGCCACTGCCTTTGATGATGACAAGGACCGGGTTTTGCGTCGCGACAACGGCGCCTATACCTACTTCGCCTCCGATGTGGCCTACCATGCCGAAAAATTTGCCCGCGGCTTCACCCACGTCATCGACATGTGGGGTGCGGACCATCACGGCTATGTGCCCAGAGTCAAGGCCGCCCTGCGCGCCCTCGGCCTCGATGACCAGCAACTGGAAGTCGTCCTCGTCCAGTTCGCCATCCTCTATCGCGGTACGGAAAAGGTCTCCATGTCTACCCGCGCGGGTGAGTTTGTCACCCTCCGTGAACTGCGCGAGGAAGTGGGCAATGATGCGGCGCGTTTCTTTTATGTGCTGCGCCGCGCTGACCAGCATCTGGACTTTGATCTGGAACTGGCCAAAAAGCACTCCGAAGAAAACCCGGTATTTTATATCCAGTATGCCCACGCCCGGGTCTATTCCCTGCTGCGTCAAGCGGCAGAAAAAGGGCTCAGCCTGCCGTCAGCAGACGGCGTCGACCTGACAATCCTCCAGGAGTCCCGCGAGATCGCACTGGCCGACGCCCTCTGGCGCTTCCCGGAAGTAGTGGTCACGGCGGCCCGTGATCGCGAACCGCATCAGATTGCCTTCTATCTCAGGGAGTTGGCTGCAGCCTTCCACACCTACTACAATTCGACCCGAATTTTGGTGGAGGAGACGCCGCTGCGCCACGCCCGCCTGACGCTCTGTCTGGCCGTCGCGCAGGCTATTGCCAACGGGCTACGACTGCTCGGCGTCAGAGCACCGGAACAGATGTAAGGGATCATGCGCGATTACAAAAATCAAACCAGCCGCCCGCGAGCGCAGGAGCTGCGCTCGCCCATCACACCACGACGGCCGGTAGCGCCGGAAGAGGACACCGAGGAAACGCCACCCCCTCCGGCACGGCGCTGGCTTTGGGTGTTGTTGCTTCTGGTAATCATGCTCAGTGCAGGGGTCTGGTGGTGGATAGCACAGATTCCCATTACCACCGGCAGACTCGGTCTAATCAATACCGGGACAGGGCTGCCAGCGACGACCTCCAGCGATCGCGCACCGGTAGCCGCGCAGCAACAGCCTGTTAGCCCGGCAGCGACCAACCATTCAGCCTCCCCATCGGCTACCCCGGCTACCACACAAACTCCGGTAAACAGTCCACTCGCCGTCGCCACCCCCAGCAGTGCCACCGTGGCTTCTGCGACTTCCACCCGCAGCGGCGTCGACTTCAATTTTTACCAGATCCTGCCCAAGATGCATGTGGATATTCCTGCCGACATTCTCGGTAACGGCCCCGGTATTCCCAGTGCGGCGACTGCCAGCAGCATCAGCGTCGTTCACCAGCCAGTGACCATTCAGGTGGGCGCCTTCACCAACCGCGCCGCCGCCGTCGTCCTGCGCGATCGCCTCGCCCTGCTGGGGGTCAGCACCCAGATGGAAAAGGTGGAAGCCAGTCATAACAACACCCTCTACCGGCTCCGCACCGGCACCTTCGATTCTTTGGCAGCGGCACAGCCCACGCTCGCCAAAATCCGCGGCATGGGCATCACCCCGCTGCTGCTGGGCAGCGGGATCATCGGCTCCGGAGTCAATGGA
The DNA here is from genome assembly GCF_027322205.1 of Acidithiobacillus sp. Taxonomy (GTDB): domain Bacteria; phylum Pseudomonadota; class Gammaproteobacteria; order Acidithiobacillales; family Acidithiobacillaceae; genus Acidithiobacillus. Next base: position 79,493 of record NZ_DAHVHY010000001.1, read on the forward strand.
CCGCTGTCGCAGTCGTCTCCAACGCCCTGATCGCGGCAGCCGGGGTTTCCTGACCGCTCAGCACCCGGTTCAGCCCTGGCAGATAGTGGTTGATGGTCTCTACACCAATCAGCAGATAAGGGCGCAACAGAGTGGTACTCAACACAATGGCAGGTGCCTGGAGAATCGTCTTGAAGTTGATCTCCCCATCGTCCAGGTCCAGTTCAAAGTTACCCAGGGCCAATCCATAGTTGGCACGAGTCAGGAACTCCGCCACCGCCGGGCGTTTTCCCATGGTTATCTCCAGATTCTGGGGACGCAGGTAAAACAGGATACGCTCCCGTTCGCCATGCACATGGCAAAAAATGTCCAGAACACCATTTGGCACCTGCAATGCGCAGGTGAGGACCGGATAATCAGGCAGCATCTTCGCTTCCCATTCCAGCTCGGCAAACAATTTCTCAACAACTTCCAAATGATTCATGATCGGTTTCCCTGTTCAACTGTGGCCTCGGCGAGGCGAAAAAAGGCGGCCTGATCCAGCGTCTCGGCGCGGCAGCCGGGATCAATCTGCAAACCCTGCAAGTCATCCGCACTCAAAATGCCGCGCAGATTATTGGCGAGTGTCTTGCGGCGCTGGGCAAAGCTGGCAGCTACAATCCGCGCAAAAGGCGCCTGCAAGCGGAGTGGTAGCAACCCTGGACGGTGCGGCACCAAACGCATGAAGGCCGAGTCCACCTTGGGCACCGGGAAGAAATTGCCGGGGGCCACCGTGAACAGGGATTCCACCGCGCAATGCGCCTGTATCATCACCGAAAGCCGTCCGTAAGCTTTGGTTCCCGGCACCGCCACCATGCGGTCTACCACCTCTTTTTGCAGCATGAAGTGCATATCCTGCACCCGTTCCGCATGCTCCAGTATATGAAAAATCAGCGGCGTCGCCACGTTGTAGGGCAGGTTACCGACTACCCGCAGGACATTCCCGGCGCCAGCCAGTGCCGCGAAATCGACCTCCAGCGCATCGGCCTGCATGACCTGTAGCCGCTCCGGCGGCGCGAGCGCGCGTAAACCGGCAATCATATCCCGGTCCAACTCCACCACCGTCAACTGCGGCAAGAGGCGCAGCAGAGCCCTGGTCAGCACCCCCGGCCCCGGCCCGATCTCCACCAGTTGATCGCCGGGCATGGGGCGAATAGCCGCCACAATACGCTCAACGATCTGCGGCTGAACCAGAAAATTCTGCCCAAACCGTTTTTTTGCGTGTGGCAGGCGCCCCTCTTGCACCATCAGCAGCCCTTCATGCTATATTCGACTGACGCCTCTAGCAGGCAATACGAAACGGAAAGCCTATGCACCTCGTGCTGCGCCTTGACGTCGGTGGTCGTCCCATGGCCTGGGAAACCTGGGAAGAAGCCGCGGCTCATTATGTTCGGGGCAATGTTGCCTGGACACTGGGGGATCCTTTCTTTACCGCTCACGGCGGCATCTGCCGCCGCAGCGGCATCCTCTCGCAACTCGACATTCATCCGGTCATCGCCGTCCGTGGTCGCCATCAGGGCAAAATTCGGCCCCCGGCACTCTCCAACCAGACCTTGTTTCATCGCGACCACCATCTCTGCATGTACTGTGGCAAACACTTCCCCATCCGCGAACTCACCCGTGACCATATTATTCCCATCTCGCGCAAAGGCAGGGATATCTGGACCAACGTGGTGACCGCCTGTCGCAGTTGCAACAGCCACAAGGACAACCGCACCCCCGACGAGGCGCACATGCCGCTGCTCGCGGTGCCCTTCACCCCGACTTGGGCGGAGTATCTGCTGCTCAGCAATCGGCGCATTCTCGCCGATCAGATGGAGTTCCTGATCGCCCAGGTGCCGGAAGGACGCAGTCGCATCTTTTGATGAGGTGGCGGACCGAATCACGGGGCGTCAACAGGCTGCGGCGCGCCGGTTACGGACGATCTCCACAGCAATATCCAGCGCCCGCAGCAGGCTGCCCCCTTCTGCCCGGCCGGTGCCTGCCACATCCAACGCCGTGCCATGGTCCACACTGGTACGCACAATGGGCAAACCCAAAGTTATATTTACCGCCTCACCAAAGGCATGGTACTTCAACACCGGCAGGCCCTGGTCATGGTACATGACCAGTACCGCATCGGCATCTTCCAGCAGGCGCGGGGTAAACAGGGTGTCGGCCGGCCACGGGCCGCTGACCCGCAGCCCTTCTCTCTGCAGGGTCGTTATCACTGGCGCAATGACATCCTGCTCCTCACGCCCCAGATGTCCACCCTCCCCGGCATGGGGATTCAGACCAGCGACTAAAATACGGGGTGCCAAGAGAGCGAAATCTTCGCACAAGGCCCGGTGCAGGAGGCGCAGTGTGCCCTCCAACCCTTCCGGGGTAATGGCTGCCGCCACTCGTGATAAAGGCAGGTGAGTCGTCGCCAGCGCCACCCGCAAGCCGCGACCGGCCAGCAGCATAACCACCTCGGGACTGCCACACGCTTCCGCGAGATATTCTGTATGCCCAGTAAAGAGAATCCCCGCGTCGTTGATGATGCCCTTGTGCACCGGAGCCGTTACCAGCGCATCCGCAGCGCCTGCCCGTAACAGGTGCATCGCTTTATCCAGGGTAGCTAGTACCGCCGGTGCATTAGCCGCATCCAGGTGGCCGGGGCGACAAGGCTGAGCCAGTGGTACGTCCAACACATGCAACACACCGTTTCCCGGCGCTGGCCAGGGATTGCCTTCCTGCCAGGGCTCCAGTCGCAGCGCCAAACCCAGAGTCAGGGCGCGGCTGCGCAGACAGTGCATATCGCCAATGAGCAGGACCCCGGAGGGCAAGGCGTGGCTGGCCAATTGCAGGCAAATATCCGGGCCGATGCCCGATGGTTCCCCCACCGTCAGCAACAAACGTGGCTCTGTGATCATTCCCCAGCCTCCTCCGGCAACACTTCCACTACTCCTTCCGGTCCTTCAATCCGCTGCGGAATACGCAAGACCCGCACCCGCATCAGTCGGTCGCGAATATCGATGGTCAGCACGTCACCCACCTGCACCAGCGCCCCCGCCTTAGCCATCCGACCATTGATCTGCACACACCCGGCATCACAGATTTCTTTGGCTAGGCTGCGGCGCTTGATCAGGCGTGACGTCTTGAGAAAAAGATCAAGACGCAAATGATCCGCCAAGCTTAGCGCCCTTGTCCGAGGATGTCCGTAAAAGCATCTTCCAGGCGCGGCTCCTGCAGGTGCAAATCGAGGATCTGGGCGGACAGTGTTTGCAATTGTGCCAGGACGTCTCCCAATGGGTTTTTCTGCGCGTCAATCTTGAGTACCCTGGTATTTTCTGCGGCGCCGGTCATCAATTCCGCCAATTCAGGAGGGAGCGTCCCAGGATCGCGGTCAAAGGTCACCGTCAGCACCCGCCAACTGGAGGCGCGCAGCAATTCATCCTTGCTGTCCAAAGCAACGATTCGCCCCTGCTGGAGAATGGCGATCCGCTGACAGAGTTCCTCGGCCTCTTCCAGATAATGGGTGGTGAGAATGACCGTATGACCCTCTTCATTATAGCGCCGCATAAAACGCCAGAGGCCCTGACGCAGTTCCACATCCACCCCAGCGGTCGGCTCGTCCAGCACCACCACCGGGGGCCTGTGCACCAAAGCCTGGGCGATGAGCACCCGTCGCTTCATGCCGCCGGATAAAGCGCGCAAATTGGCATTGGCCTTGTCCGTCAGATCCAGCTCCGCCATCAGCTCATCAAGCCAGTTATCATTGTGACGCAAGCCAAAATAGCCGGATTGCATGCGCAGAAATTCGCGCACGGTAAAAAAGGGATCGTAGGCCAACTCCTGGGGCACGACCCCCAGCAACTGACGGCTCCGGCGAAAATCCCGCTCCACATCAAAGCCGAAGATTTCTGCCACCCCGCTCGAACGGCGCACAGTCCCGGCCAGGATATTGATCAGCGAAGATTTCCCCGCACCATTAGGACCCAGCAGACCCAAAAATTCTCCGGCATGCACATCCAGATCCACGCCCGCCAAGGCCAGATGGCCGCTGCCATAGGCTTTGCGCAACCCGACAATGTGAATAGCCAGGGAATCAGTCATGACACAGCGGCAAAATATCCTGCAGACGATACAAACTCGCCAAGTCTTGTAGTTTGGAAGACGCCCCGTGAATACGCAGCGCAATTCCGCGCTCTGTAGCCTGCTGGGTCCATTCCATCAGCATAGCGAGTGTAGCGCTGTCTGCAGCCTCCAACTCTGCGACGGAAATCTCCGTGCAGTCCTGGCCGTCTTTCGCCCATGCAAAGGAGCGAAGGGCTTTATCCAGTTGTGCCACTCGCCAGTCCCCCCGGAGGAACAGCCTGGGAGCGCCGTCAACCATCTGTCGCTCCCAGGAGGTCACTGTACTCAAGCGGCCGCCGCCATTTTGCCTGGTGCGCTACTCCCACCATCCTTGGCCCTCATATCCTGCAGCAGCGCCGGGATACCGCGACTTGCGGCAATCTGCCCGAAGCTCTGACGATAGTTCAGCACCATACTGACCCCATCAATATAGGTGTTGTAGATCCGCCAGGCGTTGTTGGTATACAGCAGAGCATAAATCACCGGAACATCCGGACCACCACCGTTCTGACGAATAATCATATTCACTTGCGCCACCGGCGGATTCTGGGAGATCTGCTGGCTGCCAGTGATTTTTACCGTCTGCCCGTGATAATGATTGAGTGAATTACTGTAGGTACGCACCAGCAACTCCTTGAACAGCACCACAAATTCCCGCTGCTGGACCGGGCTCATCTGCCGCCAGTACCGCGCCATCACATATTGCGACATAGTGGTGAAATCCATGTGCGGCAAGACGATATCCGCCACATCCTTCTTTACGGTCGGCGTGAGGGGCTTGCCTTCATTAGCGCGCAATACCTTGAGTACGCTATTGGTAAGCTGCTCAACAACGGCTACCGCCCCCTGCGTGTCTTCTGCCGCAACAGGTAACGTCCAGGCCAGCAAAAAAAATGCCAGCGAAATCAAAGAAATTTGACGCATACAGAATCCTCCCTATTTGCTGCCCGAGGCCTTGTTAAAGACCATCTGGCCGATAAGCTGATCAAGATTGACAGCACTTTGCGTCATGGTAATGGTACTACCCGGCTTCAGATTCTGTGGCATCCCACCCGGCTGAATAGCCACATACTGCTCTCCCAAAAGTCCTGCAGTGTAGATGGACGCTCCCGTATCCATCGGCAACTTTACCTTCGGTTCGATGCGCATGGTCACATTCGCCATGAAGGTCTTGGGGTTCATGCCGATGTGGGTCACCTCACCAATCGTGACACCGCCCAGCCTGACAGGGCTGCGCACCTTCAAGCTGCCCACATTGGAGAAATCCGCATGCAGGACATAACCGTCATTGTAGGCGAAACCGGAGAGGTTCCCGACACGCAGTGCCAACACCACCAAAGCAGCGATGCCGAGGAGCACAAAGATACCCACCCACCAGTCTATCGCCCGTTTTTCCATGCGCCGTCTACCCCTTAGGTGAATAACAAAGCCGTGAGAATGAAATCGAGACCCAGCACCGCCAGTGATGCCGTCACCACGCTGCGCGTCGTGGCATTACCCACGCCTTCCGCAGTCGGCTGTGCCGCGTAACCCTGCCAGGCGGCGATCCAGGTCACCACCAGTCCAAAGCAAAGGGCTTTGAACAGACCGGTCAGGATATCGCCGGAAAACGTCACATTGGACTGCATCTGCGCCCAAAAAGTGCCGCCATCCACACCCAGCACCGGCACCGAAATGAGGTATCCACCAAAGATACCGACCAGATCAAAAATAACGCAGAGTATAGGCACGACAATGATCCCCGCCCAGAGGCGGGGCGCCACGACCCAGGCAAACGGGTTGACCGCCATCATTTCCATGGCGCTTAACTGCTCCGTCGCCTTCATGGAACTGATTTCGGCGGTCAGCGCCGACCCCGCCCGCCCGGCGAAGAGCAGCGCCGTCAGCACCGGCCCCAGTTCGCGCAGGAGCGACAGGGCGACCAGGGTACCCAGTGCCGAAGTCGCGCCAAAGCGCACCAGTGCGTAATAGCCCTGAAAGCCCAGCACCATACCCGTGAAGAAAGCGGCGATCATCATCAGCAGCAGTGATCGCACTCCAAAGCCGTACACCTGCTTGAGCAGCTGCTGAATGCTGAAATGGCGGTTGAGCACCGCCACCAAACTCCGCAGCAAAAAACGGGTCGCGGCACCCAGGTTGGGAATCGTCAGCAATACCCGCCGCCCCAGATTCGGCACAAAGTCCAGAAAGGCCATGATCTAAATCACCTCACCCGCTGCCACTGAACCTGTCAAAGCCGTCGCATAATCGTCTTTCGCGGGATAATGGAAGGGCACCGGCCCATCGGGCTGCCCGCCGAGAAATTGCCGGGCCAGTTCTGAATCACTGGCCCGCAAGGCTGCTGGCGAACCTTCCGCAATAATTTTGCCGCCCGCGAGGATATAACCATAATCCGCAATAGAAAAAGTCTCCTGCACATCGTGACTGACGAGAATACTGGTCGCACCCAGGGCATTATTGAGACGGCGGATCAGCGTCGCGATAATTCCCACACTGATGGGGTCCAAGCCGGTAAAGGGCTCATCGTAAAAAATCAGCATCGGGTCCATGACCACCGCACGGGCCAGCGCCACCCGCCGACCCATGCCGCCGGAGAGTTCGGCGGGCATCAATCCAGCCGCACCCCGCAATCCCACCGCCTCCAGCTTCATCAACACCAGTTTACGCAAGATACTCTCGCTCAGCCGGAAATGGCGGCGCAGCGGAAAAGCCACATTCTCAAAGGCGCTAAAATCGGTAAACAGGGCGCTGTGCTGAAAAAGCATGCCCATGCGGCGGCGTAATCGGTACACCCCCTCAAAATCCAGCGCCTGCAGATCCTGCCCCGCCACCCGTATGCGCCCGGACTGGGGCGCCAGGGTGCCGGCCATCAGATTCAGCATGGTCGTCTTGCCGCCACCGCTCGCACCCATGAGGGAGACGATAGCCCCTTGGGAAATACGCATATCCACCCCCGCCAGAACCATGTGCGGTCCCCGGGAAAAGTGCACGTTTTCCAGTTCGACAAGGGCCTCAGCGGCCATGGGTACTCTCTGCTTTTGCAATCATGGCGCACAGTATAAACCGAACGGTCAGCATGGGGCCAGAACGCAACACAAGAAGCGATGGGAAACGTACCTCGGCACCCGCAAAAAACCCTTGCATCCAAAGCATATAAGTGTATAGTTCGTCGTCTGTTTCCACGGCACCGAAAGCAGTTACTAAGGGGGTCAGTCCTTAAGAGACTTGGAGCAAGGCATCGTTCCAGCAAGGTAGGGCATAAAACCAAGTACTGTCTGGGGGTGCACGGGAGCTACTTCTTAACCTTTTTAACTTTGGTAAGGGGGGCACCTATGCGCTCATTGGGACATCAAATCGTTGCAGATTTTTATCACTGTGACGGCAGTACCTTGTCTGATGTTGATTATGTTACGGATGCCATGCTCGAGGCCGCCCGGCGTGCCAATTGCACCATCGTGACGCAAACGTTTCATCACTTCTCGCCCTACGGGGTGAGCGGCGCCGTTATCGTCGCCGAGTCACATCTGGCCATTCACACCTGGCCGGAATATGGGTACGCAGCGGTGGATATCTTCACCTGTGGCGATATCATCCAGCCTGAAGATGCCTTGAACCATCTCAAGGAAGCCTTCGGCGCCGGGCAGGTCTCCACCATGGAGATGAGGCGCGGGCAAGTGGATATGATGGGTGTTCCTGCCCATGAGTTGCGCGTCAAGCCGGTTCTCTGCGCTTGAAATGACGCAGCACAGCGGTAACGGGTGGGCCGGAGCAATTCGGTCCGCCCTTTTCTTCTGCTAGAATCTTCCGCAGAAGCCCCCGCAAGTACCCCACACCATCCCCAGCGTTGAGAGAGGCGGTTATGAGCACAGAACTGTGGTACACCGAGCGCTATGAGGAGCACGGCGCAGCATTGAGCCTGAAAATCCGCGAAGTCCTGCATCGTGAACAGAGTCCTTATCAGAACATCGAAATCTTCGAGACCGAACAGTTCGGCACCCTCATGACCCTGGATGGCCTGGTCATGGTCACTGACCGCGACAACTTTCTCTATCACGAAATGATGAGCCATCCGGCCCTCTTCACCCACCCGGCACCAAAGCGCGTGCTGATTATTGGCGGCGGCGACTGCGGCACCCTGCGCGAGGTGCTGCGCCACCGGGAAGTGGAAGAAGCCGTGCAGGTTGAGCTGGATGAGCGGGTCACCCGCGTCGCCGAGCGTTTCTTCCCGGATCTCTGTGAGAAAAACAAGGACCCGCGCGCCCATTTTCACTTTACGGACGGCATCGCCTGGGTCAAAGGGGCGGAGGCGGGACGCTATGATGTGATCATCGTCGACTCTACCGATCCGGTCGGACCGGCGGCAGGGCTTTTCGCCACGGACTTTTACGCGGCTTGTTATCATGCGCTGGCCAATCAGGGCGTGCTGGTGGCCCAGTCTGAATCTCCCCTGTTACATGCCGACCTGATCCGTCAGTGCCAGCAGCGCATGACGGAAGCAGGCTTTGACGCAGTGAACAGCGTATACTTCCCGCAGTTCTGCTATCCCTCCGGCTGGTGGAGCGGGACACTGGGACGCAAGGGCCTGGCCATGGATGCTTTCCGCACTGATGACGCTAACGCCTTTACCGGCACCCGTTACTACCACACAGGGATACACCAAGCCGCACAAGTCGCTCCCGCTTTTCTACTGCCCTGAACAGCCACTTCAGAGAAAGCACTGGATCAGCCAGCGCGCGGTCCGGTAACCAAGTGCTGCGGGCAGTAATTCCACAAACGCAGGGCGGGGACTTCATGCTCCCAACCCAGGCAAGAGATACTGCCCGGATCCAAGTGCAGATGATCACCAAAACACAGACCCAGCCCCAGCCAGCGGGTAGCCAACGCCCTCAGAATGTGGCCATGAGCAAAACACAACACATGACGGTGGCCCTTCTCATCCCATTCCTTTAGCAGCTCGTCGCAACGACCACTGACGGCTTCGGGGCTTTCACCCCCAGGGCCGCCACAACGGAAGACGCTCCATTCCGGATCTTCCCGGCGAATTTCGGCCGTCGTCATACCTTCATAACGACCATAACGCCACTCACAAAGCCCCCGATGCAATTCCGGATCGCTAAAACCTGCAAGAATGGCGGTATGGTGGGCGCGCTGCATAGGGCTGGAGTAAATACCATCAAAATGCCCCTGTTCCACAAAGAATTCCCAGAGCGCTTGCGCGTCTGCCCGCCCCTCCGCCGTCAATGCCACATCGGTCACCGAGGTATGTTTGCCGCTATCTGACCACTCCGTCATGCTGTGCCGCACCAGGGTGATAGATTCTATCTTCATGAAAAGTCTCCAGAAGGTGATGCTCGTTCTTCTTAACTATAAGAACTTGAACATCTGTGCATCTTGATAGCGCCGACCATTCCCTGAACCAGCAGTTTTTCCGGCCGATTCTTCAGCGCATCGGGTGATCCACTATACCTCCGCTTCGCCTTCATCGCTGCCCGTTTCTTTGAAGGCAGCGGGGTCCAGGTGATAGCGGCGCAGCAGGCGATAAAACTCCGTTCGGTTGCGCTGCGCCAATTGTGCGGCCTGACTCACGTTGCCCCGGGTCATGCGCATAATCTGGATCAGGTAATGCATTTCGAAACGGCCCTTGGCATCAGCCAGGGGCATGACTTCACCCTCTCTGTCGCGCAGAGCGTGACGAATGAGGGGCGCACCGATTCGCGGAGTGGTAGACAGCACCACCGCCTGTTCAATGACATTGGCCAGTTGCCGGACATTACCCGGCCAGGGCGCTCCCACCAGCAACTCCATGGCCTCCGGCGCGATACCACGGACATCCTTGCGATTCTTGGCCGCCGTATCGCGTAAAAAAAACTCGGCCAGCAGCGGGATATCCTCGGGGCGCTCAGCCAGAGCAGGCAACTCCAGAGTCACCACACAAAGGCGATAATAGAGATCATCCCGGAACCGCCGGGCAGCCATCTCCTGCTCCAGATCCCGGTGACTCGCAGAGATGATCCGCACATCCACGGCAATGCTCTCGGTGGCGCCAACGGGGCGGATTACCCGTTCCTGCAAGGCACGTAGCAGCTTGACCTGTAAGGAGAGGGGCATATCGCCGATCTCATCGAGAAAAAGTGTGCCGCCCTCCGCCGCCTGAAACAACCCCTGATGATTATTGGCAGCGCCGGTAAAGGCGCCCTTTTTATGCCCGAAGAGTTCTGATTCCAGGAGTTGTTCGGGAAAAGCCGCACAGTTGAGTGCGATAAAGGCCTGATTGCGGCGCGGGCTGGCCTGATGAATGGCTTGCGCCAGTAACTCCTTACCCGTACCGCTGGCACCATGTACAAAAACACTGGCATCAGACGCCGCTACCAGACGCGCCTGATCCAGCACCGTCTGCATTTTGGGGCTGCGGGTCAGGATACGATCCCAACTGGAGTCCCTGCCCTTCTTACCCGAAGAGGGCAGAACCGCCGCGGTCAGGTTGAAGGCGCGCTCCACCTGCGCCATCAGATCCTTGCCATCAAAGGGCTTGGTGAGGAAGGCAAAGACACCCTGATCCGCCGCCAGCAAAGCATCGGGAATGGAACCATGGGCAGTGAGGATGATGACGGGCAAGGTCGGGTAGTCGCGGCGGATGGCGTCCAGTAGTGCCATCCCGTCCATCTCATCCATTTTGAGATCGGTGATGACCAAAGACGGATGCTCCATCGCCAGCACCGACAGCGCCTCGTTCCCACTGGCAGCAGTACTGACGGTATAGCCAGCCGTTTTCATGCGCAGGGACAGCAGACGCAGGAGATCAGCGTCATCATCTACCAGCAAAATTCTGCCCTTTTCCATTTGGTTTAGTGCCCCTGCGGTAAGCGCGCGTTTTTTTCGATCTGTACCAGTTCATTAAGCTTCTTGCGCAACTCCATCTCGCGCTGCTGGGACTGGGCGAGCCGGTTTTGCAAATCATTCACCCGGGCTTCCAGCTTCTGGTAGCCCGGATCACCCGCACGGGCATCAGAAAGCTGCTTGCTCAGGCTGGCGGCTTCCGTCTTTTCGGAACTACAACTCGCGGCCACTGGAGTGATTTTTTCCAATGCGCCAATACGCGCCTGCAAGGCGGCCAAGGTGCTGGCCTGTATGACCTGCTCACCCGGCTTAAGCGTCACGGTGTTTGGAGAGATGGGCAATGGTGTCGTCGCGCAACCCGCCAGGGTTAGCACGGCGAGCACCGTGGGGACCAGAATGATCTGTAATCGGCAGGCGCAACCGGAAGCAGGCCCCTGGCGTTTCTTTATCCAGCAATTCAAGACTTCCCCCATAACTCAGTACATACTCTCTGGCGATGGCCAGTCCCAACCCGCTGCCCTCGATCTTCCCGGCATCCGAGGCCTCGCCCCGGTAGAGAATATCGAAAATCTTTTCGCGCTCTTCGGGCGCCACACCCGGCCCCTCATCCTGAACATCAAGGACCGCTTGTTCGTCCTGTACCTGCAAATATATCCGTATGGTAGCGTTTTGCGGCGAGAATTTCACGCCATTTGACAACAAATTATCGCAAATAGTCCGCAGACGGTCTTCATGACCACGCACCTGCACATCGGCCAGATCCGTGACCAAATGCAGGGATTTGCTGCGCAGGCTGGGCTTATAGCTCAACAGCAGATCCTCCACAACCGCTGTCAGGGAGACATCCTGCACCATACCCGCACCCACTGGACCCTCGGCCAGGCTGAAACGCAGGAGATCCTCAATCAGTCGCTGCAGACGCAGGCTGTTATCGCGAACGATATGCACGATCTCCTGCTGTTCGTCAGCACCCAGTTCATGGCCCAGGTCCTCCTGGAGCAGTTCTGCGCCCTCACGAATGGCCGTCAGCGGCGTCTTCAACTCATGGGAAAGCTGCCGCAGGAAATGCAGTTTGGCCGCCTCCAATGCATTGAGCCGGTTACGCAACCACTCCAGACGATCGCCCAGACTGGCAATATCCCGCGGTCCCTGCACAGCGATGGGCGTTTCCAGATCGCCATCACCGAGACCGGAAACCGCCTGGTCAAGACGCCGGATGGGACGGGTGATCAACACGATAAATAGAATCGCAAAGGCAATGGAGAGCGGCAACACCAGCAGCACTTCCACAATGGTCAGACGCTTGATCGCCAGTGCCCGCGTGCCCAGCTTGGCCACCTCGGTGCTGATGCCTTCATTGACATCGCTTTGCAGGTGTTGCGCCTCAGCGCTGGCACGACTGAAGTCACTCTCCAGTGCATTGCGATTTCCCTCTAACGACACCAGCGGCAACAACTGGCGGGCATGAGCCAGATGATCAGCCAGCCGTTGAAGGCGTCGTTGATCAACGGGAGACGGCCCGGCAGCAGCAAACCGGGCACTGGATTTCTTGTACTCCGAAAAACTCTGATCATAGAGCACCAGCAACGCCTGGTCCTGTAACACTGTATATTGCAGCCCGTAACGCTCCATGGATCGCACCGCGTTATTCATCCGGTTGGCGGCATCGCTCATAGCCACCGCGCGCAAAATACTCACCTGCCCCTGCTCGGCAAAGTGGGCAATAGAAATGGTCACACTGACGATGACCAGCACCAGCGGCACAATGACCAGACCAAAACCAATGACGGCCAGCTTGGAAATGGAACTGGGGCGTAATGCCATAGGCCAGCAGGCTCCGACGAAGAAAAAGAGTCTCAGCGTAGATTCGTAGGCTGGAAAGTGCAAGGGCTGCCGCCCCATGTGCAACCGAACAGGTAAAAAAGTAAACCCTTGGAGCCACACGGATGCCGCTTAGCCCTTATGAGAACCGGTTGAAGTGAGCATCCCTAAACAGGCCATCCAGACAGGAGGGCACTTACATACGGTTTACATTGCTTATGCATGTGCTCTTCCCCAGTCAGCGACCGATGACGACGCGCCGTGCCAGCGGCTCATGTCATATGGGATTCTGCGTTATGCATTTTAGCGGGGATAATGCTGAACACTGCAAATCGCAGACATCAAAAAACCCGGGGTTTACACCCCGGGTTTAGAAATCAGCACTCAACAGGTCAAGCCGCAGAGGCGCAACCTGATAAATCATCAGGCCGCAGGCTTGGCCTTCTTCTCCATCATTTTGTGCTCAGGAGCCTTTCTCTCGATCTTCCTGTGCTCGATTTTCTTGTGCTCGACCTTCTTCTCCATCACTTTGTGCTCCATGGTCTTTTCCGGGGCCTTTGCGGCGGGGACTTCGGTGGCAAAAGCAGCAGTGGCCGTCAGGAAAGACAGCGCAGCAGTCAGGGCAACAATCTTCTTCATTGGTAAGCTCTCCTCAAAAAGTGGTTTCAGTTTCCGCGTTCGGCGGTGCCGTTTTTCGACAGCGAAGAGGTATAAGCACGAGCCGTGCCAATATTTATCAGCATGTTTTTATTGCTTATTATTTTTACTCCCGCGTGGGAGAGCGTCGATGAGTCGCTTATGTCCGACCTGCAAGCAGGGGAGGGAACTGCCGCTTGGTTTTTTGGGGTGCAGGATAGGCGGCCTCTTTATACAAAAAATACTTTTACATACATAATGTTAACAAACAGCATGCGGGGACAACAGGCAGCAATGTACCGCCATTACCCGAGTAAAAACAGGGAATAGCACACACAGGAGAGAGGTTGCTGCGTCACCTTTAGGCGACAGAACTTGGCAGTCTTGCAATAACGATATGATCTGGCGCGCTTCGCGCCTGTCGTCCGACGACGACGCCAAGGTCTGCACGGATTGTGGGCGCTCCGGAAAGCACCCTGTAGACATCTAAGGTTATTTAAGGCGCAGGCGGTACGTAGCCTTCAGGTGCCTGGGCACCATCGCCAAAGAAATAGGCATCCATCTGTTTTTCCAGGAATGTCCGCGACTTGGGATCGATGGGAGAAAGACGGTATTCGTTGATGAGCATGGTCTGATGTTTGAGCCAGCCCTGCCAGGCTTCCTTAGAGACCTCTTGATAAATTCGCGCGCCAAGGGCGCCAGGATAAGGTGGACGATCAAGACCTTCGGCCTCGTGGCCGAGTTTTACGCACTGTACCATTCGTGACATAACAGAAGTTCCTCAATAATTCCGGGGTGGATAACGCTGTGTGGCTCTATATTACCTGAACTCACCGCTCAGGAATAAGCCACAGGGTATGGCTGCTTAACTGGGCGGCACACATAGCAAAAGAGAGATCAGCGACCTCCGCTTCTATCCCGTAGAATCCGACGGATGGGCGTGGGCAAGCCTTGTGTCAGAGCGTCTGCGGGGCGACACCAACGCAGAGTGGCTGCCGAATCCGCAACGGCGTTGTCCAAAACGCGCGCATGGGCACAGCGAAAACGCAACTGGAAGTGGGTAAAAACATGTTGCTGCTCTTCCTCTAATACCTTCAGTTGAAGACGCAGTCCCAGACGACGCGACCATGCCGCTTGCAAAGATTGCCGCACGGTAGGGGTGTCTTCCAGCGGATGCAGGATATCGCTACAAAGGATGGGGAATTCACCGCCATCGGGCGCGGCCTGAGGCAGACACCAGAGCCCGCCCCAGATGCCGGAATCCGGTCGCTTTTCCAGCAATATCTGCCCTTCCATATCCACGACCAGGAGAAAAAAGGCACAGCGCTGCGGTTTTGGGGGCCTGTTAACCGTCACGGGCAGGGCATGACTGCGTCCTTGGGCATGGGCCATACAACGGCTAGCCAAAGGGCAATTCGGGCAACGCGGCTGGCGTGGGGTACAGATCAGGGCACCGAGGTCCTGAATGGCTTGATTGTAGCCGTGGGCATCTTCAGGAGTAAGGGCACTGGCCAGTGTCCAAAGCCACTGCTGAGTCGCACTGACTTTCGGATCAGCTTCTATCGCATGGCTACGGATGAGCACGCGCCGGGCATTGGCGTCGAGGATGGCCTGTCTTTGCCCATAGGCGCTGGCGAGCACCGCCGCCGCCGTACTGCGGCCCACCCCCGGCAGGGTGACGGCTGCTTCGAGGGTATCGGGAAAGTGGCCGCCGAAGCCCGTGACCACCTCCTGCGCCGCGCGCTGGGCGTTGCGGGCTCGGGCGTAATAACCGAGCCCGCTCCACAGGGCAAGCACCTGATCCTGCGGCGCCGCTGCCAATGCCTGCCAGTTCGGCAAGGCTTGCAGAAAGCGGGCGTAATACGGTTTGGCGCTCTCCACCTGGGTTTGCTGCAACATGATTTCTGCAAGCCAGAGGCGATAGGGGTCGCGGGTCTGGCGCCACGGCAGGTCGTGGCGCCCGTGGCGGGCATACCAGTCCAGCAGAATTTCCGCGATGGGGATCATGGCCGCGCCTTGGAGACTGTGCTGCGAATAACCAGATCGCGGGCGCTAATTTTACCCCAAAGCAGCTTTGTGACGTGGATTTTGCCAGTGACTGGCCATTGCTGCGGCAGTGTGGGAAGCCGCGCCGCTTTGCCTGGTCGGGGAGCAGGCAGATAATGGCCGAGATTGAACTGCGCCACGCTCAGATTGACATGAATAGCCAGCGGTCTCCAGGTCCCGAATATTTTGCCCATCCAGACACTGTCATCCAACTCGCCCTGAGTGACAACCCACTGGAAATGGGGGCCATCTAACTGGACTGCGCCCGTCGACGTCAATCGTTGCAAAGCATTAGGGTCTGTCAGCTTCGGCAGAGAAAGCCCCCAGCGGGTAGCCAACCGGGGCAAGCGCCGGATAGTAATTTGATAGGCCAGATGACCCTGCAACGTCTTCCAGTTAAGACCCAGTGTTTGGACTTGGAGTGCCAGGTCATCCCCCGCTGTCAGCGCACCTTCCTGTACCGCAAGCTGGCTTTGTGCCATATTCAGACGCAACGCCTGCAAGCGCAACTGCGCCGGACCTTGCCCACGCGCTTGCCAACGGACGCGCAGCGCTGGCACGACCACGCCCTTTGCTGCGCTTTGGAGCGTTGGAATAGCCACCTGCAGGAGCGTCGGATCAATAGTTGTACCCACTTGCAAAGAAACCTTCCGCGCGAACACCGTAGGTGCCGGCGCCATCTCGACCGCAAAATGCCAGCGACCGCCTTTTCCCCGCCAGTGCCAGTCACCCGCCAACTGACTGAGACCCTTCGCCAACATCTGCCCATTCACGGCCGTTAGGGACAAGGTATGCCCCGCCACATTCGGCCAGCGCAGCGTGCCGTCGCGAATTATCATCTTGCCTGGCAGGGAAAGAGCAGCACCGCCAGCGCTACCACCGCCTTTCCATGGCCCGTCAAGCATGGGCGCATCCAGCACAATTTGCTGGAGTTTTATCTGACCGTGCAGGAGGGGGCGCCAGTCTAACGCCACCATGAGCCGACTGGCGCTGAACTGGGGGTGGGCCGCTGGACCGACGCGCAGACCCGGTAACGTAATCTGCAGTTCTTGTTTTCCCCAATGCCATTCCGGGTTGGTGGCGAGATATACTGGCTGCTGCAAGCGGGCAGCTAAAATCCTCTCTAAAACGTAGTAGGGGCCACCCACGAACCAAAACAGCACAACACCCGAAACAATGAGGATCAATACGACAATAACAGACGTCGCAATCCTGTGCAGGCTCAGCCTAACTATGCCCGCCCCCCCCCGTCAACACCGGTATTTCTCCGGAAAGCGCACGGGCAGCCAGAGCCTCGGCATCCGTAATGGTGGTCTGCCGGATCACTTCCTTGACCTCGGGAATAGCGCCGGGATACATACTGAATTCACGCAACCCCAATCCCAGCAGCAGCGCCGTAAAGGCCGGATTCGCGGCCATCTCGCCGCACATGGCCACGGGGATGCCCCGTGCATGACCCGCGGCGATGGTGTATTGAATCATCGCCAACACCCCGGCGTGCAGGGGGTCAAAGAGATCATTGACGTCATCATCACCGCGATCCACCGCCAGCGCGTACTGAATCAGATCGTTAGTACCGATGGAGAAAAAATCGGCCCGCCCGGCAAAGTAGTGTGCGGCCATCGCCACGGCAGGCACTTCCACCATAATCCCCATAGGCATATCCGGGTCGTAGTTATACCCTTCGGCGCGCAATTCTGCCTGCAACTCGCTGACCAGCGCCCGGGTTTGCAGTAATTGCCCCATGCTGCTGAGCATGGGCAGCATCAGCCGTACCGGCCCCAGTGCCGAAGCCCGAAGAATGGCGCGCAGATGCGGCCGGAACCACTCCGGACGCCGCAGACAAAGACGCAGCCCACGCAAGCCAAGGGCCGGATTAAGCGCCACGTGGAGCCCGGCATCGTCATCGCGGAGGCCCTTGTCGGCACCAATGTCGAGAGAGCGGATCGTCACCGGTGCCCCATCCATTTGCCCGACTACTCGGGCAAATGCGTGGAACTGCTCTTCCTCATCCGGGATGTCCGGGCGATTCATGAAGAGAAACTCACTACGATAAAGGCCCACCCCATCGGCGTTCATACGCCGCACCATATCGGTATCGCCTGGCAATTCAATATTAGCGCGCAGATGAATAGACACCCCATCGGCGGTTATCGCGGGCAGGTCGCGCTGCTCTTCCAGGAGCCGCCGCC
>NZ_DAHVHY010000020.1 GCF_027322205.1 Acidithiobacillus sp.
AAGGGACGCCGGGCGGCATCCAGTCCCTGTTCCGCAAGGCGTTGTGCCCAGTGCAGGCCATCGCCTGCTGCACCAACGATAATGGGTCCGGCACTCAGGGCCAATATCTCTAGCGCCGCGGCGGCGGCAGTCGGCGCCAACCCACCACGGCCCGGCAGAGGGCCGGTAGGATGCAGGTCCCAGTCGGCGGCGCGCACCTGCAGATCCGTCAGATCATCGTCCTCCGCCAGAAAAATGCTGTGCGAGCCCGCCAGTTGCACGACTTCACCCGGCAGAATCTCCGTCCAGTTAGCTTGCCGCACCCGCTCCGCAAGGACCAGATTGAACAGGGCGGAGCGGGCAGCGGACCAGAGCAGGCCGCGCCGATGGCGGTCTACCCGCATCGGCTGCCCGGATAACAGTCGCGCGGCCGCCTGCAAATTACGGTGCCCGAAGCGCTGGGCGCCAAAATAGTTGGGGAACCCACCTTGCGCGAGACCTTGCAGACGGGCGTCCCAGAGACTGTGCTCTCCCGTGGTGGCGCGCAGAATGAGCTGGAAGTGATTGCCACGTAACACGCCCCGACGCAATTTACGGTCATGGCGACCGATCTGCTGAAAACGCAGGCTGTCATCTTCCAGGCTAGTCCAGTCCGGATCAGGACCCGGCGTAGCCGGCACCGTAAAACTCTGCCGGGTAACGGCATGGCGATCCTTGAGACCGGCAAAGCCCACATCACGGACCGCCACCCCCGCGCAGCGCGCCAGGCGGTTGGCCACATCCTGGGTATTGAGGCCGCGCTTCTCTACCACCAGCCAGTGGTGGGCGCCCAAACCGGATGCGGCAAAGGGCAGCAGTTCCGTGACCTGAAAGTCTTCCGGAGTCTGTCGCAATTCGGCACCGAGCAGACCGCCCTCTGCGGGATAGATGCGCGGCGGACTTTCAGACATGCTGAATCAAAACGACGGCGTGGGCGGCAATGCCTTCACCCCGACCGGTATAGCCCAATTGCTCGGTAGTAGTCGCTTTGATATTGACCGCATCGAGCTCCACGACGAGGTCAGAGGCAATATGGGCGCGCATCTGTGGGATATGAGTTACCAATTTGGGACGCTGACAGACGATGGTCGCGTCCACATTGCCTACCGAAAAACCTTTCTCCTGAACCAACTGGTGACAATGCCGGAGCAGGAGCCGGGAATCTACGCCGGCGAAACGGACGTCGGTGTCGGGAAAATGGCGACCGATGTCGCCCAGGGCGGCCGCCCCCAGCAGCGCATCGCAGATGGCGTGAAGGAGCACATCAGCATCGGAGTGGCCGGCAAGGCCAAGTTTGTAGGGGACCGTCACACCGCCGAGAACAAGGGGTCTAGCCGTCACCAACGCATGTACGTCAAAGCCATGACCAATACGCAATTGCATGGGGTTACTCTTCTTCATCACGAGCGGCAAGAACGGCGGCTGCCAGCACGAGATCATCCTGCAGGGTGACCTTGATATTGTCACCATGCCCGTGAATCAAACGGGGGCGCCAGCCCTGCCATTCCATCGCCGAGGACTCATCGGTGATCTGCAGATTCTGTCCGCGCGCCGCTTCCAGAGCAGCCAGCAGGGCGCCGATGGGAAATGCCTGTGGTGTGAGAGCACGCCACAACCCCTCACGATCTACAGTGCCCAAGGAATGGTCATCCTCAGCACGCTTCAGCGTATCGGCAACCGGTACGGCGAGAAGAGCACCCTGGGGCGAATGCGCCAGACTGTCGAGCAAAAGTAACAGGTCTTCGCGACGCAGACAGGGCCGAGCGGCATCATGCACCAGCACCCAGTCGGACACCACTGCCCCCTGCCGCAGCAGGGCCTCCAGACCGAGGCGTACTGAATCCGCACGCAGAGCACCGCCGACGACAGGGGGCAGGAACGGCTCCTGCATGGGTCCCAGTAACTCCCGCCAGGCTCCTGTCGCAATATCCTCGCCCGGCAGAACCAACTGAATGCCGGCAACGCGCGGCTCCCGAAGGAAGGCCGCCAGGGTGTGGGCAATGACGGGACGGCCGCGCAGCAGAACGTACTGCTTGGCCTGCACAGCACCGAAGCGCTGTCCCCGTCCTCCTGCCGGGATTACCACCCAGACGCGCTCCATGTGAACCTCCTTATTTGTCTTCTTTTGAAATCAGATTTGGAATGTAGCGACAGGCAGATTGTGGAGATGCATGTCCACCAACAAATGATATCTGCTCACCAACATAAACATTCATCTGCGGCGGAACAATAGCGGTGGTGCGTACCCCGTAAGGCGCACCAGATGGGTGTACTACCGCCCTAAGATTATCCGTATATTCAGGATCGATTTTTCCATTAGCCAACTGCTCAGAGCGCGTAATAAGATTTCTGGCGATAGCTGGCGGAAGAAAACCAACGACTCTCCCGGATACTGGAGGTGGCACATTCAAGCGCACCCGCATTGGTCCATTGTCATTACAATTCTGGTCAGCCTCAAAGAGTTGGCTGCTTATCATTCCCTGGCGCGGCACCAACGGCGAGGGTGGTACTGATGGTGTCTGTGCCTGCGGACGAAGCGGCTTCAGAACAGGCTGCGGTTCGACCCTGACCTGTGCTGGCGCGGCGGTGTGCACAACGGGTTCTGGTAACTTGTTGGAGACGATGGGTTGCGGCGGCGACAGCGCTGCAGATGATTGAGGCTGCGCCGCGGCAACATGCTGGGCATTCTGGCTGGTCATCGGGGCCCTTGCGGACGGAGTCGCTGCTCCCCACTGCCACGGAGGATAAATAAAAGTCACCGATGCAAACAGTCCGGCACCTATGAGCGTCCATCGCCATAATGGAGCCTGTCGCCACAGATGACTGAAACTGCTTTTCAGCGATTTTTGCGGGCGGGGTCCGTCTATCATGGTTATTTCACTCTGGACACGCTACCGGCCTAGCGAAAACAACGCCTTGGCCTTCTATCAATGCCACACATCTGGCCCCCTGTTGTTTAGCCGCTATCAAAGAGTCGGCAATGGATTCTTCGATAGCACGCATGAGATCACGGGAAGAAGCCGTGTCGGCCAGTTTCTCCTGACGCTCCATTAACCGATACAGAATTTCCGGATCGATTCCCTGATCTGCTACCTGCAGTCCATAACCTTCGATCATCCGTTCTATTTCCAACGCGGTAACACGGGCTACATCCAAACCCGTCAACCGGGAGAAAACAAAAATCCGGTCAATCCGACTGAGCACCTCCGGCGCAAATCCTGATTCCTTCAAGGTATTCGTGGAGGCTCTGCGCATCTCGTCAGGCGCTTGGGAGTACTGCTGGCGAATATCCTCCAAGACATCAATAGCGGCATTGGTGGTCAACACAAAAATGGCTCTTGTGGTAGATATCTGTTTGCCATCAGAAGCCTCTGTGATAAACCCGTCGTTCCACGCCGTGAGAAATTTTTTATGGATTTCCGGATCGGCCTTCTCAATTTCGTCCAGCAACACGACAGCATCCGGGCTGTCACGCAGGCCACTGGTGAGCTTGCCGTAATTGTCTGATCCCACGTACCCCCTGGGAGACCCGAACAAGGCCGTCCCCGCCATCCCCCTGGAAAATTGTGTCATATCAATATGAAGAAGTTTCCGCCCCAGCTCCGTTGCCAGGCGCTTGCCCATGTATGTTTTACCCGTTCCCGGATTCCCCGCGAACAGAAATATCCCGACAGGCTTCCCACGCTGCTGGAGCGCCAAACGACGGCGAATCTGCGCCGCCAGATCGTCACAAATAGCATCCTGGCCGATCACTTTTGATTTGAGTGCATGGGAGAGGGCATCCGCATCAATAAAGGTCGCATCCGCGTTGGTGCTGAGGCGTTCTTCCAGGGCCACACGATTGGTCAGGCGATCTAGAATATCCATGATCCATCTCCTCCGCGATATGGATTGCGGTAATCGTCCGGCATGAGACATCAGACTCAACACCGCCAACACCCCAAGACCTATGAATAACAACAACACGACAACCCAGACGCCATAACGCACCAGCAGGTTCAGATGCGCGACAAAGGCGACTAGGCGTGATTGAATAAACGGCCAGTAAAGATGGAACGCTTTGGCGATCGCTAAAACCAAAACCATTAAGAAAAGTAGCGGCAAATAGCGGTTGATCACCGAAAGCAATCGGCCCATCCTTTACTTTTTCCTTTTGTTATTGTGATCTATGACCTTGACAGGTAGTTACCTGTCTGTGCATCCACTTGGCACTTGGCCACTGCTCAGTGTGATCTGAGCCCCCATTTTGCCGATCCTACGGCGGTCGCCCATCACATTAAACGATGCCCTGCCCACTTCGTCTCAAGGTTATCTCAGATTAACGTTCATTGCGACTGGTGCGCGCCCTCAGATTCTGGGCCGGGAGAGGGACCTTATGCTTTGGTGGCAACCGACAGGGGGCACAGGGCGAGAATTAGATTGTCGCTCGGTATCCCGTTTTGCAGTTTCCACAGCACCCCTTTACACTAGGACCCTTCAGAGTCCCCACATAAGATCAGACATTCTTGGATCGCAGTCTTTCTCTCGGCACCCCGCCGCGCGCCGGGGCGGCACGCGCATTTAGTCAAATTTACGGTGCTGCGGATAGCTGGCTGGCGGCGCAGATGGCGCGGCAGTGGCAGCGCCCGCTACTGATTCTGCTGCCGAACACCCGCGACGTGGAAGAATGGCGGCGCGAATGGCATTTTTTCGCACCAGACTTACCAGCGCCGCTGATTTTCCCAGACCGCGAAATCCTTCCCTATGATCGCCTGGCGCCTCCGGCGGATGCCACGGCCACCCGTCTGACCACCCTGGCGGCGCTGCCGGAATGGCGTGGCGTGTGCCTCGCCCCACTGTCCGCCGTCCTGCAGCGCCTACCGCCACGCAGCTTCCTCGACCAGCACGCTTTTGTCCTCGCCGTGGGCGACCACCTCAATCCAGAGGGTTTCCGTCAACGTCTGATCGATGCCGGCTATCGCAATGTCAGTGAGGTTTCGGAGGCCGGCGAATTGGCCTGGCGCGGCGGGATCATTGATCTCTTTCCCAGTGGCAGCCCCCTGCCCTACCGCATTGAACTCTTCGATAGAGTAGTGGAGAGCATCCGTGCCTTCGACCCGGAAACCCAGCGTACCCTGCAAAAGGTCGAGCGGGTCTCTCTGCTCCCGGCGCGGGAAGTGCCGGTGGACGCTGCCGCGCTGCAGGAATTTCGCAGCCAGTTCCGCGCCCGCTTCAGCGGTGACCCACAACGTGCCGAGATATACCGGGCGGCCAGTCGCGGACAAGTACCCCAAGGCGCCGAACATTATCTCCCGCTCTTCTTTCCCGAGAGCAGTCATCTGCTGATGCACTTTCCCAAAGACGGTATCATCTTTTTGCCCCCCGGCCTGGAGGCCTCCGCCCGGCATATCCGCCAGGACTGGCAGGAACGCCACGAGGAACGCGCCCACGATACCGCGTATCCCATACTGCCCCCGGACGAATTGCTTCTGACCCCCACTGAATGGGAAGACGCTTTGCATAGCCAGGCGCTGGTGCATGGACAACAGGAAGGCGACGCGGAACGTCTGCCGACCGCCCCCCTCCCCGATCTCCATGGCCATCCAGAAGCGCCGCTGGCCGCGCTCGACACTTTTCTGCGCCACCTGCCAACAGCAGGTCGGGTCATCCTCGCCGCCGAATCGCCGGGCCGCCAGGAGGCTCTCTCAGAACGCCTCGGCAAAGCGGGTCTGCTTCCTGTCCGCGTCCATGACTGGCCGGAGTTTCTGGCTGGTACGGAACGGATCGCCATCACCGTGGCGCCCCTGGAACGCGGCTTGCTCATCAAGGAAAATGGCTTGGTCAGACTGGCGCTGGTCTCCGAGGCGCAAATTTTTGGTGATCGCGTCTTTGCCCAGCGGCGCAGCACTAACGCCCGGCAGCGCAGCATTGAAGGCTTGGTCCGCGATCTCGGCGATTTACAGGCGGGTGACGCCGTTACCCATGAGGAATACGGCATCGGCCGTTTTCAGGGCTTGGCCACGCCCTTTGCCGCGCAGGGCGACATCAATGAATACGTGGTCCTGGAGTACGCCAACGGCGATCTCGTCTACGTCCCGGCGGATCATCTGGATCGTATTGCGCGCTATGTGGGTAACGGTGCGACGGAACCGGTACTCTCCCGCCTGGGCAGCAATCACTGGGAAAAGGCCAAGGCCAAGGCGCGGCAAAAGGCCATCGATGCCGCCAGCGAACTGCTGGATATCTATGCGCGCCGCGCGGCGCGCACCGGTCGGGCTTTTCCCGCACCCGATGACGCCTACTGGGAATTCGTGTCCCGCTTCCCCTTTGAGGAAACCCCAGATCAGCAGCAGACCATTGACGCGGTCATTGCCGACATGACCAGTCCCCACCCCATGGACCGCCTGGTCTGCGGCGATGTGGGCTTCGGCAAAACGGAGGTGGCACTCCGCGCGGCCTTTCTGGCGGCGCACAGTGGTGCGCAGGTGGCAGTGCTGGTGCCCACTACCCTGCTCGCCCAACAGCATTACGAGAACTTCCGGGACCGCTGCGCCGGACTGCCCCTGCGGGTGGAAGTGCTCTCCCGTTTCCAGAGTGCCAAAACGCACAAGCAGGTGCTCGCCGCCGTGGCCGCCGGGGAGGTGGACATCCTCATCGGCACCCATCGCCTGCTGCAAAAGGATGTCGCCTTCCACGACCTGGGCCTGCTGATTCTGGATGAGGAGCATCGCTTCGGGGTACGCCAGAAGGAACGGATCAAGGCCCTGCGCGCCGAGGTGGATATTCTCACGCTGACCGCCACCCCTATCCCGCGCACCCTGAATCTCTCGCTGGCCGGCCTGCGTGACTTATCCATCATCGCCACGCCACCCCAGCGCCGCCAGCCGGTACGCACCTTTGTGCAGATCTGGGATGATGCGACGGTGATCGAAGCCTGCCAGCGCGAGCTGCATCGCGGCGGTCAGGTGTATTTTCTGCATAATGAGGTGCGCGACATTGAGCGCATGGCCACCACTCTGCGCCGCCTGTTACCGGAAGCGCGCCTGCGCGTGGCCCATGGCCAGATGCCCGAGGGCGAGCTGGAAGCAGTGATGCTGGACTTTTACCATCAGCGCTTCGACATCCTCCTCAGCACCACCATTATCGAGTCAGGTATCGACAATCCCCATGCCAACACCATCCTCATCAACCGCGCCGACAAATTCGGTCTGGCCCAGCTCCATCAGTTGCGTGGCCGGGTGGGTCGCTCGCACCAGCGCGCCTACGCCTATCTGTTCACTCCGGACCCGCGCGCCATGAGCGACGATGCCCGGCGCCGCCTCGATGCCATCCAGTCCCTGGAAGATCTCGGCGTCGGCTTTGCCCTGGCCAGCCACGATCTGGAAATCCGCGGGGCGGGCGAGTTGCTCGGCGAGGAGCAAAGCGGGCACATGGATGAAGTGGGTTTCACCCTCTTTATGGAATGGCTGAACGATGCGGTGGAGGCCATTCGTGCCGGACATGATCCCCGCAGCCTGGAAGAACAGCGTGCCAGTGGCCCGGAAATCCATCTCAACACGCCTGCGTTGATACCCGGTGACTACCTGCCCGACGTGCACTTGCGCCTGCAACTTTATAAACGCCTCAGTGACGTGCGCAGTGATGCCGCCATTGGTGAGATCATGGTGGAGATGATCGACCGCTTCGGACCCATTCCTGCGCCGACCCGCACCCTGTTCTGCCAGACTCGGTTGCGCTTGAGCGCCCTCCAGATCGGCATCGCCCAGATCGACGCGGGTCCTGCCGGTGCCCGTCTGCAATTTGCCGCCGAAAATCAGGTGGCCCCTGAAAAAATCATCCAGCTCATCCAGCAGCCCCACAGTATCTACCAACTGGACGGCGAGCACCGCCTGCGCATTCGCCGCGACCTACCCGATGGTGAAGCGCGCTGTCAGGAATTATTGCAACTCATTGACCAACTAAGGATCTAGCCATGAGCAGCACACGCCTCGCCATTCTCAGCCCCGCCGCACACGGCCCCATGCAGCTCCCGGCCAGCATGGGGCAATTGGTGGCCCAAGTAGAAAGCCACCAGGAGGTCTGGGACTGCTGGCTGCAAAGCTGGGAACTGCCGGTCACCGTGGGCGAGATCGCGCCGTTTCTGGATGAACTCTCGCGGCAGGCACTGCATCAGGGGCGGGAAGTCATCTGGGCACCGATGAGCAGCGCCAGCAGCAGCGTGCGTCTGGTGCTGCATGGCGTGGGGCAACCCGAAGCACTGCGCCGGGCACTCACTACCCTGCATCTGCAAAATTTTATTCCCGGTCGCATACTGCATGGTCAGGGAGACGATTTGGCCCTCATTCTGCACGGACCCGATGGCCCGCTGGGCGCGGCCAACCATTGCCTCATCGAAGCCCTGGAGGGAATTTCTCTCGATGCCGCCGTGACCAGTCTCTGGGACCGGGGTCATTTTCGCCTCCTCCTGACCGATATGGATTCGACCCTCATCAGTATCGAGTGTATCGACGAAATGGCCGCTTATCTCGGTCTCAAGCGCCAGGTCGCCGCCCTCACCGAACGCTCCATGGCCGGCGAACTGGATTTCCAGAGCTCCCTGCGCGAACGGGTGCGTCTGCTCGCTGGCACACCCGCGGACACCATCGACGCAATCATCCGCGAACGGCTCTCCCTCAGCCCTGGAGCCCGCGAGTTGGTCGCTGCAGCCAAGGCGCAGGGCGTCGAGGTCGGTGTTGTTTCTGGTGGTTTCACGCAATTTGCCCGACATCTTCAGGAAACACTGGACCTCGATTACGCCTTCGCCAATACCCTGGAGATCATCGACGGACAGATCACCGGCCAGGTGCTCGGTGACATCATCGATGCCGCCGCCAAAGCCGATATCCTCGATCTGCTGGCCGCCGGCTTAGGCACCGATGCCGGCCATTGCATCGCCATCGGCGACGGCGCCAACGATCTGCCCATGATTCGCCGGGCGGGAGTCGGCATCGCCTACCATGCCAGGGCGGTCATTCGCGCTCAGGCGGATTTCCAGATTCGCTATGGGGGTCTCGACACCGCGGCCGCCTACTTGGGCTGGAGCACCGCCTGATCTGTATGTTCCAGCCGCCCAATTTGATACTTGATTTTATTTTAGACTTTGTCTACAATCATCCCATGTGCGGTAAGACTCCCCCACGCACATCGGGTACCGGCAATCGTACCGCAACTGTAGCGCAAACAGGAGACGAAGATGAAACTCACCAGCATCGAAGGCCAAAGCATTCCCCAAGTCGTATTCCACACCCGCGACAACAACCAGTGGCGCGACGTCAGTACCGACGATCTTTTCAAGGGCAAAACCGTCGTCGTATTTTCTCTACCCGGCGCCTATACCCCGACCTGCTCATCCAGCCATCTGCCCCGCTACAACGAACTCGCGCCGACCTTTCGTGAAAATGGCGTCGATGACGTTCTCTGCGTATCCGTGAATGACGCCTTTGTCATGGAAGCCTGGGCCAAGGATCTGGCGGTCGAAAACATCCATCTGATTCCCGATGGCAATGGCGAATTCACGGAAGGCATGGGCATGCTCGTGGACAAGAGCGAACTCGGCTTCGGCAAACGCTCTTGGCGCTACTCCATGCTGGTAAGGAACGGTGTCATCGACAAGATGTTTATCGAGCCCGACAAGCCCGGTGATCCCTTCGAGGTTTCTGATGCCGACACTATGCTCCACTACCTCAACCCCGAAGCACGCGACCCAGAGTTCATCACCCTCTTCACCCGTGAGGGCTGCCCGCACTGTGCCCGCGCCAAGGCGCTCTTGAAGGCGCATGGCATGGCCTTCGAGGAGATCAGGACCGGTATAGGCACCGGTGTCAGCTCGCGCACCATTCGCGCGGTGAGCGGACGCTCCACCGTGCCGCAAGTCTTTGTCGGCGGCAAACACATTGGCGGCGCTGACGACCTGGAGAAATACTTCGGCGAAAAGTAAGCGTATAGTAGGAACAAGGACGGACACACTCCGGGCCGTTGTCGACGCGAGCAAACAGCCGCCGCGACGTCGGCCCTTTTGTTTCGTTTAATCCCTAGCAAAAGAGAGATGCCATGACGCAATCCTATGATCTCATTGTCATCGGCGGGGGCAGCGGCGGCATCGCCATGGCCAACCGCGCCGCCCGCTATGGAGCAAGCACCGCGCTGGTCGCCGCCGGTCCATTGGGCGGCACCTGCGTGAATGCAGGCTGCGTCCCCAAAAAAATCTTCTGGAATGCCGCCCACCTTGCCGGACAGATGAAAATGGCGGAAGAATACGGCTTTGATGCCGTAGCACTCCGTTTCCACTGGGAACTCCTGAAGCAGCAGCGCGACGCCTACATCGGGCGACTCAATGGCCGCTATGCCCAGGGCCTGAATGGTAATGGCGTTACCTTGATTCGCGGGCATGCCCGTTTCTCCGGCGCGCATCAGGTCCGTGTGGATGACAATACACTAGAAGCCGAGCATATTCTGATTGCCACGGGCGGACAGCCGGTCTGGCCCGACATTCCGGGTGCCGAACTGGGCATCACCTCAGACGGGTTTTTTACCCTCGAAAAGGTACCGCGCTGTGTTGCCGTGGTCGGCGCAGGTTACATCGCGGTGGAGCTCGCAGGGGTACTCAACGCTCTCGGCAGCGACGTTTCTCTGGTTATGCGTCGCAAGCATTTCCTTAACGATTTCGAGCCGATGCTACGCGAAAATCTCATGGATGCCATGCTCCATCAAGGTATCAGTCTCCTTGCCCAACGCCAGGTCCGGGAAGTGGAAAAACGCGCCGATGGCTTGTGCCTGCACTTTCAGGATGGTGACTGCCTCGGTGGGCTGGATGCCATCATCTGGGCTATCGGTCGCCGCCCGAACAGCGCCGACCTTGGCCTGGAGCTCGCGAACATTGCCGCTGACCCGCAAGGTTTTATCCCCGTGAATGCTTTCCAGAATACCCAGGCATCCGGCATCTATGCGGTTGGCGATGTCACCGCCGGCCCTGCACTCACGCCCGTCGCCATCGCCGCTGGCCGTCGTCTCGCCGACCGCCTCTTCGACGCCCAGACAGAGCGTCATCTCGATACCCATCTGGTACCCACAGTGATCTTCAGTCATCCCCCCATCGCGACCATCGGGCTCAGCGAGGCAGCCGCCCAGAAACAATATGGAGAAGAAGCGGTCAAAATCTACCAGACGGCCTTCACCCCGCTGCTCCGCGCCTTTTCGGTGGAACCGGAAAAAACCGCGATGAAGCTGGTCACGGTGGGCCGGGAGGAAAAGATTGTTGGCCTGCATGCCATCGGTGACGGTGTGGACGAAATGCTTCAGGGTTTTGCGGTAGCCCTGCGCATGGGCGCGACCAAACAGGATTTTGATGACACCATTGCCATCCATCCCACCAGCTCCGAGGAATTCGTCACCATGCGCTGACGGCTTCCGCAATGTGCCGGCAGCAGAGGATGCCATAGACGCGCGCCATTGGGTTACTTTTTGTTATGCAAATGCTTGAGGGCTTCCGGTCCCACAGAAGTGGTACAACTGCACTGCCGACAGTCCGCGAGCAACGGCACGGCGTTTTCCAGCACTTTTCGCACCCGCCCCATTCCCTCGTGCATGACGGCATCAATGGCTTCCATGGTAATCGGCTCCGCCGACTTGCCCGCCGCCGGATTGACCACCAGCGACAAGGGCGCGTAGCACAGACCAATTTCCCGGGCCAGTACCGCTTCCGGAGCCCCGGTCATCCCCACCACATCTCCACCGTCCCTTTCGATACGGCGAATTTCGGCGATGGTTTCCAGGCGCGGTCCCTGGGTAGCCGCATAGGTGGCGCCGTCAATAACCGCGATATCCGCAGATCCCGCCGCCTGCAGCAGGCGCTCACGTACCCCCTGACAATAGGGCTGAGAAAAGTCGATATGCACCACCATGCTTTCCCCACCTTCAAAGAAGGTGCCGGGACGCCCGCTGGTGTAATCAATCAGCTGATCAGGTAGACAAATAACGCCTGACTGCATAGCTGCAGAGATTCCGCCCACCGCCGCCACCGCAATAACATGGGTCACCCCCACATGGTGCAGTGCCCAGATATTGGCGCGATAATTGACCCGGTGCGGAGGAATGGTGTGCCCATAACCGTGGCGGGCAATAAACACCACCTCCTGTCCACCGAGCTGGCCGAAAGTCAGCGGGCCAGAGGTCTCACCAAAGGGGGTGCGGATCACCCGACGGTTGCGAATCTGCAAATTTTTGAGCCGGGTCAGACCGCTGCCACCAATAATGCCCACCACACCCATCAGCCGTCCTCCGGCAAAACAAAAATACCCGGTGCATTCCGCCCCAAGCCGCGGGCATCCAACCCGTAACCGAACACAAAGAGGTCCGGCACTTCCAGCCCCACATAGTCCACCTGCACATCAGCCGCGCGAGGACGGACTTTCCGCACCATCACCGCCGTATGAATGGCAGCAGCGCCCTCCGCCATGCAGTATTCCTGCAAAGCTTGCAGGGTGATACCCTCATCAAGGATATCGTCCACCAGCAAAACCACAGCACCTGCCAGTGGTTCTTTGGGGCGCGTACGCCACTGCAAGGCACCACCACTGGTTTCCGCACCGTAGCGACCGACTTGTACACAGTCGAGCACCAAAGGGAAATGCAGGTGAGGCATCAGTTGACCGACTACCACAACGGCACCTGCCAGCACGCAAAGCAACACCACCGGACGATGCGGCGTCAGATGCTCCAGGTCCTTATTAATGGCAACGGCCATCCGCTGGATGGCCGTCTCCACCTCTTCCGCGCTAAACAGATGCTCAGCGGGTCCTAAATGGGTGGGTGTCATAATGGCATTATTAGTAAGTAAAGGTAACCACGTTGTCGTCCATGGCCTGCTCAATGACATAAGCACCACCGACAATATCCTGGATTTCGGGAATCAAATCTTCCTTGGTGCATTCCCATAACTCAAGGGTTGGAGTGCAGACAAAGAACTTTACGCCCGCCTCGTGGGCATCCTTGATAAAATCATAAACGCTCTTGGGGCTGCCCGGCATCACAAACATTTTCTCAGCAACACCCTTCTTGGCCAGCTCGCCAGCGCGGGCGGTCAGCACCACTTCGACCTCAAAATCCATCGCGGCAGCCACCGTCGCCTGAAAGAAAGGCGCGCCCAACTCCTGGGGGTTGGATGGATCAGTGTTCACCATAACCATCAACAATTTATCAGCCATGTATATCTCCTTAAAAAATTCGGCCCGCCCATCATAGTCGTCCCAGTCCAGCGCCGCGCCATGAAATGATTGATTACACCATAAAAAGTCACAGGGCCATATCAAGTGTTCTTAGATATCGCTTTCCTGTGCCTCAATACGGCGCGCCCGGCTGGCCCGGGTCAGAATATCCCGCTCCTCTGCCAACGCTCGCTTGGCCACCTGAATAGCCTCCAGCAGATCCTGGCGTTTGGACTCAACTAAATCACCACCCGCATCCATCAGGCGTGCGGTTTTCTCCTGGATTTCATCAATGAGTACGCCGATACGTTCTTCGGCCAGCGACTCCATGTTACGCAAGCGATCCCGTCCCTTATCCATGGCGCGACGCAGCTCCTGGCGCGTCTCTGCGCCACTGGCCGGGGCCAACAACAGGGCACCGACTGCACCGACCAGCACTCCGATAACAAAGCCTTCCGCGTTCTTCATTGTGTTCTCCTCGCTGTTTCCAGCTAATGTTTCCGGAAAAAATAACGCCATCCTGTGCGCAGCGCGCGGTACCACAACCCCAACTCGTGAATCGGCTGAACCAGGGTATCCGTCGTGTCCATAATCTCCTGACTCAAATATTTGAGCGTGGAATCCATCCGTCCCATCTGTGCACGCCCAGTCTGGGTGATATGTTTGAGGTCCGCCAGGGCCACCTTAATATCAAACATCAGCGGCCCAACATCCTGCTCAACTCTGGCCAATAGTCTTTCTAGACGTAGGTGGGTCCGTACCAGCACAGCCGCCGTCACTGCAATGATCAATAAAATAATGATCATGACAATGGCAATGATGGTTACTCCTGCGCTGATGCTCATATTTCCCCCAGAACTTCCGCATACCGGAAGCAAATCTTTTAACACCGTAAAGAGCAACAACTCCAGCCATAACCCCTTACCCACCACCTCGTTCCATTATAAGCCGTATCTGCAGCCTGGGTAAAATTGCAGGTACCGATATGATGCGCGCAGGCTTCATTGGAATGACAATACGTACCCCATCACGGTCAGTCCAGCGATACTCAGTAATCCCAAGGCCACTCTGCTCCAAATCTGTTGCGCACCGGTCAGTACGTATCGTGGATGCCGATAGCGATAAGTTTGCCAAGCCACCCAGAGCAGGCCCAACCATAATCCGGACAGCAACCACGCCCCAAATACATCACTAGGCCAATGCACCCCCAGAATCAGGCTGCTCCAGGAGATGGCTGCGACCAATGCCGCAAGCAATGTCACCATCGTCAGACGCAGGCCGCGATGCCGCACCGTAGCAAGGAGGTACAGGGCCAAAAGGCCATAGACCACCACACTGAGGCTCACGTGCCCGCTCGGAAACGCAGGCGACGGCATTTCTGTCGCAGTCGGAGGCCGGGCATGTGCCGTAGTTACTTTTACCAACTGAACGAGCGCTGCGAATACTGCCGTACCTGAAACCAACAGAAGGCCATCGAAAAAACGCCATGCAGCGAAGCAGGCAGCCGCCATCAGCGCCACCAGCCAGGGCAGAAAATCTGGCCCGCCGAGCCGGGTCACCCCGGCCCAGAACGGCTGCCAGACAGGGTCCCTGGACTGCAGAATCTCCGCCTCCCACCGGGTATCCAACAGCGCCATCCGATGCAAGAGCACACCCGCCAGAAAATCACCAGCGTAAAGCCAGAGCAGTGCTGCCACCCCCAGGCCGAACAGCAATAAAGCCAACAACTCCCAGCGTTGTGGTCCGCGCAAAGTTCAAAACCCCGTATGAAAGCGTCGCCACAACAACAGTGCGGCAATCAATACCGCGACGATACTCAACACCAGCACCGCCGCCGCGCCATAATCCTTCGCACGCATTACCAGCGGGTGATATTCCGGGTTTACCACCAGATCAGCGACAGGAGCAAAATACCACCTCCCAGATGTACGGTGCCTGGATCCAATACAGAAGGTCACACCCACCACGACTACCAACAACTGGCTTCTTCACGGGCAACAATCCACAGCCCATGCCCTTTTGCAAGCACGCCGCCAGAGTGCGCTGTTTTTTTTCACCAGCCCCCCTGTTCACGCAGGGACAATGGTTCGCCGTCGCCGACAATGAAGTGATCCAGCAAGCGCAGATCAACCAGTTGCATGGCCTGATCCAGACGCCGCGTCAGAGAAAGATCTGCCGCACTGGGTTCCGCCACGCCGGATGGATGATTGTGCGCAACGATGAGCGCCGCGGCATTCAACTCCAGAGCGCGCTTCAGAACCTCGCGAATGTGCACGGTAGCGCCGTCAATGGTCCCCAGGAACATCTCCTCAAAGCGCAGCACCCGATGGCGGTTATCCAGAAAGATCACAGCAAAAACCTCACGGCAGCGGTCGCGCAAAATGGCAGACAGATACTGTCGCACCCGCTGCGGCGAATCAAGACTGTCTCCTCGCTGCCATTCCTCGGCGAGATGGCGCTTACTCATTTCCAGCACCGCCTGCAAGAGTGCATATTTGGCGTCTCCGAGCCCTTTATGCGCACAAAAGTCATGATGAGACGCGGTGAGTAATGCCCGCAGACTGCCAAAGTTTTGCAACAAGTCCCTGGCCAAATCCACCGCGCTTTTGCCCACCACGCCCACCCGCAGAAAAATCGCCAGCAACTCCGCATCCGACAGAGTCTCCGCCCCCTTTTGCAACAGTCTTTCCCGCGGACGTTCGTCCGCCGGCCAATCAGTGATAGCCATACGCTCCCTCCTTCCCTTACACTAGGAATGTGATGATGGAAAGCGTATTCAACACGACAGAGCCCCTCGCTGGCAAACGAATTCTTCTGGGTGTGGGCGGCAGCATTGCCGCCTACAAAAGCCCGGAGATCGTGCGCGCCCTGCGCCAGGCCGGAGCAGAGTTGCGCGTGGTCATGACACGGGGCGCTACACAGTTTGTAACGCCGCTGACTTTGCAGGCCGTGAGTGGGGAGCCTGTGCGTAGCGACCTCTTTGCCGCCGCCGAAGAGGCAGCCATGGACCACATCCGCCTGGCACGCTGGGCCGACGCCCTCTTAATCGCACCCATCTCCGCCAATGGAATGGCCCGTCTCGCCCAAGGTTTGGCCAGTGACCTGCTCAGTACCGTTGTTCTCGCCAACCGTGCACCGCTCTTTCTCGCGCCCGCGATGAACAGTGCCATGTGGACACACCCTGCGACGCAGCGCAATGTTGCCCAGTTGCTGGCGGATGGCGCCCACTTTTTGGGTCCGGACAGCGGCAGCCTCGCCTGCGGTGAGGAAGGTGCCGGACGACTGTTGGCACCAGAGCGCATGGTGGGTGAACTACGTCTTGCTCTGGCCGAGAAAACCCTGCGCGGGCAACGTGTCCTCATTACTGCCGGGCCGACCTGGGAGGCAATCGACCCCGCTCGCGGTCTGAGCAATCGCGCCAGTGGCCGCCAGGGTTTTGCCCTCGCCCAGGCCTGCGCGGAAGCGGGGGCGAATGTATTGCTGATTACCGGCCCTACCCATGAGCAAACGCCGCCGGGAGTAAGCCGCCAGGATGTTCTCTCTGCACAGGACATGCTCGCGGCCTGCCTGCAGGCACTGGACAAGCCCACGGATATCTTCATCGCCAATGCCGCCGTCGCCGACCACAGGCCGAGTCAGTTCAGCGCGCATAAACTAGGCAAAACGGATATCGCAAACCCTTTGCCTCTCAGCATCAATCCCGATATCGTCAGCACGGTCCATCAGGACCCTCGGCGACCACGCTATATTGTCGCTTTTGCCGCCGAGACCCGCGACCACCTCGCCGCAGCAAGTGCCAAGGCGCAGCGCAAGGGGGCGAACGTCATCGTAGTCAACGATATTACTTCTGCCGACGTAGGAATAGGTGCTATCGACAATGCCTGCAATATTCTGCAAGGCGAGCGGGTACTGCACATCCCCCGTTGCAGCAAAATAGATATTGCGCGTCATCTGGTGCGTCACCTCAGCGCCTTTTTCTCACTTTCCGGTACGGAGTCCGAAGACCTTGATGAATAGTCTGCAAATTCGCATCCTTGATCCACGCCTCGGGCAGAAATGGCCCCTCCCCCATTATGCCAGCGCCGACGCCGCCGGCATGGACCTACGCGCCTGCCTGGACGCCCCGCTGCAACTGGCTCCCGGGCAGACGGAACTCGTCTCCGCCGGGTTTGCCATGCATATTGGCGACCCGCAGGTTACGGCACTGTTACTGCCGCGCTCTGGTCTCGGCCATCGCGGCCTGGTCCTGGGTAATCTGGTCGGCCTCATTGATGCGGATTATCAGGGGCCACTGAAAATTTCTCTGTGGAATCGCGGCACTGCAGAGATGGTCATTGAACCCGGCGAGCGCGTAGCACAAATGGTGCTAGTGCCGGTTATTCGCCCTGACATTACGGTGGTGGCCAGCTTTACCACTACCGAACGGGGCGTCGCAGGCTTTGGCAGCACCGGACGTCAGTAGAGGCAAATATGCCAGGATCCCTCTGTGATACAACCCGGCTTCGCCGCGCCTCCACATGCTGTTTATCTGCCGACAAATGAACTTGCTACTTCCCCATCCTGAAGATAGTTAATAAAAAACCGGCCTCAAGTATCAGGCCGGTTTTTTCAGAACAATCTCTGACTATTCAGCAGTGGCTGCTTGCCGATCTACAAGCTCAACAATCGCCAACGGCGCATTATCACCAGCCCGAAAGCCGTATTTAACAATACGCAGATAACCACCCGGACGCGCCAGATAGTGCGGACCGAGATCATCAAACAACTTGACCACCGCCTGGCGATCACGCAGACGCGAAAACGCCAGCCGCCGCCTGGCCACGGTCGCATCCTTCGCCAGCGTGATCATCGGCTCCGCAAAACGCCGCAGCTCTTTCGCCTTAGGCAACGTGGTAACAATTCGCTCATGATGAAATAAAGACACCATCATATTGGCAAACATCGCTTGCCGATGAGTACTATTACGATTTAACTGTTTACCACTTTTGCGATGACGCATAAGCCCATTCCCTCTACAAAATTTATAACATTAACTGCCGATAGAATCCGCATCAACTGGCCGCCCAGGCACCGGTGGCAAATTTTCCGGTGGCCAATTGTCGAGTCGCATCCCCAACGTAAGGCCATGCGCCACTAAAACTTCTTTTATCTCGTTGAGAGACTTGCGTCCAAGATTCGGAGCCTTCAAAAGCTCCTGCTCCGACTTCTGAACCAAATCTCCGATGTAAAAAATATCCTCAGCTTTCAAACAGTTCGCAGATCGTACCGTAAGCTCCAGGTCATCGACCGGCCGAACTAACAATGGTGTAAGGCTCTCATTGGTCTGCGCCAGCGACACCTCAGGTATTTCCCTGGTTTCCGCACCAGCTAACACACCGAGCTGACTGCGGAAAATACGGGAAGCCTCTTGCACTGCCCAAATGGGGTCGACCACGCCATTTGTCTCGACATCGAGTATCAGACGATCCAGATCAGTCCGCTGCTCCACCCGGGCACTTTCCACCAAGTAGCTTACGCGCAATACGGGACTGAAACTCGCGTCCAGAGCCATCACGCCAATGCGCTTTTCATGACTCTGCCGACGTGTAGCCGCTGCGTCATAGCCCCGGCCCTCGTCAATACGCAAATGAAGCACCAGTTCAACGTCGCGGGTTAAAGTGGCAATCACCTGATCAGGATTGGCCACCTCAATGCCGTGCTCAGACACGATGTCCGCACCCGTCATTTGACCGGGACCACGCTTACGCAGCGTCACCACCGCGTCTCCGCGTCCATGCGCACGCACTGCCAACATCTTCAAGTTGAGCAGAATATCCACAACATCTTCCTGCACCCCTTCGATGCTGGAATATTCGTGCAACACCCCTTCAATCTCGACCTCTGTAACCGCCGCACCTTTGAGAGACGATAACAACACTCGGCGCAACCCACTCCCCAAGGTGTGACCAAAGCCACGCTCCAAGGGTCCGAGGGCAATACGCGCACGGTGTGCTGAAACTTCTTCCACATCGACGCCCTGCGGACGCAACAGCTCTCCTACCTCAGTCATAAGCGTTCCTCAACCCCCGGTCTTACTTAGAGTACAACTCCACGACGACCTGTTCGTTCAAATCCGGTGCGATATCTTCTCGCACCGGTACGGCTTTGATAGTGCCCTTGAGTTCGGTAGTGTCCATACTCACCCATTCCGGGAAACCACGGCCAGCCGCAGCCTCTACCGCAGAGACAATACGCATGTGCGCCCGAGCACCCTCTGCAACACTCACCACGTCACCGGCGCGAACCTGATAAGATGGGATATCCACACGCCGTCCATTCACCAGAATATGACCGTGGCGAACCACCTGCCGCGCCTCAGCACGAGATGCTCCGAACCCTAAACGATAGGCCACATTGTCGAGACGCAACTCCAGAAAACGCAGCAACAACTCGCCGGTAACGCCCCGCGTCTGGCTGGCACGCTGGAAATAGCGACGGAACTGTCCTTCCAGCACGCCATAGATACGACGGATTTTTTGTTTTTCACGTAACTGACCACCGTACTCACTGACACGTCCGCGTCGCTGACCGTGCTGCCCTGGGGCATAGGCTCGTATACTCACTGGACATTTATCAGAAAAGCACTTCTCGCCTTTGAGAAATAATTTTCCACCTTCGCGCCGACATAAACGGCAACTCGGACCCGTATATTTAGCCACAGATAACCTCCACCTAAAAATTAAACACGCCGCTTTTTAGGCGGACGGCATCCGTTATGGGGAATCGGCGTCACGTCGCGAATGCTCGCAATACGGAAGCCAATAGAATGAAGTGCACGCACCGTACTCTCTCGACCCGGCCCCGGTCCCCGCACTTCGACATCCAGGTTTTTCACACCATATTCCTGCGCTTTTTTGCCCGCGTTTTCCGCCGCCACCTGTGCCGCGAATGGTGTACTTTTACGTGAACCACGGAACCCCGACCCACCCGAGCTGGCCCAGGTTAAAACGTTACCCTGACGATCACTGATCGTGATAATCGTGTTGTTGAAGGATGCATAAATGTGCGCGACACCATCAAGAACGTTTTTCTTGACCTTCTTTCGCACACGAGAATTCGCTTGTGTTTTCGCCATTGCTAGATCTTCCTGCTTAACGCGTAATGGACTTAGCGGGACCCTTGCGCGTACGCGCATTGGTCTTTGTCCGTTGGCCGTGAACGGGGAGACCGCGGCGATGCCGTATACCGCGATAACAACCCAAATCCATCAGACGTTTGATATTCATGGTGACTTCGCGGCGTAAATCGCCCTCCACCAGGAACTTCGCAACCTCTGAACGTATGCGTTCCAACTCAGGCTCGCTGATATCCTTGACCCGCATATCAAAGGCGATTTCCGCAGCGCTCAAAACATGCTGAGCACGCGTCCTACCAATGCCATAAATATACGTCAAGGCAATTTCTATTTGTTTATTGTTCGGAATATTTACACCAGCGATGCGGGCCATCCGCAATTCCTCCAAGAGACTGAGTGGGTTGACCCCACAGACCAAACAGTTTCGCCTACCGCCTTAACCTTGGCGCTGCTTATGGCGGGGCTCAACACAAATCACGCGAACCACGCCATTACGACGAACAATTTTGCAGTTACGACAAAGCTTCTTAACCGACGCACGAACCTTCATGACTATCCCCTATTTGGCACGATAAATGATGCGACCCTTGGTTAAATCATAAGGCGTCATCTCTACGGTAACCTTGTCCCCGGGTAAAATGCGAATATAATGCATCCGCATTTTCCCGGAAATATGTGCATTAACGACATAACCATTCTCCAAGCGCACCTTGAATGTCGCACTTGGCAAATTCTCTATCACCTCACCCTGCATTTCCAGGGTATCTTCTTTTGACATTTAGCCTACTACCTCTACCGCTTTCACGATTCTAGAGAACACATCATCGGCTTCGCCCTCCCCACTCACCAGATGATAGGCAGGTCGATCGTGATAATAAGCGATCAAAGGCGCAGTCTCCGCCTGATAAACAGCCAAGCGTTTACGAATTACTGCAGGCTGATCATCATCACGTTGCAACAACGCACCCCCACAGAGATCGCAGATCCCATAAACCGTGGGCGTGTGGTAACGTATGTGATAGATTGCCCCGCATTCCGAACACACCCTCCGTCCGGAGAGACGTG
The DNA here is from genome assembly GCF_027322205.1 of Acidithiobacillus sp. GTDB lineage: Bacteria > Pseudomonadota > Gammaproteobacteria > Acidithiobacillales > Acidithiobacillaceae > Acidithiobacillus. Next base: position 21,418 of record NZ_DAHVHY010000020.1, read on the forward strand.
CGACAATTTCTTCGTCATCCAAATCTAAATGCAGCACTGCGCCAATTTTATCGCCATGTGCAGCTAGTAAGTTATCAAGCGCATCTGCCTGATGGATAGTCCGAGGAAACCCATCGAAAATAACGCCGGCCGACGCGTCCTCAAGAAGTAACCGCTCCTCAACGATACGGATAATAATTTCATCACCCACCAGCGCGCCGGACTCCATCAATGCCGCCGCACACAGCCCGACCTCACTACCAGACTGAACAGAGGCGCGGAGCATATCACCAGTGGACACATGAGGCAAGTCCATTAACTTGGCGAGTCGCTGAGCCTGAGTACCTTTACCGACGCCAGGGGCACCAAGAAAAATCAAATGCTTTGCCACCATCACCGTCCACTGAGAGGGTTTTTACGAATCAATCCCTCGTACTGATGCGTGAGCAGATGGCTCTGAATCTGGCCCATCAAATCCATCATCACCACGACGACAATCAGCAGACTGGTGCCACCGAAATAAAATGGCACGTTGTACTGAACAATGAGAAACTCTGGCAGCAGGCAAACCAAGGTCAGATATATGGCGCCCCAAAGCGTGAGCCGGGTAAGAATACGATCCATGTATTTCGCCGTATGCTCGCCAGGCCGGATACCCGGCACGAAGGCTCCAGACTTTTTCAGATTATCTGCGGTGTCCCGAGGATTAAACACCATAGCCGTGTAGAAAAAAGCAAAAAATACAATCGCAGTGGTAAACACAACCACGTAAAGTGCAGACCCCGGACTCAACGCCTGTCCAAAGCGCGCAAGCCACCCCATCCCGGGCACACTAGCGAACCACCCCGATAATGTCGCAGGCAACAAAATGATGCTAGACGCGAAGATTGGTGGAATTACGCCAGACATGTTCACCTTGAGCGGCATATGCGTGCTTTGACCCCCATATATCTTACGGCCAACCTGGCGCTTGGCATACTGGATGGGAATACGTCTCTGCGCACTCTCCATAAATACCACAAAACCGGTTACCCCCAGCGCAAGAATAAAGAGCGCTACCACGAATAACGGCTGAAACTGACCGGTTTTGGTGAGCTCAAAAGTCGTCCCGATAGCGTCTGGCAGGCCTGCAACGATACCGGCAAAGATGATCATAGAAATGCCGTTACCGATTCCCCGCTCCGTAATTTGCTCTCCAATCCACATCAAAAAGACCGTGCCGCAGGCAAGCGAAATTGTTGTCGTGAACAGAAACAGTGGACCTGGATCAATCACCACAGGAAGATGTCCGGCGTGCATCTTCTCAATCGCGATGGCGATTCCCAAGCCTTGCATCAGCGCAAGCACGACCGTAGCATAGCGCGTGTACTCCGTTATTTTACGGCGCCCCGCCTCACCTTCTTTTTTAAGTTCTTCGAGCTTTGGAAAGACTGACCCTGCCAGCTGGAATATGATCGATGCGCTGATGTAGGGCATAATCCCTAAAGCAAACACTGTCAGGCGGGAGAGTGCGCCCCCCGAGAACATATTGAACATGCCCAGGATAGTTCCCCGCTGCTGGTTAAAAAATGCCGCCATGGCCGCCGGATCAATTCCCGGCACGGGTATGTGCGCCCCAACACGAAAAACCAGAAGTGCACCCAGCAGAAAAAGAATGCGGTTACGTAACTCATTGATCTTTCCGGCACCCTGTGCGGCGCCGCCAATGCTACGTAACCCGGCCATTAACTTTCTACCTTTCCGCCAGCGTTCTCAATGGCCGCCCGGGCCCCCGCGCTTACGCGCAGGCCACGCACAGTCAAAGCCTGCGTGACTTCGCCAGTTAAAATAACCTTAACCGAATCCGGCGAACCGCGAACGATGCGCCGAAGCAGCAACCCTTCAAGATCTACTACGCCGTCAATTGCCGCAGACTCCAATTGGGACAACGCCACCTCAACGACGCGGGCACCTAATGCGTTACGGAACCCACGCTTAGGAATACGTCTTTGCAAAGGCATCTGACCGCCTTCAAAACCCACCTTATGGTAGCCACCGGAGCGGGCATGCTGACCTTTGTGACCACGACCGGCTGTTTTACCCAAACCGCTTCCGATACCACGTCCAACACGGCGACGGTCTTTTTTCGAACCCTCTGCAGGTGCAATCGTATTTAGTTTCATCACAGATCTTCCCACCGAAGTAGATAGGGTATTTTATTGACCATTCCACGAATCTCTGGGGTATCCAGACGTTCTACCGAATGATTTGTGTGGCGCAAGCCCAGTCCCACCACAATCCGACGTTGCTTTTCGGCGACTCCAATCAGACTTTTTACCAGCGTGATACGCAGATGCTTACTCATCATGCCCTCCTCCGCCGCGAATTTCCTTCAGACTCTTGCCACGTTTCATGGCGATAGCCTGGGGGCTGGCCAATTTATTAAACGCATCAAAAGTCGCGCGGACGACATTAATAGGGTTATTGGAACCGAGCGACTTGGCTACCACATTCCGTAGGCCTACCGCCTCACAAACTGCACGCATCGCACCACCGGCAATGACGCCGCTACCTTCCGGCGCCGGACGCAGAATGACGCGGGCTGCACCATGGCGACCCTCTACCGGGTAAGGAATCGTGCCACCTCTCATCAGAGGTATACTCGTCATCAACCGACGCGCCTGATCAGTAGCCTTTTGAATCCCCGCAGGGACTTCCTTGGCTTTTCCGCGGCCGAAACCGACCTTACCATCCCCATCGCCCACCACCATAAGCGCCGCAAAGCCGAACTGACGACCGCCTTTGACCACCTTAGAAACGCGGTTGATGTGAATAAGTTTTTCCTGCATTCCATCGTTGGACTGCGTATCGCGATTTTCCCGTGCCATCTTAGCTCTCCATCAGAACGACAATCCGCCTTCACGGGCAGCGTCGGCCAAAGCTCTCACCCGACCATGGTAACGATATCCGCTCCGGTCAAATGCCACTTCCTTAACGCCCACAGCCAATGCCTTCGCTGCAACCCGTTGTCCAATAGTTGCAGCGGCCGCAACATCTGCTCCGCGCGGCATTTGCGTACGGAGTTCACCCTCTAGGCTAGATGCTTGGGCGAGAACCTTCCCCTGCCCATCATCAATCACCTGAGCATAAATATGCTTGCCGGAACGAAAAACACACAGCCGCGGTTTAGCTTGCGATGCGATGCGAGCCCGGGTTTTACGTGCCCGACGGAGCCTTGACGAATTTTTATTCATAGTAGTAAGCCTCAACCATTATTTTTTCTTCGCTTCTTTACGTCTGACATTTTCACCAGCGTAGCGCACGCCCTTACCTTTGTAGGGCTCCGGAGGACGATAGGCACGAATATCCGCAGCTATCTGACCGACTTTCTGCTTATCGATACCCCGAATGACGATTTCCGTCTGTGTCGGTGTTTCGATGGTAATATCGTCAGGCACTAGATAATCCACCGGATGGGAAAAACCGAGACTCAGGCTGAGTGTCTTCCCTTTCGCCTGAGCCCGATACCCCACACCGATAATTTCCAATTTTTGTTCAAAGCCGTGTGAGACACCTTGTACCATATTATTCAGTATTGCCCGCATTGTTCCAGCCTGGGCATTTTGCTCTGCCGCCCAAGTCAGTGACACCACACCGGCATCTAGCTGCAATCCCACAGCCGGGTGGAAAGGAACAGAAATCTGTCCTTTAGGGCCTTTTACTATCAGATGCTGTTCTGCAACATGAACTTCGACGCCCTTAGGTAGAAGCACTGGCTGTTTCGCTACACGAGACATTTTCGTCCTCCCCTTAGGATACGACGCAGAGAACTTCACCACCAATACCCGCAGAACGAGCCGCGCGATCGGTCATGATTCCCTGAGAAGTCGATATAATTGCGATGCCAAAGCCATCACGTACACGTGGTAAATCTTCGGCGCCACGATAAACGCGAACACCAGGCCGGCTTATTCGCCGAATCTCCACAATGACACCCGCACCCGCATAGTACTTTAACGCTAGGTTAAGAACGGGATGTCCGTCTAATACGTCTTCTTTCACATCTAAGATGTAACCCTCTTCCACCAAGACCCGCGCAATGGCGCGTTTCAGCTTGGAAGCAGGCATCTGCACTTTCGCCTTATTTACCTGTTGCGCATTACGAATGCGCGTCAGCATATCAGCAATAGGATCCGTCACGCTCATCGTGTTTCCTCACCAGCTCGCTTTAACGATACCGGGAATCGACCCAGCCGAGGCATGCTTACGAAAGCACAAACGACAGAGGCCAAACTTCCGATAGTAACCGCGTGAACGCCCGCACAATTTGCACCGGTGATACGCACGCACCTTAAATTTTGGAGTCCTTTCAGACTTTGCGATCAATGATTTCTTTGCCACGCGTCAAACTCCTTCAAGACCGGAAGGGCATCTTGAAAGCTTTTAAAAGCCCAAGGCCCTCTTCATCATTCTTGGCGGTGGTAGTAAATACCACGTCCAACCCGCGCAAACGATCGATTTTATCATATTCAATTTCAGGGAATATGATCTGCTCTTTCACGCCCATCGTATAATTTCCACGCCCATCAAACGACCGCGGCGAAAGACCACGAAAGTCTCTGATACGGGGAATAGCCACACTGACAAGACGGTCCAAAAACTCGTACATCAGAATCCCACGCAGGGTCACCATGCATCCAATCGGATAACCATCGCGTATTTTGAAAGCCGCTACGGACTTCCGTGCGCGCGTGACTACGGGCTTCTGACCGGCGATTTTAGTCATATCACCAACAGCTGCTTCTAGAATTTTTTTGTCACCAACCGCCTCACCCACTCCCATATTCAGAGTGATCTTCCGCAGTTTTGGCACTTCCATCACACTACTAAAGCCAAAATCCTGCATCAGCTTGGGCGCGATGGACGTTTTATACAAAGAATGTAAACGGGCTTCCATATTATTTCCCTTGCTTAACGGCGGCCAATAACTTCACCGTTGCTCTTAAAAACACGCACTTTCTGCCCGTCCTCAAGCACCTTATATCCAATTCGATCCCCGTTACCAGTAGCCGCATTAAAAATTGCCACATTAGATACATGAATTGGCGCCTCTTTTTCCACGATGCCGCCAGATTTGCCCATGCGATCAGGACGAACGTGTCGCTTGATCATGTTCACCTTTTCGACCACCACCCGTGACTCCTCCCGCAGCACCCTGAGCACTTTACCCCGCTTGCCCTTGTCCTTACCGGTAAGAATCACGACCTCATCGTCCTTGCGTACCTTCAACATGGTCATCCCCTACAGCACTTCCGGCGCCAATGAAATTATCTTCATAAAATTAGCACCGCGTAACTCGCGTGTCACCGGGCCAAAAATACGTGTACCAACGGGCTGTAACTGGTTATTTAAGAGCACAGCCGCATTACTGTCAAAACGAATCAAGGATCCATCTTCGCGGCGTACCCCCTTACGAGTACGCACGACGAGCGCATTGTAAACGTCGCCCTTTTTTACCTTGCCGCGCGGGACAGCATCTTTGATGCTCACCTTGATGACATCGCCAATACCTGCATAACGCCGATGCGAGCCACCAAGCACCTTAATACACATCACTTCCCGGGCACCGCTATTGTCAGCAACACTTAGCCTGGTCTGCATCTGTATCATGCGTTATCCCCTTCCACAATGCCTTCGGTAAGCACCTTCACCAAACGCCAGCGCTTGGTTTTCGATAATGGACGACATTCTTCAATTTTCACGGTGTCGCCGATCTGGCAGGTGTTTTCCGCATCGTGGGCATGAAATTTCTTGGATCGTCGAATAAATTTTTTATAAAGCGGATGTTGGATACGACGCTCAACATTGACGACTATCGTCTTATCCATAAGGTTGCTGACCACTGTACCAACCAAACTACGCGGGTTCTTCGCCTCGGTCATGAGTGCGTTTCCTTCTTCACAGTAATGGCTGTTCGCACACGGGCAATATCACGACGCACAAAGCATAAACGCGACGTCTTGGCTAATTGCCCTGTAGCGTGTTGCATACGCAATTTGAACTGCTCCTCCAAAAGGAGCATCAATTGTGCTTGGCAGCCTGCCAGATCCAGTTTTTGAACTTCCTGAGCTTTCATCCCATCACCCGTCTACTGACAACCACTGTCTGTATCGGAAGCTTAGCCGCACCCAGCGCGAACGCCTCACGGGCCACCTCTTCCGTTACACCCTCCATTTCGTAAAGCACTTTACCAGGCTGAATCAAGGCCACCCAGTATTCCGGGTTACCTTTGCCTTTACCCATACGCACTTCTGCCGGCTTTTTGCTGATCGGTTTGTCTGGAAAAATACGAATCCACATACGCCCACCGCGTTTTACATGCCGACTGATGGCGCGCCGCGCGGCTTCGAGTTGCCTAGCCGTGATACGACCACGTCCAACAGCTTTAAGGCCAAATTCGCCAAAGCTTACTTTGTTCCCGCGAGTAGCAATGCCACGATTGCGACCCTTGTGCTGTTTACGAAATTTTGTACGTTTAGGCTGCAGCATCGGACACTCCCGTCACTTCTGGCGGGCAGCGGCCGTTTGCGCCGTGCTCCACTCGAGGATCTCGCCTTTGAAGATCCACACCTTTACCCCGATAATACCGTAGGTGGTGTTGGCCTCCGCGAAACCATAGTCAATATCAGCGCGCAACGTATGTAATGGAACGCGACCCTCCCGGTACCATTCGGTACGGGCAATTTCTGCACCGCCAAGACGACCGGCGCAATTGATGCGCATGCCTAGCGCACCAAAGCGCATAGCGTTGGTAACCGCCCGCTTCATCGCGCGCCGAAACATAATGCGACGGACGAGTTGCTGCGCAACGCTTTCGGCTACCAACTGCGCGTCCAGTTCGGGCTTACGGATTTCTTCCACATTAATATGGACAGGAACCCCCATGCGCTTCTGTACGTCGTGACGAAGCTTTTCAATATCTTCGCCTTTCTTACCGATAACAATGCCGGGCCGGGCAGTATGCACAGTAATACGTGCACTACGCGCGGGACGCTCGATAATAATGTCAGAGACAGCGCCGCCGACAAGTCGTTCACGAATAAACTGACGGACCTTGATGTCTTCCAACAACTTCTCTTGGAAGTCGCCTTTACCATACCACCGAGAATTCCAATTCTTAATGATTCCCAGACGCAGTCCGATTGGATTGGTTTTTTGTCCCATACGTTCCTCAGTTAACTCTCTGCGACGACAACGGTAATATGGCTGGTGCGCTTGAGTATCCGTGAACCACGCCCCTTCGCTCTAGCCGCAAAGCGCTTGAGCACTGCACCGCCGTCAATCATGATCTGTTCGACGACCAAAGCATCCACATCTGCACCTTCATTATTCTCGGCATTAGCAACAGCAGACTCCAGACACTTGCGAATTGGGAGCGCAGCCTTTTTGGTGGTGAAGCGCAGGATCTCCAGCGCCTTACCCACCGGCTGTCCGCGTACCAGATCGGCGACAAGACGGGCTTTTTGGGGGGACATCTGAAGTCCCTTTAGTACTGCTGATGATTTCATCACACTCCCCTTTAACGCTTAGCTTTCTTATCGGCAACATGACCCTTGAAGGTCCGCGTTAAAGCGAATTCGCCAAGCTTGTGGCCAACCATATTCTCATTGACGACTACCGGAATATGTTGACGGCCATTATGGATGCTAATGGTTAACCCAATAAAATCAGGTGTAATCGTCGAACGGCGCGACCATGTCTTGATCGGACGACGGCTGCTGCTCGCCTGAGCACTCTGCACTTTACGGTCCAGATGTCCATCAATGAACGGACCTTTTTTAATTGAACGTGGCACGTGAAATCCCCTTAACCACTAACGCGAACGACGACGCACAATCATATTACTCGTACGCTTGTTTCTACGGGTACGATAACCCTTAGTCGGCTGACCCCAAGGTGATACGGGATGACGGCCACCGGAGGTGCGCCCTTCGCCACCGCCATGCGGGTGATCCACAGGGTTCATCGCAACACCACGAACCGTTGGCCGCACACCACGCCAGCGCGTCGCACCAGCCTTACCCAATTGGCGGGAGCCGTGTTCTTCATTTCCAACCTCACCTATCGTAGCGCGGCAGGATACATGAATTCGACGTACTTCACCAGAGCGCAAACGCACTTGAGCATAATCTCCGTCACGCGCCATGAGCTGAGCAGATGCTCCAGCAGAGCGAGCGATCTGCCCACCCTTGCCTGGCCGCATTTCAATGTTATGCACCACCGCTCCCACGGGAATATTGCGGAGCGGCATGCAATTACCCGGCTTTATGGGCGTCTGCTCAGCGGAGAGCACGGGATCACCACTGGACATGCCTTTTGCCGCAAGAATATAGCGACGTTCGCCATCGACATAACAAATCAACGCAATGTGGGCTGAACGATTGGGGTCATACTCTAAGCGTTCGACCTTGCCCGGTATATCTAACTTATTGCGCTTAAAATCTACCAAGCGATAGTGTGACTTGTGCCCACCACCCTGGTGCCGCCGCGTAATACGCCCAAGGTTGTTGCGGCCACCACTGTGAGACTGTGCCTCAACCAGAGCGGGATATGGATCTCCCTTATGGAGTCCCGCATCGACCGGTTTTACTACGAAACGCCGTCCCGGAGAGGTCGGCTTGGTTTTAATAAGTGCCATCTGTTATCCCTTTTCCTCAGGCAACGCCGTAATCTATGCTGCTGCCCTCGGCCAGCCGTACATAGGCTTTCTTCCAAGAAGAGCGGTGGCCGACATGACGACCCATGCGCTTTTCCTTACCTAGATAGTTGCAAGTCTGAACAGAAAGAACCTGAACCGCAAAGAGTTTTTCAACCGCCGACTTGATTTCCAGCTTGGTAGAATCACGGGCGACCTTAAACACAAACTGATTCGACTGCTGCTGCACCATCGTACTCTTTTCACTGATAATAGGCGCCAGCAAGACAAGATACTTACGCTCAGCGTTCATCCGTACACCTCACCTAATCTGGCTGCCGCTTCGGTATCAAGTAAAACACGGCCATACTGGAGAAGATCAGCCGGCCCGATATCCTGCCAACCAGCGATACCTACCCTCGGGAAGTTGCGCAAGCCCAGGAAGAGATTCAACGGCACCTCACCCATGACCAGCAGAAAATTGTCTCCGCCCGCGCGGCTCAACCAGTCTTTGGCTAATCGACTCCGTGGCTCGCCGAGATCCTCCTGCTGAATGATTTGCAAACGACCCTGGCGCAGCAATTCCGCCAGCACAGTACGCATTGCCCCAGCCCACATTTTCTTGTTGACTTTTTGGGTATAATTTTCATTACCACCAGGAAAGGCCCGCCCGCCACCGCGCCAGATCGGGCTGCGAATACTGCCGGCACGTGCCCGACCGGTACCCTTCTGTTTCCACGGCTTGCGGCCACCACCACGCACTGCCGAGCGATTTTTCTGCGCAGCGTTCGCCGAACGCATACCGGCCATCTGGGCTACCACCACTTGATGCAGCAATGCCTCATTATAAGGCACTCCAAACACCCCATCGGCGACATCGAAATCACTACTTTTCCCGGTAGTCACTTCCAAGCTTTGCACTTGCATTATTTTTCTCCTAACCACGCACGGCAGGACGAACTATCACGTCCCCGTCACGGGCACCGGGAACAGCGCCCTTAATCATGAGTAGGCGGCGATTTGCATCAATACGCACCAACTCAAGATTGAGCGTCGTGACCTGCTCGGCACCCAAATGTCCTGCCATTTTCTTGCCCTTGAACACCCGTCCAGGTGTCTGGCGACAACCGATAGAACCAGGTGCACGGTGTGACAGCGAGTTACCATGACTAGCCCGGTTACTCCGAAAATTATGACGTTTGATGGCACCAGCAAAGCCTTTGCCTTTGCTGACTCCAGACACGTCCACGCGCTGACCTTCCGCGAAAATATCGAGGCCGATGTCCGCACCGCAGACATAAGCAGCGTCCTCCGCTATACGAAACTCCCGTAAAAGCCGCCCTGGGGCTATTCCACTCTTGCGAAAATGTCCAGCCAACGCAGAGGTTACCCGTTGTGGACGGCGTTCACCGGTTGCCACCTGCACTGCGCTGTAACCGTCAGTGGCGATATCTTTAACCTGTGCCACCGTATTCGGTGCCACATGAATGACGGTTACCGGCAGCACACGCCCGTCCTCTGCAACGATGCGCGTCATACCTACTTTCCGTCCGATCAGGCCCATTACCATTGTATCGTCCTTATAAATTACAGCTTGATCTCGACATCGACGCCAGCCGCCAAATCAAGTTTGATCAGGGCATCTACCGTCTTGTCGTTGGGATCGAGAATGTCGAGTAAGCGCTTGTGCGTGCGTTGTTCAAATTGATCACGCGCATTTTTATCCACATGCGGTGAGCGCAGGACCGTAAAGCGTTCAATTTTTGTAGGAAGCGGAATTGGCCCACAAACACGCGCACCGGTCCGGCGCGCGGTTTCTACGATTTCCGCAGCAGAAATATCGAGCATGCGGTAATCATACGATTTAAGGCGAATGCGAATTTTAGAACTGTCCATTACTCGACCACCTTTGAGACCACGCCAGCGCCAACGGTACGGCCACCTTCGCGTACCGCGAAACGCAAACCTTCTTCCATCGCAATCGGTGCAATCAATGCCACCTTGAACAAAATGTTGTCTCCCGGCATCACCATCTCCACCCCTTCCGGCAATTCCACCGCACCCGTTACGTCGGTGGTACGGAA
>NZ_DAHVHY010000021.1:0-29753 GCF_027322205.1 Acidithiobacillus sp.
GCCGGTCACGGCATGCGCGTTGCGGCCCTCAAACCCATTGTCTCGGGGGTCGGGGCCGACGGTACCTGGGAGGACGTGGAAATTTTGCGCGCCGCCAGCCAGCCCCCGCGCAGCATTGCCGAAACCAATCTTTACGCCTTCGACCCGCCGCTGGCCCCCCACTGGGCGGCGCAGCAGGCGGGCGTCACCGTGGATCGTGGGCGCGTCGCGGCCTTCGTCCGGGCGCAATCCGTGGCGATGGACTGCGTGCTGGTCGAGGGCGCGGGTGGTTTTCTCGTGCCGTTGGGCGCTGGCTGGGGCTTTGCCGAACTGGCTAAGGACCTGCATTTCCCGGTGCTGCTGGTGGTGGGCTTGCGGCTGGGAGCCATCAACCACGCGCTGCTGAGTGTCGAGGCCATCCATGCACGGGGCCTGCCCTTCGCCGGATGGGTGGCGAACACCCTGAATTCTGCGGGCGCAGAGGGCACCTTGGAGACCTTGCAACAGCATTTACCAGCACCCTGTCTGGGTGTATTGCCCCACACCCCGCACTGGTCCGCCGCCGTTCTGTGTCCTTATCTGTCTCTTCCGGCGTCCTTATATTGATGTTAGACTGGTTCCGTGTTGCCATAAAAAACAAAAGGCAATCTCAGTCGCGATGCACGGGTGGAAAGTGCGTTCATCGCGGTAGGAATTGTAGATATTCTGATGGAGCGTGAGTGTCATGAAATCATTCAAGAGCATATTGCTGTTGGTGGTGGCGAACCTGTTGATATTCGTCAGCCTGTCGATTAGTTTTGCCATCTTGATCAACGTTATTTTGCCGGCCTTCGGTGTCGATCTGCGTGCTTCGGTGCGCAGCGCGGATCTGCTCTGGGCGCTGGTGATCGGTTTTGGTGGTGCCTTTATTTCGCTGCTGATGTCGAAACATCTGGCGCGCGCGGGGTTGCAGATGCAGCGCATCGATACGCCGCAGTCGGCCAAGGAGCGTTTGGTGTACGACTCGGTCGCACAACTCGCTAACCGCCTGGGCATTCGCATGCCGGAAGTCTGGGTGTACTGGAATGATGAGCCCAATGCCTTCGCCACCGGACCGGGTCGCAATCACAGCATGGTCGCGGTGAGTAGTGGTCTGGTCAACCTGCTCAGTGACAATGAGGTGCGGGCGGTACTGGCCCATGAAATGGGGCACGTATACAATGGCGATATGGTGAGTACCACCCTACTACAAGGTTTGATGAATACGTTTGTATTCTGGCTGTCCATGCTGGCCGCGCGGCAGTTTGATGACCGGCCCATGATCGCTTTTATGGTGTCCATAGTTTTGCAGATTGGTCTGTCTTTCCTGGCGCTGATTCCCATCACTTGGTTTTCGCGCCGCCGGGAGTTCGCGGCGGATCGTTTTGCTGCCGAGCAGGTGGGCGTGGCCCCGATGGTCTCGGCGCTGCAAAAGCTGCATCAGCAGGCGGAAGCCATGCATGTGGTGCATGACGTGGTGCGCGATCCCATGGCGACAGCCTACATTTCTGGAAGCTGGCGCGGCTGGTTTGCTACGCACCCCAGTCTGGAAGCGCGGGTGGCGGCCCTGCAGGCGCTGCAAAACGGGTATAGTTACCGGTAATTAGTACCGTAAAATGGGGGCTAGTCTTTGATGCAGGCAGGAGGCAGTGCAGTTGCGCCCTGAAGGCGTACGTCCGGTCCTCCTGCGCAGTCATGACCGGTCAGCCCCTTTTCCCGACCCGGAGCAGACCGACGGCAATCTGGTTGCCATCGGTGGAGATTTATCCCGGGAGCGCCTGCTCAGGGCCTACGCGCAGGGCATCTTCCCCTGGTTTGGTGAGGAGGACCCCATTCTCTGGTGGTCACCCGATCCCCGCGGTATCCTGGAACCCTCGGCGGTACATATCAGCCGCAGTTTACGCAAGTCGGCCCGTAACGGGGACTGGCAATACCAGATGGACAGCGACTTTGCTGGCGTCATCGATGCTTGTGCGGAGCCACGTGCCGGGCAGGGCGGTACCTGGATTACTCCGGCGGTGCGGGCCGCCTATCTGGATCTTTTTGCCGCCGGAGCGGCGCATTCCATGGAAGTCTATCAGCAGGACCGCCTGGTCGGCGGGCTCTACGGCGTAGCCCTCGGCGGATTCTTTTTCGGAGAGTCCATGTTCAGCCGGGTGCCCGATGCCTCCAAACTGGCCCTTGTCCTGCTAGCGCGTCACCTCCAGCACTGGGGCTTTGGTCTGATCGATACCCAGTTCATCACCCCACATCTGCAAAGTATGGGTGCACGCGAAGTTTCCCGCAGCGATTTTCTGCAGGCGCTTGCCTACCTGCGTACGCTGCAGCCGCAAGCCGACTGGAGGGCTTTGCTGCCCCTGCACGAGGTGTTTTAAGGATGGCCTTTTATCTTTCCGCGGTGCAGCGTTGCCCCTATTTACCCGATCAGGAAGAGCTTTTGGTGCTCAGCGATCCCCGTGAAAGAGTGGGCAGCACCCAATATGACCAACTCTTGCAGAAAGGATTTCGGCGCAATGGCCCAGTCGCTTATCGGCCTATGTGCCCTCAGTGCGATGCCTGTATCTCGGTGCGCATTCCTGTCGCCGATTTTCAGCCGGATCGTAGCCAGCGCCGCACCTGGGCGAGGAATCAGGAGATTCAAATGCGTGAACAAGCTCCACAATGGGATGCCGCCCACGCCCGTCTCTTCACCAAATATCAGCGCTGGCGGCATCCGGGGGGCGGCATGGACGAGCACGCGGATCGCCTGTACCGGGAAATGATTGTCGAAACCGGTGGGGTTGAGGCCCGCCTGCTGGTGCTTGAGCAGGGTGAGCGCCTGCTGGCGGTGGCACTGGTGGATGTGTTGAGCAGTGGTGTGTCCGCGGTCTACACTTTTTACACACCGGATCTGCCGCAACGCGGTCTGGGCACCTTTGCCATTCTCAGCCAGATTGAATGGACCAGGAAGCAGTGCTTGCCCCACCTTTATCTCGGCTATTGGGTCGCCAGCAGCCCGAAAATGGACTATAAAAAGCACTTTCGCCCCCTGGAAGGCTTTGTGGCCGGTGACTGGCGTCTGCTGTCAGCGGTGCGTAAACGCGAATGAACCACGTCGCACCGAATATTTTCAGCGCCTTCTCGCCATGGACCATAGCAGGGGTAATGGGCCTCCTGGGTAGTGCCTGGGCTTTGTCCGCCTGGCAGCGTCTCGGGGTAGGCAAGGAACTGCTTTGGTCCGCGGCGCGGGCGACGGTCCAATTGGGAATGATGGGGTTTTTGCTGGGCTGGCTGTTCCGCCAGCACCAACCGCTTTTGCTGGTACTCTTCCTGGTGGCCATGACTCTGATGGCCGGTCGCTTTAATCGTAAGCGTGGTGCCGGTATCCCTCACGCCTACTGGATCGGAGTGATCAGCATCACTGTGGCGACTACCGTCACCCTCGGCTGGATGCTCCTGTCCGGGTTAGTCTTCTGGCGCGGCGAATCATTGGTCCCCATTGGTGGTATGATTATTGGCAACGCGATGAATGCGGTATCGCTGGCGCTCAACCGTCTGCGCAGTGAGGTGGAGCAACGCGAGGATATGCTGCTGGCTATGTTGGCCCTCGGCGCTCATCATCGCCAGGCTATGCGTAGCCTGTATAGCAGCGTTGTGCGCAGTTCCCTGATTCCAACTATTGATAGCCTGAAGAGTGTTGGGATGATTCACATCCCAGGTATTACGGCGGGAATGATTCTGGCGGGTATGGCGCCGCTCGCTGCGGTATCCATGCAATTGGTAGTGATGGTGATGTTGACCGCGTCGGTAACCTTAAGTGTCTCCACCGCAGTCCTGCTGGCTGCACCGCGCGCTCTGATTTTTTCTCAACGTATTGAGGGGTAATACTCTAATGGCGGCTTTGGCCGGACGTTTTCGCGGCTTTTTGCCAGTAGTGGTTGATGTGGAAACGGCAGGGTTTGATCCTGACCGTAATGCTTTGCTGGAAGTGGCTGCGATTATCATTGGCGGTGAAGTGGGGCAGTTACGGCCGGTAGCCGCTCACCACTTTCATGTGCAACCCTTTGCCGGGGCCGTGCTCGACCCGGCGGCATTGGCATTCACTGGTATTGATCCATTCCAGCCACTGCGCGGTGCGATTTCCGAGGAAGAAACCTTGCGCGGGATCTTCAGGCCGGTACGCACGGCTGTAAAGGCTGCCCAATGTCGGCGTGCTATTCTTGTGGGGCATAATGCCTCTTTTGACCTGTCTTTTATCAAAGCAGCAGAAAAGCGGACGGGCGTTAAAAATAATCCTTTTCATCTTTTCAGCACCTTTGACACCGTCAGTTTGGCCGGGTTGGCCTATGGTGAGACCGTGCTGGCCAAGGCCGCTATGGCCGCCGGTCTGGACTGGGATCATACGCAGGCACATTCAGCACTCTATGATGCGCGCCAGACGGCGGAATTATTCTGCCGGATTGTGAATCGCTATGATCTCAACCGGGAGCTTCTCTGAAGCAGGACCAGCCTGCCGCGCGTCTGCTAGAATGCCCGCTAAAATTTTTTCAAATTGTTATGAAAGGATGTGCTTATGCCTTACCGCCTGCATATTGAACCCAGTGGCCACGAGATGGATTGCGATAGTGATGAAACTATCCTGGAGGCCGCGCTACGGCATGGTTTCAACATTCCCTATAGTTGCCGCAATGGTACCTGTGCCACCTGCAAGGGACGTATTCTCAGTGGCGAAGTGGATTACGGGAAGGTGGAAGAAAAAGGGTTGTCGGCGGTGGAGAAGGAGACGGGATTGGCGCTCTTCTGTCAGGCCATGCCCTTGTCCGACGTGACCATAGAAGTCCGGGAGATCGGCGCTGCCAAGGATATTCAGATTAAAACCCTGCCGTCGCGGGTGGCTAAAATAGTGGATTTGACACCTGATGTGCGTGCGCTCTTTCTAAAAATTCCTACTACAGAGCGCCTGCAGTTCCTTCCTGGGCAGTACATCGACATCCTTCTGAAAGATGGCGGCAGGCGGGGTTTTTCCCTCGCCAATATACCCGGCGACGATACGCTGTTAGAACTGCACATCAAAAAAGTGCCTGGCGGCGCCTTTACCGGGCATGTTTTCGGTGCTTTGAAAGAAAAGGATATCCTGCGTTTTGAAGGGCCGTTAGGCACCTTTTTTATTCGTCAGGAATCCACTCGTCCTTTGCTGATGGTCGCCACCGGCACTGGCTTTGCACCTATTAAGAGTATGCTCGAGTCGCTCTTCGCGCAGGGCTCCGTACGTCCGATCCATTTTTATTGGGGTGTACGTCATGCGGAAGATTTTTATTATCAGGATTTACTGAGTGAATGGCAGTCGCGGCACGACCATTTTCGGGTAACCCGGATCGTATCGCGTCCGGATGCTTCCTGGTTGGGAGCTACCGGTTATGTTACTGCACAAGTCATTCATGATTTTTCAGACGCAAGCGCAATCGATGCCTATATTTGCGGGCATCCTGATATGGTGTTTTCCTTATCCGCTGCTTTACAGGGAGCAGGATTGAATCCAGAACATATTTTTGCCGATGCATTTGTATTTGCCAAAGCAAAAACAAGCTGACATAATTACCGTATTGGTGATTTTTTCCGCCATGGCAACCTAATTTTAAGGAGTGATCGAGTATGGAAGCGCAAGCAAAAAAACGTCACCGCCGTACCTCAGAAGAGCGTCTGGCGGATTTGGAAGAGAAACAACGCCAGACAGAAATGCGGCTGCGTGAGCAGTTGGCAAAATTTGAACAGCAGAAACGGAGTTTGCAGGAAAACCCGCGTGCACGTCGTGAGCGTGAAGCACAACGACGGTCATTGATGGACCGCATTTCTCGTTTGGTGCCTGATTGGGAGCCCGCACAGATTCTCGCAGCTGTCGCTGAAGTTCGTGACCGCGTGGGTGATAATGGCCATCTGCTGGGTGAATTGGATAACCGTGGAAACGCGCTCATGCAGGAACTGAAGCCTCGTCGCGGCCGACGTCCCCGTTCCGCGATTTAATCCCCAGATCTGAGCGGTTTTTCACGTACAGAGGCCCCCGAAGCGATGAGTATGCGGGGGCTTTTTGTAATACGAGATTCCAACTAACGCTTTTTGCATCCCCGCCAGCGCGCCAGCGTTGGTACGCGGTGCGCCATGTAAGCGCGGATATACCATGGGGTATTGCGGTTGCGCATCAATTGACGGACACGGTGCTGCATGGCGTCCAGCGTCAGTTCCGGTTCCTTGAACTGGCCCGCCCCATAGCAGTAGCTACAGTAACGGGTGCTATGGCTGCCATCGGCCTCCGTCCCGCCACCTCGGGGATCAAACTGCAGCGGCATACCACAACTCTGGCAGCGGTTTTTCTCAATTTCCAGTTGGCGTATACATTTTCCCATGGCGAAATTAGACATCCTCCGGTGCTACCAGTTCAAGGGCCTCAATATAGATATGTGCCATACCCAGCAGGAACACCACATTGGGGAGAATAAATACCAGCGCACCGGCCAGACCAACCCCCATGCTGAGCCCCGTGTTATATAAGGAGGTGCTCGTTGCCACCGGTTGCGCAAGTATTTCGCCGCTGATGAGTCTGTCGCCAGACAGTGCCCCCAGCATTTGCCAGAACATGTCTGCACTGCGGCTGATTTCTGCGGCCAGCACGGGGGTGGCAGCCGTTAGTGCCATGCTATATCCAGTGTAGAGAATCACCGCGATGATAATCCCCATAACCGTTGCCAAAGCGGCGAGCAGCAACATCATCAGCAGAATAGAACCTGGTTTATTGCGAGCGATGGCGATGGTATGACGGAGTGAGTTGCCTACGCTTTCGCCGTGCCACAAAGCGGGTCCGGAGAGATTGAAGACAATAATGGCGAGGACGAAGACAATGGCGTTTACCAACATGATGGCAGGGAAGAGCGGGACAAAGAGCATCGCGCCAACCCCCGGTATTCTGCAAGCGAGAAATCCCAATACTTCTACGACAAAAATGCCCAACAGCAAAAGACTTTCAATAATCAGCAGCCCCAGCAGACGCGGCAGCACCCGTATGCCAAAGCGGAGACTTTTAGCTATCCCCGGCAATGGGTCGCCGCGCGCCTCGTGCAGTAGAACACCGCCAGCGCCTAGGTAGCCGACACCAAAACTGATCAGCAGGATGATTATCCCAATGGTGGCGCCTGCCCATCCTCCAGGCCATTGCGCGAAGAGTTCCAGGCCGGTCATGCCCAGGAACACGGCGATGACGTACACCAGAATGGGTTGCCATAAGGTGATGCCGCGAAGTGCTCGCAACAACAAAGAAAAAGACAGGTCTCCCTGGCTGGGTGTATGGGTAAACATGTGTGCTTCCTTTGCCGAAATCTTTGGCGCCTAGAATAGCAAATTGCAGACGGATGGTGGATAACTAAACTATCCACCTTTGTCTATGGAGGGACAATCGCCGTGGGTGGTGCTACACTGCCCGGATATTGACCGATTGGTCGGGTGTTGCGCAAGTGCAGTCGCGACGTGCAGATTGGGGGCGGAGGAAGGTTCATGGAGGATTTGCCACTGGCGATCGAAGGCGAGGGACGACAGCGGATTTTGGCGGCCGCTGAAAAACTCTTCTCCGATAAGGCGTTTGATGCCGTCTCCATGAATGCCATCGCTGTGCAGGCGGGTATCAGCAAAGCCAATATCTATCATTATTTTCCCAACAAGGACGCGCTCTATCTTGCGGTATTGCGCGATGCCAGTCACAATTTGCGAACGTTGCTCAATGACGCAGTCAACGCCCATGGAGCCGTGGTGGATGTGCTCCGGCATTTTGCGCGCTGTCATCTTCAGGCACTGTTAGACCGACCGGAATTGGTGCGTCTGGTATGGCGGGAAATTCTCGAAAAGGGCGCGCCCAGAGCACAAGAGTTCGCCGAACAGGGCTTTGCTGATGTATTTTCGGCACTGGTCGCAGTGCTTGAGACCGGTCAGTCCCGGGGTGAGCTGCGGGTAGATTTTGACCCGGCCCTGGTGGCAACCCTGCTGTTGGGTGCGAATGTTTTCTTTTTCCAGTCCCGCGATATCCTGCGTCATTATCCGCCCATTATCTTTGCCGATGATCCTGCAGGTTATGACGCCGGAATTGTGGAAATTCTTTTGCGTGGGCTGATTCCAGCATCTTCGGTAGATATGGCGAGTACACGATGAGTTCTATGCACAAGGATCCTCACTTACAGGCGCATATATTAGTGGAGGCGTTGCCTTATATGCAGCGTTTCCATGGCCGTACCATCGTCATCAAGTATGGTGGCAATGCCATGACCGAAGCCCATCTTCAGAAGCAGTTTGCCTACGATGTGACCCTGATGAAGCAGGTGGGCATGAATCCGGTGGTGGTGCATGGCGGCGGACCGCAGATTGGCGCCATGCTGGAGCGCCTTGGAGTGCAGACCCGTTTTGTGGATGGCATGCGCGTGACTGATGCGGCCACCATGGAAGTGGTGGAAATGGTCCTCGGCGGGCGCGTCAACAAGGAGATCGTGCAGGCCATCAACCAGGCGGGCGGCCGCGCGGTGGGACTGACGGGAAAGGATGGTGGATTGCTGCGCGCCCGTCCTTTGCGCCACGACGGTGTGGACCTCGGTCTGGTGGGCGAGGTCGCTCGGGTGAACCCTGATGTTATCCGATTGCTGGATCAGGGCGAATTCATTCCGGTGGTGGCGCCGATTGGTGTGGGTTCCCTGGGCGAGTCCTACAATATCAACGCAGACTTGGTGGCGGGTGCCCTCGCCGCGACGCTGAAGGCTGAGAAGCTGATTCTGATGACCAATGTCGCCGGAGTGCTGGATCAGGACGGGCAGTTGTGCACGCATTTGGAGGCTGTTGAGGTGGATCGGATGGTTGCCGATGGACGTATTTATGGCGGCATGTTGCCTAAGATTCAATGCTGTCTGGATGCGGTGGCCGCCGGGGTTCACGCCGCGCATATCATTGATGGTCGGGTACCCCATGCGCTGTTGCTGGAGATATTCACCGACGCGGGCGTGGGCACGTTGATTTCTGATTAGCCTCTGATTTCAGAGGAGCGGTCGCAACGCCTCGACCCAGCGCGGCGCTCCACCCGTATCCACCGTGACCGACGCGCTGGTGCCAATCCGTAGCGGAAACCTGGGATCCGGGTTGGTGATGAGGACTCGCACGGGCACGCGTTGTGTTACCTTGACCCAGTTACCCGTGGCATTTTCCGGGGGTAGCAGTGAGAAGGCGTTGCCGGCACCACCACTCAGGCTCACTACCCTTCCTTTGAAGCGATGGTTGGGGTACATATCAATGGTGACTTTTGCAGTCTGACCGGGATGCACCCGGTCAAGATCGGTTTCCTTGTAGTTGGCTTCAACCCAGTATTCCGCATTGCCGATCAGAGGGAACAAATCTTGATTGATATTGACCACGTCGCCCACATGGATATTATCTACTTTACTGACGACCCCGGTGATCGGCGCGTAGAGGGTGGTCTCGGCAAGATACATCTTCGCGGTGCTGACCGCTGCCTTGGCGGCATTGATACGAGCGGCGTTGAGCCCTTGCTGTGCCCGCGTTTCCGCCAGAGCGGCCTGATCGGCGGCCAAGCGCGCTCCGGCGCTTTTCGCGGCGGTCAGTTGATTATCTGCCTGTTGCGCAGACAGGTATTTCTGCGCCGCTAATGACTCCGCGCGTTGTGCGTTGCGCCGGGCATTCTGGTAATTGATCTGGTCGGCGCTGATCTTGGCCTGTGCCTTGGTAATGTTGGCCCGAATGGCGGTGGTTTGCCGCTCTGCCTGCATCAATTCGGCCTCGGTTTTCTGCAGGTCGTAACGATAGGCCTGCGGATCCACTTTGACCAAAGGCTGTCCAGCCTGCACGACCTGGTTGTCATGCACATAAATAGCGACGATATGCCCCGTAACCCGCGGTGCGACGTTCACGATATGGGCATGTACATAAGCATCGTTCGTGTTGGGGTAGTAATCAGCAATCTGGAAGTAGGCGTAGGCGCCGAAGGCAACGACGACGATGATGATCAGAACCGAAAGGCGTTTGAGCCAGCGCATATATATCCCTTGTTGCAATCCAAGCAGCCGGGTGACTCTCCGGACCTGTTTCTGAATGTCAGTTTATGCGAAGAACCCATTTAACATAAGGTTTTGCGCGTAATGTCCGTGTGGCCCAGATCTGTCAGATTTTTTTGACACGTATGCTGAGTGAACGCATACTGACCGTTCGGTTGATACCATAACGCAAACGATTCCTGTCGGCAAGGCGGCCGACATATCTCTAATAAGGAGCAGTCATGAAGCAGGATATGAGGATCTGGGCAGGGATTATGGGTGCTGCTGCACTGGGTCTGCAGGTGACAGGGTCGGCGCAGGCAGAGGATACGGGGTTGCATGTGATTCAGGGTGGTCCTGCTTATTTCAGTGCCGGCATCGGTGCCTTTAATGCGGCAGGCGTTGAACCCGGTCCCGGACATCGAGGTAATGCGACCCTTCCCGAAATCGATCTGGAATATCAGTCTGCCTCCAAGTTGTTCGGCATTGGCGCGCTTTGGGGTATGGTCGCTAATACCAATGGCGGCTTCATGGGTTACACCGGCTTGTACTCGGATGTTGCCTGGGATCACTGGGTGCTGACGCCAGTGCTTGGCATGGGTGGATATAATCAGGGGCGGGGCAAATATCTGGATGGCGTTTTCCAGTTCCGCCTGGAGTTGAGTCTGGCTTATCAGTTTGCGAATCAATCGCGATTGGGGCTCAAAATCGCCCATATTTCCAACGCATATATCGCCCAGGAGGACCCCGGTGAAGACGAAATCATGCTGAACTACTCCATTCCCCTGTCCTTTGGTGAACACTCCTGAGATAAACCGGGGCTAGCCCACCCAGGCTCGTCTTGGCGTGGGCGATCAGACCTCGCTGCTGTGCAGCCCTAGTCGGCTGAACAGCACCTGATCGTGGCCGGTGCTGGCATTGTCTGTCGTCAGTAAACGATCCCCAAGGAAAATACTGTTGGCGCCGGCCAGGAAGGCGAGCGCCTGCAATTCATCGCTCATGGCCCCGCGCCCGGCGGAGAGTCGTACATAGGCCTTGGGGAAGAGTATGCGGGCGACAGCAATAGTGCGCACAAACTCGAAGCCATCAATGGGTTCGGCCGCTTCCAGCGGGGTACCGGGGATAGGAACCAGGGCGTTGATGGGGATGCTTTCCGGGGCTTGCGGCAGTTGTGCCAGTACTTGCAGCATCCGCGCCCGGTCACGGCGGGATTCACCCATGCCGAGGATGCCGCCGCTGCAAATCTTAATGCCGACGTCACGCACCGCCTCCAGTGTATCAAGGCGGTCCTGATAACTACGGGTGTGGACGATTTCGCCATAAAACTCGGGTGAGGTATCGAGGTTGTGGTTGTAGTAGTCGAGGCCGGCATTCTGTAAGCGTTCCGCCTGCCCGGACTTAAGCATGCCCAGGGTGACGCAGCTTTCCAGACCATATTCTTTGACCACACTAATCATAGCGGCGACTTTTTCGATATCCTTGTCGTGGGGGGAGCGCCAGGCAGCCCCCATGCACAGGCGTTGGGCCCCGTTGGCTTTGGCCTCCTGTGCGGCCGCACGGACCTGCTCAAGATCCATGAGGGCTTCTGCCTTGAGCGTCGTCTGGTGATGGATGCTTTGTGAACAGTAGCCGCAATCCTCAGAGCAACCCCCGGTCTTGATGGACAGGAGGGTGGAGCACTGGATGGCATTTGGATCAAAGTGTAGCCGATGCACCTTTTGCGCCTCAAAAATCAGATCGTTGAAGGGGTTAGCATAGATTTCGAGGATGGCATCAAGGGTCTGGTGTGGTGTGGTGGTGTTCATCGGTCGTCCCTGTTGAGAGCAGGTGGGTGAGAGGATTCTGCATATTTTCTGAGCTGGGTCTGAACGCCCGCGGGCGCAGCGCGGATACGCAGAACTTTGTCGCGCGCGCTTTCGCCCTGCACCAGGGTAATCTGCGATCCTTTGAGGCGTAGGGTAGCACAGAGGATGGCGGAAAGGGCAGTATTGGCGGCGCCGTCCACGGGCCGGGCGCGCAGACGGATTTTGAGGGCATCGCCGTGGCATCCGCTGATGGCATCGGCCTTCGCACCCGGCTGTACATGGACGCGCAAATACAGGTCGTCACCCTGTACGCGCAGGTATGGGGGCGGCGCTTCTATAGGTGGCATATGCCATAGTCTGCCTTAAACAGGTTAGCTGCCTAAATTGAGAATGGCATTGACCAGCAGGCCTTTGAGCAACTCGATGAGAAGCATGGCCACCAACGGGCTGAGATCAATGCCTCCCAGTGGTGGGATGATCCGCTGTAGCGGATAAAGAATGGGGCCGGTTACCCGATCGAGGAACTGGACGATCGGATGGCGCGGATCGGGCTGTACCCAGGACAGGATGGCGCGGATGAGAATGGCCCAGAACAGCAGGGTCAGGACAAGGCTGGTAAGGCGGGCTGCCATAATGCTGAGTTCGGTCATGGTATATCCTTTTTGGGGCTGTCCAGAGCGCGGCTGCGCTCGGCCGCGGCGGCCAGGGCCCGCTGCGCCAGCGGCCGCAACTGCTCTTCCCAGGCGGCCAAACCCGCTGCCGTGGTGCCGCCGGGGCTGGTAACCTGATGGCGCAGTTCGGTCGGGCTGAGCGTGCTGGCAGCAGCCATTTGCGCGGTACCGAGCACGGTCTGTAAAGCGAGTGCGCGGGCGGTGGGCCGATCCAGGCCCTGCAGCACGGCAGCATCTTCGAGCGCTTCCAGAAAAAGCAGGACGTAGGCAGGGCCGCTTCCGGAGAGCGCGGTAACGGCGTCCATCAACGACTCATCACTCAGCCAGTAAATCTGTCCCACGCTGGACATGATGGCTGCGGCGGCCTGACGTTGCGCGGCGTTCACCGACTCGCGGGCGTAAAGGGCGGTCGCTCCGGCACCGACTTGCGCCGGGGTGTTGGGCATGCCTCGCACGATGGCGCTCCCGGCATCCAGTTCGGCGGCGATGCGCGCACTGCCGACACCCGCGGCGACAGAGAGAAAGAGCACCCCGGCATCGGCAAAAACTTGTCGCCACAGCGCAAGCACTGGCGAGATTTGTTTCGGCTTGGCGGCATAGATGACCACGCTGTTGGTCGGCAAACTCTGCGCCGCCGCCGACAGGCTGCGAATGCCGAATTCTTCCGCAAGCGCATCACGGCGCACGACGCTGGGGGCGTGAACCTGAATCTGCTCACCCGTAACGCCCTCAAGCCGCAGTCCGGCGATGAGCGCGCGTGCCATATTGCCAGCACCAATGAAGACGATATTCTGAGTAATCATAAGGACTCCTGGGTGCGTGCTCCGAAGAGGATGGTACCAAGACGGATCTCGGTAGCGCTGTGTTGCAGGGCTTGAAGATAGTCCGTCGAAGTACCCATGGAGAGGGTATCCAGATCGGCATGGACCGGGGTCTGTTGCAGCGCAAGGAAAAGTTCTGCCATCCGGCGGAAGTTGGCGTCTGCCTGCTCCGCTTGTGGGTGGACCAGGGCCATCAGGCCGCGTAACCGTAAATTGGATAAACGGGAAATGGCGAGGGCCAATTCTGGAACATCTTCTGGGGCGCAACCCCCTTTGCTGTCTTCCGCACTGACAGCGACCTCAATAAGCACGTTTAACGGCGCCACCATGCCCGCACGCGCGGTATTGAGTCGTTCAGCGATGAGTGGGCGGTCTACACTTTCCACCCAGTCAAAATGCCGGGCTATTGCTGCGGTCTTGTTGCGCTGGATGCGGCCGATGAAGTGCCAGACGATGCCATCCAGGTCTCTCAGCGCCATTTGCTTGTCCAGGGCTTCCTGCAGATAGTTTTCGCCGAAGTGACGGAGGCCGAGGGCATAAGCGTGACGCAACGTCTCCGCCACGACACCCTTGCTGGCGGCGAGCAGACATTGCGGCGGATGATCGGCAAGCTCACATTGCACATGGGTTAGGCGTTCGGCGAGGGGCATCGGTCTCCGGCAGACGTGGGCGAAATGGTCAAGGTCGACTATAGTAACGCCCAATACCCTTTGGTCCCAAATCACGGGTCGTTTATTTTGGGAGTTGCATGATGGACATTTCAGAACTGCTCGCCTTCGCGGTGAAAAACAATGCTTCGGACACACACATTTCGGCAGGTTTGTCGCCTATGCTGCGGATCAACGGCGATATTCGCCCCCTCAATGTGGAGGCGCAGGACAGAAAGACCGTACATGGCATGATTTACGACATCATGAATGATTCCCAGCGGAAGTGGTATGAAGAAAATCTGGAAATCGACTTTGCGTATGAGTTGCCGGGTGTGGCGCGTTTTCGTGTCAATGCGTTCAACCAGGACCGCGGACCCGCGGCGGCATTCCGGACGATTCCCGCCAAGGTGCTGAGTCTGGAAGATCTCAATGCACCCAAGTCGTTTACGGAGATCATCAACGTACCGCGTGGGCTGGTGCTGGTCACTGGGCCGACCGGGTCAGGTAAATCAACAACGTTGGCAGCGATGGTGGATCATATCAATGCGAACCGCGCTGATCATATTATTACCATTGAAGATCCTATCGAATTCCTGCACACCCCCAAGAAGTGTCTCATCAACCAGCGCGAGGTGGGCGCCAACACCCACTCCTTTGAAAATGCCCTGCGCTCAGCTTTACGCGAAGACCCGGATATTATTCTGGTGGGCGAATTGCGTGACTTGGAGACCATGCGCCTGGCTTTGACCGCGGCGGAAACCGGCCATATCGTGTTGGCGACGCTGCATACCAGTTCCGCGCCGAAAACCATCGATCGTATTGTCGATTCCTTCCCCGGGGGGGAAAAGGATATGGTACGTGCGATGCTGTCAGAATCCCTGCGTGCGGTTGTTTCTCAGACCCTGCTTAAAACGGCCGACGGCAAAGGCCGGGTAGCCGCGCATGAAATTATGATTGCCACTCCGGCTATCCGTAACCTCATTCGCGAAAATAAGGTGGCGCAGATGTACTCGGTGATCCAGACCGGACAAAATCAGGGCATGCAAACGCTCGACCAGTGTCTTGCTGACCTGGTCCGTGCCCACAAAGTGACCCGCGAAGATGCCCTGCGCCGGGTACAGAATAAAGACAGCTTTATGAATGTGGCCTGAGGACAATTATATGTCTGTACTAGATGATCTGCTGGTCTTGATGGTGGAAAAAAATGGTTCTGACCTTTACCTCACCGTAGGCTCGCCGCCGGTTATGAAAATTGACGGGCGGGCGGTTTCATTAGGGACTGAGATCCTGAAGCCGGGCCAGGTGTTGAATCTGGCTAAAGAAATTTTGGGTATGGAGCGGTTGCAGGAATTCCAGCAGGAAAAAGAAATTAACATGGCCATCTCCGCGCCAGGGATTGGGCGTTTCCGGGTCAATGGCTTTTTTCAGCGCGGTGAACTGAGCTTTGTCTTGCGCGCCATTAAGACGCAAATTCCCAGCCTGGAGCAGCTCAGGCTACCGCCCATACTGAAAGATCTGGCCATGGCCTCTCGGGGACTGGTGCTTTTCGTCGGGGCTACCGGTTCTGGTAAAAGTACTTCTCTGGCATCGATGATTCAGTATCGCAATCAGAATGCGGCGGGCCATATTCTCACGATTGAGGATCCCATTGAGTTTCTTCACAAGAATGCGATGTCTATTGTCAATCAGCGTGAAGTGGGTATCGATACCTTGAATTACGAGCGGGCGCTGGAGAATGCCTTGCGGGAGGCGCCAGACGTTATCCTGATCGGTGAAGTGCGCAGTCGGGATACTATGGATCATGCCATGGCGTACGCAGAAACCGGACATTTGTGTATGTCGACCTTACATGCGAACAACTCGAATCAGGCCATTGAACGGATCATCAACTTTTTTCCGGAGGATCGTAAAAAACAATTGTTGATGGATCTTTCGCTTAATTTGCGCGCCGTGGTCTCACAACGCCTGTTGCCGATCAAGGGACTGGGCGGGCGAGTCGCCGCGATGGAGGTGCTGATCAATACCCCGGCCATTGCCGATTTGATCTACAAGGGTGAAGTGGGCTTGCTGAAAGATGCCATGGCGCGGACGAATGACGTGGGTATGCAGACCTTTGATCAGAGCCTGCTGCAACTGTTTATGGATGGGTTGGTGGAATATGAGGATGCTCTGCGCGGAGCCGATTCGCAGAATGATCTGCGCCTTGCCATCAAGCAGGAGTGCATGCGGCGTGGTGTAGAAGACCCCGGTGCCAGTACTTCTGCAGAAGGACAGTGGCGCATTCAGTCTTGAGTGGCTGGTGGGCTCTGCTGGCCGCATGGTCAGCCTTGCTGGCCTGGCTGATACTGGTCCTTGGGCGGGGTGCATTTTGGCGGGCAGATCAGCGTCTTCCCCTCAGAGAAAATGGCGCGCAGCGAAGCTGGCCGGAAGTGACTGCCGTGGTGCCGGCGCGCAATGAAGCAGAGGGTATTGGTGACTGCGTAAGTGCGCTTTTAAGGCAGGATTACCCCGGTGTACTGCGGGTCATCGTGGTGGATGACCAGAGCAGTGATGGCACCGCAGAGCGTGCCCGAGAAGCGGCACACCGGGTGGCTGCTGCCTCCCGTTTGGAGGTGCTGAGAGGCGCGCCATTACCGGAAAACTGGGCGGGTAAAGTCTGGGCCATGGCCCAGGGGGTGACCGCGGCGGGGCTGGTGCCGCTGCTCTGGTTCACCGACGGCGATATTGTGCATGGGCCGGATGTCCTGCAGCGCCTTGTCACCCAGATAGAGGATCGGGATCGGTCACTCGTCTCTCTGATGGTGATGCTCTCCTGTCGCAGTTTTTGGGAGCATTTTCTGATTCCGCCCTTCGTCTTCTTCTTCCAGATGCTGTATCCCTTTCCCTGGATCAATAATCCGCGCCGGGCGCTGGCTGGTGCTGCCGGGGGG
The DNA here is from genome assembly GCF_027322205.1 of Acidithiobacillus sp. Classification (GTDB taxonomy): domain Bacteria; phylum Pseudomonadota; class Gammaproteobacteria; order Acidithiobacillales; family Acidithiobacillaceae; genus Acidithiobacillus. The sequence continues at coordinate 16,924 of NZ_DAHVHY010000021.1, forward strand.
TGCATGCTGCTGCGTCGGGAGACCCTCGAAAAGGCGGGCGGGTTTGCTGCCATGCGCGGGGCACTCATAGATGACTGCACGTTAGCGGCTTTACTGAAGCCTCATGGAGCGATCTGGCTGGGTTTGGGTACTGAGAGCCATAGTCTGCGGGATTATCAGCGGCTTGGCGAAATATGGCGGATGGTAGCCCGCTCCGCCTACGTGCAACTGCGGTTCAGCCCCTGGCGCTTGCTCGGGGCAACGTTAGGGATGGTGTTTCTCTATGCCTGGCCGGTAGGGGGACTGCTATTCGGTCTTTGGACGGAAAACATCTGGTTGGCGCTGCCCGCGCTGCTCGCCTGCCTGCTGATGTTGACGGCTTATCTGCCCACCTTGCGTCTTTACGCGCTGAACCCGTTCTGGATGTTCAGCTTGCCCCTTGCCGCCCTGCTCTATACGCTCATGACGTTGGATTCTGCCCGTCGTCATTATGGTGGCCGGGGCGGCGCGTGGAAGGGGCGGCATTACGGTACGCCTGGAGAGGAACAGTGAACGCACAGCCGTCGTATGGGGAGCGGGGTTGATCGCCCTGGTGCTCTGACCTTGCAGCCGCGATCCTGAGACTGGGCGCGTTCAGCGGTAATGCTGCAGATAGCGCCATTCAAAGGCGACCTTGGCCGCATGCCAGAGGGGATTGTGTAAAACACTGGCCCGTTTAGGGTTGCGGTAGACCATGATACCACTGTCCAGGGCATCGACAATGCAGATCAGTTCCGTGCGGAAAGTCTTGTCTGCGGCCTTCCCTTGCAGATGCAGGAGCAGATTATGCACGGCGGTTTCAGCCTGCAGGTCGGCAGTATGTCCCTGCTTGGGCAGCCAGTCGGGGCTGCCCGTGTAGGATCCTGCATCACCGACGACGAAGACACCTGGATATTCTTCCACGGTACAGTGCAGGTCGGACTGAAAAAAGCCGCCGGCAGAGAGCGGCATGCCACTGTCGGTCGCCCAGTCCGGGCCGGTCATGCCCGGCATGAACAGGATCAGATCAGCAGGAATGTCGCCCCCCTCAGTCATCACCCTGTCGGCCGAGAAGCCGCCGATTTTATGGCCGATATGGGTGTGGATGTCACGTCGCTTCATCTCCGCGAGCAACTCCTCAACCGCTTTGGGACCTAGCCGATTACCCGGCTCCTTCATCGGATTAAAAAACACCAGCTCGATCTGCTTACGTTTGCCGATGCGTCGCAGATGGGTGTCGATCCCGAAAAGCAGTTCAAACACCGGGCCGCCGCGTACTGCGGTGGGTTCCAGAGGATTCCCCGCAAAGCCGAAGGCAATAGTCCCTTTATTCATCAGGGCTAGGCGATCGCGGACATTTTCAGCCGCATCAATGCCGTCGCAGACGGCGAAACTGTACTCGATACCAGGCAGTTTGTGGAGTCCCCGCCCGCCACTGGCGATGATGAGTGCGTCATTCCGGACTTCGCCCTGATCGGTGATGACCGTGCGGCCACCATCGCGCAGGCCGGTGACGCGGCCCGGACGGAATTGCACTCGCCGACGCTGAAAGAAATTGTCCAGCGGAATCCGCAGGTTCTCGCCCTGCCGCAGCCCTGTGGGAATCCAGATCAGGCTGGGGTAGTAAACAAACTCCGCCTTGGGCGCGATGATGGTGATTTCCGCATCGGGCATTTGGCGGCGCAGATGGCGGACGGCCGTCAGCCCGCCGAATCCCGCACCAATAATGGTCACTTGGGTCATGTGCGATTCCTCAGAGTCGAAAAGCCTGGAATGAGGCCAGGCCACGGACCGACCCCTTCCTTGCAGTATATCCCATCAGCGTACAAAAGCGCCTGGTAACCAGTCGCGAATGTCCATGCCGAACTGACAAATATCCTCGCCGCGCAAGTCGGCAAACATGCTGTGCTCGCGCCTGAGGGAACACAAACAGTCGGAATGTTTGGTGCTCACGGGAGGCGCTGATAACAGAGATCATAGACCTTATGCCCCAGTTGCTGTCCGCGGCGCTCAAAGCGGGTAAGGACACGGTTGTCTGGGCGTGGGGCATAACCCGTGCCGGGGTGGGCATTCTGCAGGCCTGGGGTAGCATTGAGAACAGTCAGCATCTGTTCGGCATAATCTGCCCAGTCTGTGGCCATCTGCAGTTCGCCGCCGGGCACCAGCAGGCGGCACAACAGGGCAGCAAAATCCGGCTGAATGAGGCGGCGTTTTTGCTGCCTTTTTTTCGGCCAGGGATCGGGGAACTGGACGATGATGCATTGCAGCAGGGCTTCGGGCAGGGTCTTCAACCAGGTAACGACATCATCATGAATAATACGCACGTTGCTGGTTCCGGCTTCCAGCAGTTGCAGCAGCAGAGACCCGACACCGGGCGTATGCACTTCTGCACCGATGCAGCCCCAGTCCGGCCGTTGCCCGGCGATGGCGGCCAAGTGCTCGCCGTTACCGAAGCCTATTTCCAGCAGGAGCGGCTTCTGGCCCTTCCAGGGATCCTCCCAGACGGCATGGGCATCTATCCGCCAGGCCGGTAAATGTTCCGCGACAGCGCGTGTCTGAGCAGCGGTGATACGGCCCTGACGCAGCACAAAACTGCGAATGGGGGGGTGACCGGTCTTGAGGGCTTCTTCCATGACAGGCATTATAACCCGTTTGGCGCTAGGGCCTAGAGAGGAGGGTGGGCATGGAACATCCCTTGGTTGGTGTGGTGATGGGCAGCGACAGCGACTGGGAAGTCATGTGCGTTGCAATAGAACAGTTGCGGGCGCTGGCGATCCCCTGCGAACAGCGTGTCGTGTCCGCACACCGTACGCCGGATCTGCTCTTTGAATATGCCGTCAGCGCCGCACCGCGGGGACTACGCTGCATTATTGCCGGTGCCGGGGGCGCAGCGCACCTGCCAGGCATGTTGGCGTCCAAGACCATGGTGCCGGTGCTGGGTGTGCCAGTGCCGTCCAAACACCTGCAAGGCATGGATTCCCTGCTTTCTATCGTGCAAATGCCCAAGGGGGTGCCGGTAGCGACCTTTGCTATTGGCACGGCGGGGGCGGCCAATGCCGGTCTGTTTGCTGCGGCGATACTGGCCGGTACTGATGCGGGGCTGGCTCAGCGCCTGCAGGATTTCCGGGCGCGGCAGGCGGCGGCGATTATGGCTATGACCCTGCCTGAGGTTACCTTTTGATTTTGCCCGGCGCCACGCTGGGAATACTGGGCGGTGGACAGCTCGGGCAAATGTTTTGCCTCGCCGCTCGGCGTATGGGTTATGATGTCTGGGTGCTGGACCCAGACCCCCATTGTCCAGCCGCTGCAGTGGCGGATCGGCACCTCTGTGCGGCTTACGAAGATGAAATCGCTTTACGGGCATTGACCGATGCTTGTGCGGCGGTCACCACAGAATTCGAGAATGTGCCGCTGAGCGCTCTGGAACGTATTGCCCAGGCGGTGCCGATGCGCCCAGGCGCCAGGGCGGTGGCTATTGCCCAGGATCGTGCCAGGGAAAAGGCTTTCTTCCGCGACCTGGGTTTGGCTGTTGCGCCTTTTGCGCTGCTACGCAGTAGCGCCGATTTGGTAGGCGCAGCGGCTACCATAACCTTCCCGGCCATTCTCAAAACCACGCGTTTTGGTTACGACGGGAAAGGGCAGGCGGAGCTTGCTTCCCCGGAAGATCTGCCTGGGGCCTGGGCGGCCATGGGGGGGGCGGACGCGGTGCTGGAGGCGCGTATTGCCCTGGCTCAAGAAATTTCTGTCGTTCTGGCCCGTGCCGCCGACGGCATGATGGTCTTCTATCCCATAGCCGAGAATGTCCATCACCGGGGTGTTCTCGACCAGAGTATCGTTCCGGCCCGCACGGCGGAGGCGCTACAGGATCAGGCCCGGCGCAGCGCCGTGCGTATTGCCGAGGCGTTGGATTATGTGGGGGTGCTCGCCGTCGAATTTTTTGTGGATAAGGCGGGGCAACTGCTGGTCAATGAGATGGCGCCACGTCCCCACAACAGCGGTCATTTCACCATAGATGCTTGTGTGCACAGCCAGTTTGACCAGCAGGTTCGGACCCTCTGTGCCTTACCCCTCGGGGACACCCGTCTGATCAGTCCGGTGGTGATGATGAATCTGTTGGGTGATCTTTGGGAAAGTGGCAGCCCGGACTGGGATGCACTACTGCGCCATCCACAGCTCAAGCTGTATCTGTATGGTAAGAATGAAGCCCGGCCACGGCGTAAAATGGGCCATGTGAATGCGCTCGCTGCGGATACCGGACGGGCCATCGCCGTTCTCGAAACCTTGCGCCGCGATTGGTACTGGCCGCGCTGAAGAAAACCGTATAATCGTTGTGGCGGTCAGGGGGCCTAGTTCTTGCTTTGGCGTCCGGCAAGCCATTGCGCGAGCCAGAGCAGTATGGCACAAGCGAGGAAGAAGACCAGGCTCCAGTGGGTGACGGGCCATCCGGCCAGGGTACGGATCCCTGCGGCGGCACAGGAGCCATGTCCGGAAAGCGCCGAGGCGAAGTCTTTACCCCAAGGCCCGAAGCTGCGCTCACCCGGAAAGAGATTCACGGCTGCGCATCTCTCCACAGTATGGGCTGCTACCGCGGTGAGATGCCACTGCCATCCGGCAAGTCCTGCGCCCGCTAGGGCATAGGTACTGGCCAGCAGCCATAATCCGCGCTGCGCCGCGCCCGTCCAGAAGAGCCCCATCACGACAATGACCAGCACGGCGAGATTGGCCAAGCGCTGATATATACAGAGGCTACAGGGCGTGTAGTCCATGGCAAATTGTAACCAGAGTGCCAGCGCCAATGCGCTTGCTGCAGCTAGCACCACCAGTGCGGCGATCAGTGAAGGTAAATGCCTGGCATTCATGATGCGTTGAGTAAATCTCCCCATTGCGCGTTATCGGGTAAGCCAAAAATGGAATGGATGCTTTTGCCATTACGGTAGACCAGAAAGGGTATCTTGGCGACAGGGGCGCCCCGAATTTCAAATTCTTTACCCTGGAGCCGGGATTCGTTGAAGTGTAGACGATCCTGCATTTTGGCGATCACCATGGCACTGGCAGGATCGATACCGCCTTGTTGTGTTCCAAGTATAAAGAGCCCCGAATACGTAGTAGGGCGATATACTTTCGGCTATAGAGCTCATAACCCGAGTAGAGTTCACGAACGCGTAGCGTCTTAGATAATTGTGTGCGTACTGCGGGTATATCCTGAGCGGGAAGGGCGAGATAGGCCGTACCCTGACCATCGGCCAGCACGCGATAGAGTTCTTGCAGGTTTTTCAGCTGATGTACCGGCATGGTGCCGCGCCCGCCGTAGAACAGAAAACTGGGCTCGAACCATCGCCAGGTGGCGATGGCATAGGGTTGTGTGCCCTCGCTGGCACGGATTATGCGGCCCATGGTCACGGAGGGCTTTAGGGCGTCGAGGGCGGGCACTGTCAGGAGCACCAAACAAGCGGTAAGGGCTACTGCGCCTGCTCCCAGACTGCTGATAACCGGCAGCAACAGGCCGCGCCAGGCAAAGAGCAGGGCCAGCAACGCTGCAGCGATATAGGGAAAGCCCAGATAGGCCACATCACCCAGGGGCGGGATTTGCTCCGGTACCAGCCAGGCGCCCAACACCATCAACATCACACCCACCAGCAATAATGCTCCGAGTGACACGAATACACCCCGGCGGCTGAGCGGTTGCGTCTGATTGAGGGCTGCATAAAGGCGGGCTGCGATGAGACCAAAGAGGGCGGGATAAGCCTCCCAGACGTAATTGGGGAGTTTAGTGGCACCAAGGCTGAAGAAGGCGACCCAGGTAATGGCCCAGACCAGCATAAAGGCATCGGCGGGCGTTTTTTGCAGCAATGCGCCCCGCCGCCGCCAGAGTTCGGTGAAGGTTTGTGGTAGAAAAATTGTCCAGGGCAGTAGCGCCAGCGCAATGGTAACCAGATAGTAATAAACGGGTCCACGATGTCCTTGCATGGCGGTGGTGTAGCGATCAACATTCTGCTGTTCAATGAATAGCCAATCCCAAGCCCAGTGGGTCTCAATGCCGACCGCCAGATACCAGGGCAAGGTGATGACCAGGAAAAGCGGAATCCCCCAAGTCAGATGTCCCTTGCGCCAGAGACTCGGCAAATCCCGGCGCAGCAGCAGAAAAATCACGATGATAAGGCCGGGTAGAAGGAAGCCGATAGGGCCTTTGGCCAGGGTTGCCAACCCCATCGCACCATAGGTGATCAGAACACCGCGGCGTTCTTCCTCCGGATAGAGATAACCCCGCAGATAGGAAATCAGAGCGATCGCAACGAAAAGAATCAGCAGGGGGTCAGGTACAGCGGCCCGGAAGATGATCTGACTATGCAGGGCGGTGGCGGTCAGTAAGCCTGCCAATAGTGCAGTCTGGTCCCCGTACAGGCGGCGTAAAGCGAGGGCCAGATAAAGCACCAGTAATGCCCCCATCGCCACCGAGCCGATGCGCAGACCCCAACTGTTCGTCCCCAGCAGGCGCACCCCGGTCCACATCAGCCAGTAGTTGAGGATCGGCTTGTCGGGGCGTAGTGCCTCGTTGAAAGTCGGCACCACCAAATTGTGGTGCACCATCATTTCTTTCAGGGCCTGGGCATTGTTGGGCTCATCAACGTCCCAGAGGCTGGCATCGCCGGTATGAAAGGCAAAAAGCCAGAAGGCAAACAGGAAAAGCAGCAGCGCCTGGAAGACAAAAGTCCCCCGTCGCTGTTCAGACATCCCGCGCTCCGCCCTTCATAATGCGCGCCTTGTCCCGCTGCCACTCCCGGTCTTTGACCGTGGCCCGTTTGTCATGTTCCTGCTTGCCTTTCGCCAGGGCGATTTCTGCTTTGGCGCGACCCTGTTTCCAGTACATGGCGAGGGGCACGATCGTAAAACCTTTGCGTTCGACGCTGCCGATCATGCGATTGATCTGTTCTCTGTGCATCAGCAGCTTGCGCGTGCGGGTCGGATCGGGATTTATATGGGTGCTGGCGGTGAGCAGTGGGCTGATGTGCGCGCCCAACAGCCATAACTCCCCATCTTTGACAATGACGTAGCTGTCCTTGAGATTGAGACGGTTGGCGCGCAACGACTTTACTTCCCAGCCCTGTAAGACCATACCAACCTCAAAGCGCTCTTCGATAAAGTACTCATGTCTCGCCTCGCGATTGAGGGCGATGGTGCTGCTGCTCATCCTGCTACTCCCCTGCCGGTCAACTGTGTATTGTACGGGAAAAGACCCGGCAGCAGGAAGGCAGGATTGACTTTGCGGCGCTTCCTGTAGAAGGTAAACGGTTTGCACTGACGTGGAGTCTGAAGACGTGTCAAAGCTGTTGCCCAAACGGTTTGTGCCCGGTCGCCAAAAGCGTTGGGAGCCCATTCCTGAAGCCGTGCTGCTGAGCGAGATGTCGGCTATCACCGAATGGCTGGAGTTGCGCCTGCTGGATGCGCATGCCGAGATTCTTTTTGAGAACTATATTTTTGCCGAAGGCGATTGGCCTGAGCGTGTCTTGCGTATCCTCTGTGATAAGGCGGTGGCGGGAGTACAGGTCTATATCACCTTGGATGCTTTGGGCAGCCGCAGTTTCCCGAGTGGTTGGACGACTGAGTTGTGCGCCGCTGGTGCTCATTTACACTGGTATCACCACCTGCAACTCAAGGGGTTAGAAAAAAGGCTACGACGCAGCCATCGGCGTGTCGTGGTGGTGGATGGCCAGTGGGCCGTAGTCGGCGGTTTTGCGATCGCTGATGACTGGCTCACGGGCGCGCCAGGTACTATGCCCTATCGTGAGATGCTCTTTGCCTGTCGTGGCAATTTGGTAGAACAGGGCCGCCAGATTTTTTTTCGTCACCGTCCGGAGTCGCTTCCGTCATTGGGCACCGCGGCGTTTTTTCAACCTGATACCCTGTGGTGGGGGCACGGCCGGTTTTTAGAGGGCGCACCGCCGGGCAGTCTCGCCGTGCGCCGCCGTCTGCTGGCCGCTATCCGTGCGGCGCGCAGTAGTGTCTGGATAGCTACTCCTTATTTTAATCCGGATCCCATCATCCTGCGTGCCATCTACCACGCCGTGCAGCGCGGTGTGGATGTTCGGCTTTTACTAGCTGGCCGGATCACCGATCACCCGCTTTTGCGATTTGGGATTCAGGCGTATTATCAAAAACTGATGCGCAGGGGTGTGCATATTTACGAATATGAAGGCGCCTTTCTGCATGCAAAATATCTGCTGGTAGATGGTTTCTGGGCGTCGATCGGCTCCGCTAATCTTGATTTTCTGAGTTTGTGGTTTAATCATGAGCTCAACTTGGAGTTACGGGCTCCACTTGCCGCACTTTTGCTGCGCACCTTGTTTTTACGCGAGTTCGCCCAAGCCCGGAAAATCGATCCGGGGCCGTGGCGCAGCCGCCCTCGTTGGCGACGAATCATCGAATGGTTTTTGGCGCAACTGGATCGTTGGGTGCAGGCGCACGCACTAGGCCAGCGTCGTTATTGAGAGGATTTCATGCATCATATTTGCAAGACCGCCGTACTGCCCTACAGTGCTGCGCAAATTTTTGCCCTGATAGAGGATATTCGTGCCTATCCGCAATTTTTACCATGGTGTGGACGAACCCGGGTTATCCAGTCGAAAGATGAAGAAGTGGTTGCCGAGATCACCATCTCCCACGGCGCGTTCGGCAAATCTTTCACCACGAAAAATCATTATCAGCGGCCTAAGCTGGCAGAGGTGCGACTGGTGAATGGTCCCTTCCGTTTTCTGGAAGGGCTCTGGCAGTTAGAGCCGGACGCCAGGGGCACCAAAGTAACGCTGGACATGCGCTTCGAGTTTGCTTCACGATTGATGGGTGCCTTTTTGGAGCCCATATTCAAGCATGCGGCGGAAACGATGGTGCAACGCTTTGCCCAGCGCGCGCGGGCCGTTTATGGTCAGCCAGGCGTGTTGGGGGTGCAGAAGCCGGACGGCTGGGCTTAAGAGGTGGTGGTCGCTGTCGGTGGGGTTATGCTTCGTACATCTCCCTGTACGCTGATCAGCTTCCCAGACTTATCAAAAAGCACCAGCACCTTGCGGACTTCCGTGGCACCGTAGGCGGGTTTGAAGCTGTAAACATAAACCCACTGGTGTGGATGCCAGGGATCCTGCAGGAGCGGTGAGCCGAGAATGGTATGTACCTGCAGTTCATCCATACCGGGGTGCAGCTCGGCCAGTTCTTTAGCGGTGATGACGTTGCCTTGCTGCACATCGACGCGATAAATACTACAGGCGCCGAGCAACAGAGCACAGAAAGTGAGCAGGGTAATTAGGCGGAAGCTTCTCATAGTCCTTGTCTTAGGTGTCAGGTCCAACTATCCTAAACCATTAAGCATGGCCATTGCTACGAGCGAATGAACCACGAACGAATAAACAGCGATGAATTGAAGCGAGCCGGCCTCAAGGCAACCCTGCCCAGGCTGAAGATACTCCGCATCTTCGAGGATAGCGACACTCGCCATCTGACTGCCGAAGAAGTTTATCGGCAGTTGCTGGAGGCCGGTGAGGAGGTGGGTCTGGCCACGGTATATCGTGTGCTTACCCAGTTTGAAATGGCTGGATTGGTGCGAAGGCATCACTTCGAGGGCGATAAGGCGATCTTTGAGCTCAATGAAACAGGGCACCACGATCATATGGTCTGCACGGCCTGCGGCAAAGTGCTGGAGTTTTTCGATGAAGCGCTGGAAGCGCGGCAGCAGGAAATTGCCGCGAATCAGGGCTTTTTTATCAGCGATCACAGCCTCTATCTCTATGGCACCTGTCGTGGTATGCAGGATGCAGGGATTTGTTCACTGCGGGATGACTTGCCTAGAGACCGTACGAATTAGCTGTGGTCGCTACTGAGCACCAGGTTGTCACGGTGGATAATCTCAATCTCATCGACATCGCCGAACAGGGTATTCAGCGCTTTACTGCTCTTACCCAAACGCAGCAAAACCTCCTGCCTTGCGAAATTCACTAAGCCACGGGCTACTTCTTGGCCTTCCGGATCGACACAGCACAGCAGATCGCCGCGTTGAAAATCGCCCTCGGCGGCGGTGATGCCGACCGGGAGCAAACTACTGCCCTTTTCCCGGAGCACCCGCGCGGCGCCAGCGTCCAGATGGAGTGTTCCGGTCGGGCGTAGTTGCCCCGCCAGCCAGCGCTTGCGGGCCGCCAGTTTGGCGACGCCAGGATGAAAATATGTTCCTATCTCCTCCCCGGCCCAAAGGCGTAACAGTACGTTTTCAGTGCTGCCTGGGGCGATAAGGGTGGCGGCACCAGACTGGGCAGCCCGGCTCGCCGCCCGTACCTTGGTGATCATGCCGCCGCTCCCCAGCGCTGTCCCGGCCCCACCAGCCATCCGCAGCAGTTCGGGGTCTCCGGCTTGTACTTCCGTGAGCAAGCGAGCATGGGGATCGTGGCGCGGGTCTCTATCATAAAGTCCCGCCTGATCAGTAAGAATCACCAGCAGGTCGACTTCCAGCAAATTGGCGACCATGGCTGCCAGCGTGTCATTATCGCCAAAGCGGATTTCGGCACTGGCAATCGCGTCATTTTCATTGATGATGGGGACTACACCCATCTCCAGCAGAATACGCAGCGTGGCGCGGGCATTGAGATAGCGCTGGCGATCTCGCAAATCTTCATGGGTAAGCAGAACCTGGCTGCCATGCACACTGCCACGGCGCAAGAAATCTTCATAGACCTGGATAAGTGCCGCTTGGCCGACGCTGGCAGCCGCTTGCAGTTGGTGCAGGGCGGTAGGGCGGGTTTGCCAGCCGAGGCGCTCCATGCCGGCAGCCACCGCGCCGGAGGAGACGAGCACAATCTCGGCGCCGTTGCGGCGGAGTACCAATATTTGTGTGACCCAGGCTTCGATGGCGGCCAGATCCAAGCCCTGGCCGTTATTGGTGAGTAAGCTGCTGCCGATTTTGATGACCCAGCGCTGCGCGGTTTTCAGGTCGCGGCTCACGCCTCGTCCTCCTCCCATTCAGCGTCAAGATCGTCCCCTTCCCAGTCCTCCAGGACCTCATCTTCGTCGCTTTCGTCGTCCCAGTCCTCGGTCTGCTTGGGATCGGGGGCGGGGGGCAGGTCGGGAAGGGCCTGCCAGATGGCATATACCAAGGCCTCACATCCGGCACCACTGGCGGCCGAGATCAGAAAGGCGGGTCCTTGCCATTGCAGCGCTTCGCGAATCCGCTGAAAGCGTGCTGCCGCCTCTTCCTCCGGAAAGAGATCAGCCTTGTTGACCACCAACCAGCGCGGCCGCTCGGCCAGTGCCGGACTATAGGCAACCAACTCCGCTTCCAGCGCACGGATATTGGTTGCCGGATCACTCTCATCGACGGGGGCCATGTCCACCAAATGCAGGAGCAGGCGGGTACGGCTGAGATGCTTGAGAAAGCGGGTGCCCAGCCCGGCGCCTTCGGAGGCGCCCGGAATAAGGCCGGGAATATCGGCGAGTACAAAAGACTCGTGGGTGGCGACGCGGACGACGCCGAGATTCGGATAGAGGGTAGTGAAGGGATAGTCTGCCACTTTGGGGCGGGCGGCACTGACAGCCCGGATAAGGGTACTTTTACCTGCATTAGGCAGACCCAGCAGCCCGACATCGGCGAGCAGCCGCAACTCCAGGCGCAGGTTTCGTTCCTCGCCTGCAACGCCTTTCTCAAACTGACGGGGCGCACGGTTGGTGCTCGATTTATAGGACAGATTACCGTGGCCGCCGCGGCCACTCTGGGCGACCAATAGCCGCTCGCCTTCGGTACGCAGGTCACCGAGTAATTCGCGGGTGTCGTCGTCATAAACCAGGGTACCGACGGGGACTTTGATTTCCTGATCATGACCGGCGCGACCAGTCATCTGGCGTCCGGCGCCACCATGACCGTTTTCAGCGCGATAGCGGCGCTGATAGCGGAAGTCGATGAGGGTATTGAGACTGGCCTGAGCAATCAGATAGACGCTGCCGCCGCGCCCGCCATCGCCGCCATCGGGGCCGCCGAAGGGGATGAACTTCTCGCGGCGGAAACTCACCGATCCATGGCCGCCGTTACCGGAGGCCACATGAATGCGTACTTCGTCAATAAATTTCATAGAAAAACCCCGCTCCCGCAGAAACGGGGCGGGGTCCCTCTGAGCAGAGGCCTGCCTAGGCCGCTGAAACGACGCTGACGGTGCGCACCTGGCGCGGACCCTTGCGCTCAAATTTTACGACACCTTCGGCGGTGGCAAAGAGTGTATGATCCTTGCCGATACCGACATTGGCACCCGGATAAAACTGGGTACCACGCTGACGAATGATGATATTGCCGCTGATGACTTCCTGTCCGGCGTAGCGCTTGACACCTAGCCGTTTGGATTGGGAATCGCGGCCGTTACGAGAGGAACCGCCCGCCTTCTTATGTGCCATGACTGTACTCCTTAGCCTTCAATGCCGGTAATACGAACTTCGGTAAAATATTGACGATGGCCCTGCTGCTTGCGGTAATGCTTGCGTCGGCGCATCTTGAAAATGTGTACTTTGGCGGCACGGCCCTGGCTCAGTACGGTGGCTTTCACCGCGGCACCCTCTACCAGAGGCTGACCTACCCGAACTTCACTGCCGACACCGACCATCAGGACACGGTCCAGTGCGAGTTCGGCACCGGGTTCTACTTCCATCTTTTCGAGCCGGAGCTTGTCGCCCACTGTCACCCGATACTGCTTGCCACCATTTTCAATGACCGCGTACATCACAAACCTCCAACGAGAGTTTTCACCGAGACTGCCCGGAAAAGCTCGCTAAGATACCGTTATTAGTGCATTAACGTCAAGCATATTTGGCTGTCT
>NZ_DAHVHY010000021.1:29853-32101 GCF_027322205.1 Acidithiobacillus sp.
AAGCTCGCTAAGATACCGTTATTAGTGCATTAACGTCAAGCATATTTGGCTGTCTGGCATTTGGGGTCTTGACCAGTTGTCGGTCCAATAAGAAACGATGGTGCATCAAGAGCCTCCTGATTGCTTGTTCCAGCATTTGTTGGTGTCAGACAGGAGCCATCAATACCGGGGTATCGAAGCCCTGTTCGCGCAGTCGGATGCCGCGCAAGGGTGCGGAGCGTTCAAAATCTCTGATCACTTCGAGGACGTCGTGGTCGATGAAACCCACATGTTCGCCATCCAGTATGATCTCTGCACCCTTGGGCAGCCGCTCCAGGATATGGGAGAGTCGTGCCTTGTTCACAAAGGTCACCTCCCGATTCAGCGCAATTTTGTAAGCGGAACCCTCTCGTCCAATCTCTATGGCACTGTGGTAATTGGCTTTGAGCACAAAGAATACCCCTGCCAGCAGGCCGACGACTACCCCTGTAATGAGACTGCTCAGCAGAATCGCGACAATGGTGATTATGAACGGAAGATATTGAGATTTATCCAGCCGAAACATTCGCTTGAATATGCCTGGATGGGCCAGCTTGAAGCCGACGAAAATCAGGATGGAGGCTAACGCAGCCAGCGGAATCTGGTTCATCAGCGTTGCCAGAAACAGCACGGCGAACAGCAGGAATAAGCCATGCAGAAAGGCACTCGCCTTAGTGCGGGCTCCTGCCGCCACATTGGCGGTACTGCGCACGATAACCGCCGCCACCGGAAGGCCGCCGATGAGGCCACTGGCGACATTGGCGATGCCCTGACCCAGCAGTTCGCGGTCCAGCGGCGTGCGCCGTTTGAAGGCATCGAGTTTGTCGGCGGCTTCAATAGAAAGCAGGCTTTCGAGGCTCGCAATGAAGGTGAGGGCGACAGCCGTCACCCAGACGGTTTTCGATCCGATCATCCCCCAGTCCGGCATTTGCAGCATACCCCGCAAATCTGCGAAGGAGTGAATGATCGGCAGGTTGACCAGGTTGTGGCCGCTGACGGCCAGATCCGGAACGGTGTAGAGAAGCAGTGCGTTGAGTAAGGTACCAAAAACTACCGCCATGAGTGGCCCGGATAGCCAGGTTTGTTTACGCAATACCGCTACTTTGTCCCAGGTGATCAGGATGGACAGGGTAAGTAGGCTGATCAGCAGAGCGCCCCACTGCAGGTGCGCCAGGGCAGCGATGACACCGCTGAAGGTGTTCTCGCCATGGGCACTGATAAAGTCCTGGCTGCCGAATTCGCCCAGATCAAAACCGATGGCATAGGGAAACTGCTTGAGGATGATGATGATGCCGATAGCCGAAAGAATGCCCTGAATGACGGCAGAAGGGAAAAAATAGGCCACGACGCCCGCACGGATAACGCCCAAAACGATTTGAATGACCCCGGCGATGACCACTGCCAGCAGAAAAGCGGAGAAACTTGGGAGGGCCTGCATCGCCACCAGTACCGTGGCGACGATAGCGGGAGTCGGCCCACTGACGGCCAGATGCGAACGACTGAACAGGGGGACCAGCAGACCACCCATTACGCCTGCTATGAGTCCGGAAATGAGTGGTGCACCAGAGGCCAAGGCAACGCCCAAACACAAAGGCATCGCCACCAGTGCCACCACCACCGCCGCAGGCACGTCGGCCCGCAGGTTTTTGAGGGGCGAAAGATTAACGTTGTTTTCCATCGTTTGTCCTCAGGCAAGCCGTTCAAACTGCTGTGCGCTGGCGTTATAGGCCAGCAGGGCGCCTTCTTCCATATCAAAATACCAGCCGTGCAACTGCAGCTCACCCCGCACCACCCGCCGACGCACACTGTCGAAGGTCAGGAGGTTTTCCAGAGAAACGAGAATGCTTGCTTTTTCAAGTGCTCTTAACTGCTCCTCCGGACTGGCATCGGCATATTCGCGCATCACGTCGGTGCGTGCATCTTTGGCAATTTCGACCCAGGGGCCGACATATTTGCCTTCAGTGCCGTTCAATAGCGCTTTCATGCCGCCGCAATGGGAATGGCCGTTAATGATGATGTGCTCTACCTGCAGGTGTCCGACCGCGAAATCCACCGCTGCACTGGTTCCATGGAGGTGTCCGTCCTGTTCGGCAGGAGGAATGAGGTTGGCGACGTTGCGCACTACAAAAATGTCCCCGGGCTCGCTGCCATACAGGGACGTAGGTGTTACCCTAGAGTCGGAGCACCCTATCAGCATGACTTTCGGGCTCTGTCCTTTCTCTACTAGGGT
>NZ_DAHVHY010000022.1 GCF_027322205.1 Acidithiobacillus sp.
GGTCGAGACCCGGTTCGACGATCTGGTTGAGGACACCCCCTGCCCCACCGGCCAGCGCGATGCCTGCCAAACCAGCAACGGCCGATTCCCAGTGGATGAGCGCGTTGGGCGCCAGAATCTCGCCCACCGCCGCGGTGAAAACCAGCAGGGAAACTACCCGGGCTTTGGCCAACACCCAGAGATCATGGAGAAAAACCCAGGGGACATGGTGCTGGATTCTATCTTCCATGGCACTCCACTCCCTCAATGCATCCCAGGCATACCCGGAATCATGGGCATCGTCCGCAGATACAACTGCGAGAACATCCACCAGGTCAACCCTATCGTAATCACAAACAAGGGAATAAACATGATCAGGGCAACCGTGTTCCAGATGCTGTGTTCCGAAAGGTCCATGTGCAACAGGAAATAAACCTGCGCGATAATCGCCAGACCGGCGCAACCCGTGATCGCCAGCAACAGCGCGAAGGGCGGCAACAGATGCCCGCTGACGAGGACGGTCGCCGCCGCCATGAGCAGTGACGCGACGATGAAACCCGTCACATAGCTGCGGTTATTGGCCATCTGCACTTCAGGATGCGCCAACGGGTTACTACCATGTCCATGGCTCATGACATATACCCCCACAAATAGACAAACACGTAAATAAACACCCACATCACCGCCTGGAACTGCCAGAACATGCGCAGACTGATCAGTCGGCCGATGACCTCCTCGGTAAATTCTTTACGCATCACCTGGTAGATCATCACCAGCATCCAGATCAAACCGAAGAAAATATGCGCAGCATGCACCTGGGTCAGCATGTAGAATGCCGAGAGGCCCCCACTGGTCCACGGGGTGATGTGCATGCCGAACATCCGCAGAACATCGTGGATATCCAGTCCGAGAAAAACCACCCCCAACACGCTAGCCGCAAGCAACCCGTTGATCACGCCAGCCCGGTTGCCATGCTTCAGTGCGGTCATCGAAAATCCATAGGCGAGCACGCTGAGAAACAACGCCATGGTCTGAATGAAGGTGTACCAGGGCGCGACAAATTGCGCGGGCGTCGGTCCGGTGTAATAGCTGTGCGCGTAACTGAGCACACCGTAGGCCGCAAACAGCGTGGCGAAAAGCATGCCGTCGCTCAATATATACAACCAGAATCCGAAGGTGCGCGTGGAAATCACGTCATGTCCTTCATGTTCACCGGCCCACAGCACCACCTTTTCCGGATCCACTTTCTCTGCTGCAGAACTCATAAAAACTCCTTATCTGTTTGTCGATCAGGTGAGGCCGTGAGTCATATCACGACCTCACCAGCACCGCGCGCTTCAGGGACGATAATCGGGAGCACCCCGCAGGTTCGCGGAACCTTCGCCAGCCGCCCCGGAATCGTAAGCGATGGCGCCGCCAAGCACGCCACCGGAATGCCGGGGCAGATCGGCGCGCGGCATGGTGCGTTCCGCCTCACGATCCATACGCTCCACTTCTTCCGCCGGGATGACATGGCCGGGATCCCCCTTCGCCGAGCGGTAGATCATCATGACGATGATGGCCAGGAGACTGATCAGGGAGAGCCACCAGATGCGCCAGGTCAGGGCGAATCCCAGGACAAAGGTCAGGCCCCCGATAATGATGGCGATGCCGGTGTTATTGGGCATATGGATCGCGTCGTAATGGCTCGCGCGCTGGGCCGACAACCCATGCTCACGCCGCCACGCCACCTCATCCCTGGCATTCACCTGCGGCACCACGGCAAAGTTGTAAAACGGCACGGGCGACGCTGTCAGCCATTCCAGAGAGCGGGAAGTTCCCCAGGCATCCGCAGCGGCCCGATGTTGCGCACGATCACGGATGCTCACGTACAGCATGACCACAAACGCCAGGATGGAAAGCACATACACCAGGATGCCCAGCACCTGAATATTCAGGTAAGGTGCCCAGTGTGGATCAAACGGCCAATCCAAACGCCGCGTCATCCCCATGAAACCTTCCATAAACATGGGAATAAAGACCAACGCCGTCCCGGCGCTGAAGAGCCAGAACATGACCTTGCCCCAAGCCTCGTTTAATGTATAGCCGAACACTTTGGGAAACCAATAGATGACGCTACCGAAAATCGCATACACGATGCACAGGAGCATCATGTGAAAGTGCGCCACGACGAATACGCTGTTATGCACCATATAATTGATGGCCGGAATAGACAGCATCATCCCCGTCAAACCACCCACCAGCAACAGAAATAACGCGCCTAACGCCCAGTACATGGCGGCCGTATAGGTCAGTCGCCCGCGGTACATGGTAAATGCCCAGTTGAACACTTTGACACCGGTAGGAATCCCCACCAGCATGGTCGCCACACTAAACTCCGTGCTCACGTAGGGTCCCATGCCCATGGTGAAAAAGTGATGCAGCCAGACCAGCCACGATACGCCGGCGATGGCAAAAGTCGCCAGTACCATGGTGACATAGCCAAAAAGCGGCTTCTCGGAAAATGTGGGGATGATTTCCGAGATCATTCCGAATGCGGGGAGAATGACAAAATATACTTCAGGATGACCCCAGAGCCAGAAGAGATTGGTATACAGCATGAGGTTTCCACCAAACCCCGCGGTAAAAAAGTGCGTGCCCAGATAACGATCGGCAGCCACCAGTCCAATCGCCACCTGCAAACAGGGAAAAGAGGTCAACGCAATGATGTTGGCGGACAGCGAAGCCCAGGTAAACATCGGCAGGCGCGACCACTTCATTCCCGGTGCCCGCATTTTTACAATGGTCGCGATGAAGTTGATACTGCCCAGGGTCGTGCCGAGCGCCACCAGTTGGAACGTCCAGATCCAGTAGTCCACCCCCACCCCTGGACTATAGGCCAGTTCAAAAATGGGCGCATAGCCAAACCAGCCATTATGGGCAAAATCGCCCACAAACAAGGAAGCCATGATCAGCACGACGGCCGCCGCCGTAATCCACAATCCCAGGGCATTGAGATAGGGATAGGCCATATCACGGGCACCAATCTGCAACGGGATCACGATATTCATAATTCCGACCAGCAATGGCGTGGCCGCCAGAAGAATCATGATCATGCCATGTGCGCTATAAATCTGGCCAAAATGAAAGGGGGTAAGATACCCGTGTACGGCGCCCATCATTCCCGAAGCATGCGGACCGACCGCCATCGCCTGCTGGGTGCGCATCATCAGACCATCGATGAAGCCCCGGAATAGCATGACCAGGCCAAGAATGATGTACATGATCCCCAGTTTTTTATGGTCCACCGTGGTCAGCCATTCTTTCCAGAGATAGCCCCACTTCCCATAATAGGTAATACCGGCGACCATCAGCAGTCCAAGCACCACCACGACCACAAATAATGGTGCAAGAATTGGATTCGTATAGGGAATTTCGGAAAGTGCCAGACGCCCCAACCACGGGTTCCATGGACCAGGTAAATTTACGAGCATAGTGATTTCTCCTTCAATCCGGTTAAGCCCGGTGTTCCGCGGCCTGTTTCTTCAAATAGCCCACCATGTTTTCGGTCATGAACATGGGCAAAGGCCACTTCCTGCCATGCATCACTTCCAGGATGACCTGATTAAACAACCCCTTCTGAACCTGAGAAAAATACTCCACCTTATTGTTTATATTTATATAAGGCTCAGCAAACCGGTTGAATCCCGCAACAGTCAGGTTACCGGTGGATTGCTGGGCGTGATGTACCCAGCTTGCGAAGTCACTCTTGGATACCACATGGGTCTTAAAGAGCATCCACGAGGTGCCGGCACCACAGTAATCAGCGGCGACGCCCTGATACTGCCCAATGCTGTCGCTCTCCAGAGCATCCTTGGTCCGCATGCCGGGCATCACATCAATCATCCCCAGCAATTGCGGCACGAAGAAATCCGTCGTCACCGCCGTCGAAGTCAGCTTGAAGAAAACGGGGGTATGGGCAGGCACCACCAGTTCGTTGGCCACCGCCATATGGTATTGCGGATAAATGAACAACCATTGCCAGTCCGTGGCGATCACATCCACTTCGATGGGATCGCCATGGGGTTTCAGGTGACGGGTAATCACCGTCGGATTATAGGGGTTAACGGCAAATGACCCGTTTATCGCTACCGCCCAGGACAGAAACCCTACGGCCAGGATGGGAATACCCCAGACGAATACTTCAATCGTGGTCGAATGTGCCCATTTTCCGTCATACGTACCGCGGTTTCTACCTTTGTGATAACGCCACATAAACCAGACAATCATAATAGCGGTCAGACCGACGATACCCAACATCACCGCCACATCAATCATCATGTAATCAAAACTGGCCTTGGCGCCCACCCCATGGGGATCAAATATCCACCATATGGAGTGCGTCGCGCAGCCATTCAGTAACAGCAGTAAAGGAGCCAGAGCCACATAGCGCACCCAGCGTAGCGGTTGCCATTTTCTAGTAAACATGCGCACCTCTCTGTGTGTAACATATTGATATTATGTAAAATTTACGAGCACGAGGCTCATGACCTGTATCTACGGTGGGTGGCTTATCTAAAAACCTCGCGTGCCGGTTGCCGAAATGTTTCAGTGGCCTAAGCGCGCATTGCCCATGGCATGCCATGCCGAATATGGCGGCAGAAAATGCCGCATATAAAGTCAACAATGTCCGGTTATATATTGAAAGGACCATCATAAAACAATCACCAGATATGCTGCTGATCTAAATAACCAGCGCAATGTATACCTTACCGCAGACCAGTGAACAACAATAAAATTCTTATCGACGATAAAAGTTTTATTATCCGTCGAATCATAAAACGCAGACAAATTCTGTACAATAATATGCTTATATTATTGTACATTATACGCCATCACTACTGTCCGGAGATTTAATCAAACAAATTCGAAACGCCATGAAGCAGATCGCTGCCTTCATTATGCGCCCTCTGCGCCCACAGCCCACACCCGCTTGTTGACTCCTGATTGGCACAATAGTTCCGCTGTGCCTGGCAATACCTGCCGCATATGGTGTAGACCCCCCAACGCTGGTCACGAAAAGGTATACTGCAACATCAGTCGATCATCAATAAAAACCCCATGGTATCCTGCGTACGGGTTGCTGTGATCAATAGCCAGGCGGTTGCGTAAGGAAATCCCTCTCCAGAATCCACCAGGTGTGTACGTCACATCCAGGTAGTTGATATCCACATCAGGCAGATAAGGTGCTGTTTCATATATGCTGTAAGAGTATTTGACACGCAATTGCCGCAACGGATGCACAACTAGCCCGAACTTCCAGGCATGCCCGGACGCTGAGGCGGAAACTAATCCGTAGTCCATGACGCTGGTATACAGCGGATCCGCGCTGTACTGCTGGGTATACGGCGAAATAAAGCCACCGTTATACAGTGATCGGCCGCCGACAGAGAAAGGTGCGCGACGCGGCATTTGATCATAGGCAGCAAAGACTTGGCCATAAGGTGTTTGCATCCCCGCCATCCCGCCGTACACCGTGGCATTCACTGGCCCCGCGTATTGCGCACCATTCGCCCACTCCCGGACATACTGAAGATCGGCGAAGGGCTTTATACCATCCGGCAAGCCCGGCACACTGTAATGGACCGTACCATAAAACAAATTTGCCAAGTCATAGAACTGATAAAACCAGGCCGCTGATCTTAAAGACTGCCAATGGTCTTTCACGCCAAAGGCCAGAGCTCCGTTCATAGTATTCGGCATATTCGGATAAAGGGGATTCTGGTTGAGCAATGTTTCCCTGTGATAACCCGCCTGAATGCGGTTTTTGAAACGAAAGGCCCGTATACCAATAATCTGCACATTCTGAATGGGCGTAACTTGTGCCGTCACTGCCTGAAAAGTGCTGGGAATCATGAAGGCATCCGAAGGATTCATCCAGGGAGTATTGATCAACTGGTCGCCAACTCGCACCCGTAGCCACAGATTCTGATATTGCAGATAGGCCTGCCCCAACACATTCAGGGCATCATTTTCGCCCATCAGCAAGGCGTCAAGATGGGTATATTCCGGTGCGTTGACATCATTCGCACCAAGACTGTTAGCTGTATAAAAAGCCACCCCCGCACTAACACCAAAAAGCGGTGCAGTCTGAACCTTGAGCATGCCACCCAGCGAGTAGGCATATTTATTAGGCAATGCAGAACCACTATAGAGCTGATTGAAATAATAGGATCGGATGTTCCCAGTAACGGTGCTAGCCTCCAGAAACTGCTGGATAGAGTCCGCATGGGCAATGCCAGGCAACGTTATCAGGGCGACTACAATAGCTTTTATCAGTTCGTTCTTCATAGTTATTCTCCAAACAAGGCCATGATCCGGCTCCTCTCAGAAATGTTATGATTGTCGTAAAGCATAGACTTGAGCAGAATCCATCTCTAATGCTATTTTCTAATCTACGAAATAATCCACGGTAATTTCTGAAAATTCTAGTTTAGATATGCGTTCATATCGCTGGCGCATTTTAGGCAGCGATATGAGCCAGCAAATTGGGAGCAGGAGTGAGTAGGGAACCCACAGAACTTGCTGGTGGAGCCATTGGGTCATGAGACCTGCGGTGACGGAGTGGTGGTACGCCAAGAGGCGATGTCGAGGAAGGGGAAGTCTTTGGCGACGGTACCATCCCGGCCGCCGCAAAACAGCACCGGGCGCTGGCTTAATCTGGAAAAGCGCCACAAAAAACACGAAAGGCAAATACCCACTACGGCCACACCCGTATCAACGGTGATGTCTTGGGGATGACCGGGTAAAATTACCCCAAGGCCTGCCGCGCGTTCACAAACACCTGCAGCCATGGCGTGGCCTCGCCCCACGCCTGCGGCCGCCAGCTCATCTGCAGGCTGCGCACCACCCGTTCCGGGTGCGGCATGAGAATGGAGACCCGGCCATCGTCGTTGCAAAGGCCGGTAACGCCTTGCGGGGAGCCGTTGGGATTGGCTGGGTACTGCGCCGCGGGCCGTCCCTGGGTATCCACAAAGCGCATGGTAACAGGCACTGAGCCAGGCTGATCCCCGGCGAAGTGCGCCCGGCCTTCGCCGTGGGCAATAACAATGGGAGCGTAAGTACCCGCCATACCCGCGAACAACAGCGACGGCGAATCCACGACCTCGACCATGGCCAGTCGGGCCTCGAACTGCTCCGAGCGATTGCGTGCGAAACGCGGCCAGTGCGCCGCGCCGGGGATCAGGTCGCGCAGCTCCGCCAGCATCTGACAGCCATTGCAAACCCCCAGGGCCAGGCGCGAAGCATCGGCAAAAAAAGCCGCAAACTCATCCCGCAAACGGTCATGGAACAGGATTGATTTGGCCCAGCCCGCACCCGCGCCCAGCACATCGCCGTAGGAGAAGCCACCGCAGGCGGCCATCACTTGGAAATCCGCCAAGTGATGGCGACCGGCCATCAGGTCGCTCATGTGCACGTCCACGGCGGTAAAGCCGGCGCGATGAAAAGCCGCCGCCATCTCGATCTGGCCGTTGACGCCCTGCTCGCGGAGGATCGCGGCGCGGGGCCTGGCCCCGGTCTGAATCATCGGCATCTGCGGGGTGAAAGGCAGCCGGGAGAACAGCGGCGCGTCCGCGCTGGCGACCGCGGCAAAAGCCTCTTCGGCACACTGCGGATCGTCACGCAGGGCCTGCATCCGGTGACTGGTCTCCGCCCAGGTGCGCAGCAGATCGGCGACCGCTTCGTTGAGGACGGATTGGCCGTCCTGGCGTACTTGCAAGCGCCAGTGGTCGGCCTTTACCTGACCAATGACCTGAGCCCGTCCAGCGAGGCCTGCGTCGGCAAAAATCTGCGTAATTTGGGCGCGCTGGGCGGCCGGGGTCTGAATGACCACCCCTGGCTCTTCGGCAAAGAGGAAGGACCAGCTATCCGCCCCCGAAGGCAGTTGAATATCCGCCCCACAGCGGCTGGCGAAAGACATTTCGCAGAGGGTCGCCCAGAGGCCACCGTCGGAGCGGTCATGATAGGCCAGCACCAGCGCCTGCCTGCGCAAGGTCTGCAAGGCGGTGAACAGGCCGCGCAGCAGTTCCGGGGCCTCCAGATCCGGCGTACTATCGCCCATCTGCCCCACAGTCTGGGCCAGGATGGAAGCGCCCAGACGGCCACGCCCCAAGTCCGCCAGCCAGAGCTCCGTATCGGCTTGCGGGGACCACTGCGGGGTCCAGCTTTTCCGCAAATCCGTCACGGGCGCAAAGGCCGAGATGATCACCGACAGGGGCGACACAACGGCCTTTTCCACACCCGCCTCCCGCCAGATGGTGCGCATGGACAGGGAATCTTTGCCCACTGGGATGGCCAGGTCCAGCGCAGGACAGAGTTCCAGTGCCACCGCACGTACCGCGTCATAGAGCGCCGCGTCTTCTCCGGGATGATCCACTGCCGCCATCCAGTTGGCCGAGAGCTTGATATCGCCCAGCGCGGCCACATCCGCGGCAAAAAGATTGGTGAGTGCCTCGGCAATGGCCAGCCGGGCGCTGGCCGCGGGATTCAGCACCGCCACCGGGGCGCGCTCGCCGATGGCCATGGCCTCGCCGTGATGGTTCCAGAAGTCCGCGGCGGTGACACCACAATCGGCCACCGGCACCTGCCATGGCCCTACCATCTGGTCGCGGTGAATCAGGCCGCCGACACTGCGGTCACCGATGGTGATCAGGAATTCCTTGCTGGCCACCGAAGGATGACGCAGGACGGCATAGGCGGCAGCGCGTAGGTCGGCGCCAGACAGATCCAGCGGCCGCAAATCGGGCGGTACATGCCGACTATCCCGTTCCATGCGTGGCGGGCAGCCCAGCAAGGCGCTGAGGGCCATATCCACCGGCCGATCATGGAGCAGGGAATCCTCCACGATCAGGGCATCCTCCGCCGTAGCTTCTCCCAGGACCGCCCAGGGGCAGCGCTCGCGGGCGCAGATCTCCGTGAAATGTGGCAGGTCTGCTGCCGCCACGGCCAGCACGTAACGCTCCTGCGCCTCATTACTCCAGATTTGCATGGGGGACATGGCTGGTTCTTCATTGGGTACCGCGCGCAACTGCAAACGCCCGCCCCGACCGCCATCGTGCAGCAACTCGGGAATGGCGTTGGAGAGTCCGCCCGCTCCCACGTCATGAATGGACAAAATGGGAGAATCCTCTCCCAGAGCGATACAACGCTCGATCACTTCCTGGACCCGGCGCTGCATCTCCGGGTTGCCGCGCTGCACCGAGGCAAAATCCAGTTGTTCATCCCCGGCCCCGCTGGCCACACTGGAAGCGGCGCCCCCACCCAGGCCGATGAGCATGGCCGGCCCGCCGATAACCAGCATCTTGGCGCCTTCCGGCAGAGGCTTCTTCGCCACCAGCAGAGGGCGAATCTGACCCAGACCGCCGGCCAGCATGATGGGTTTGTGGTAGCCGCGGTGCAGCCCATCCTGATCACATTCGAAGACTCGGAAATAACCGGCAATGGCCGGGCGGCCGAATTCATTGTTGAAAGCCGCAGCACCCAGGGGGCCTTCGCGCATGATGTCCAGCGCCGAGCGGATACGCGCCGGCTTTCCGTAAGGGTTCGACTCCCATGACTGGATATAGCCGGGAATCCGCAGATGCGATACCGAGAAGCCAGTCAAACCCGCCTTGGGCTTACCGCCTCGTCCGGTGGCCCCCTCGTCGCGAATCTCGCCGCCACTCCCCGTGGCCGCTCCCGGAAAAGGCGAAATAGCCGTCGGATGGTTGTGGGTCTCCACCTTGATCAGGATGGCGGTGCGTTCTTCCGCTACGGCATACTCTCCCGACGCATCCACCGCGAAAGGCTGGCTCAACGCGCCGCCCGCCATGACCGCGGCGTTGTCCTTATAGGCCGACAGCGTGCCCTGGGGATGTCGCCGGTGGGTTTCGCGGATCATGGCGAAGAGGCTGAGGTCCTGAACGTGGCCATCCAGCCGGTAGGCCGCATTGAATACCTTGTGCCGACAGTGCTCGGAATTGGCCTGGGCAAACATCATCAGTTCGGCATCGCTGGGATCGCGGCCCAGGCCGGAAAAATAATCGAACAGATAATCCAGCTCCGCCGGTGCGAGGGCGAGACCCATGCTGGCATTGGCCGCGTGCAAGGCGGCCCGCCCCTCTTTGCGCAGCGCGATACGGGTCAGCGATGCGGGTTTCGGGTGAGCAAAAATGGCCGCTGCCGCCGCCCAGTCCGGCAATACCGACTCGGTCATGGGATCGTGCAGAAGCCGGCTCATAGCCTGCAACTCCGCCGCGCTGAAGGCCGCATCGCCGGTTTTGCGCAAACGATACGAAACCCCTCGTTCAATGCGCCGCACCGCCGCCAGTCCACAGTGTCCGGCGATGTCCGTCGCCTTGCTGGACCATGGCGAGATGGTTCCGAGACGGGGCACCACGCAGACTTCCGGGGCGTCTTCTGCCGGTCCTTCAGCGGGTTCCCCGTACTGCAGCAAAGCCGTCAGCACTCCCATTTCCGCCGATGTCAGGGCGGCGCCAAGATCCACCAGATGCAGGTACTGAACGACGGCTCCCTGGACGGGAATCCCCCCGGCAACGAGGGTGCGCAGCAGGTGTTGTACACGAAAGGCGGACAGCGCCGCAGAGCCGCGAAGCAGCAGCATGGGATGATCCCTCATTCAAGAAATGCGGCGGGACGAGCCCGCAGGCTATCCCGCTGGAAAGATACCGACTTTATGATGCGGCGGGAAGCGGCACGCCCAGGCGGCGTGCGACTTCGGCATACGCCTCCACCACCCCGCCCAGATTGCGCCGGAAACGGTCCTTATCCATTTTTTCCAGACTCCGGGCGTCCCAGAGCCGACAGCCATCGGGGCTGAATTCGTCGCCGAGATAAAGTTCCCCGTCAAAACGCCCGAACTCCAGCTTGAAGTCCACCAAAATCAGCTGCGCTTTGGTGAAAAGTGCGGACAGCAGCATATTGACCCGCATGCTCCAGCGGCGCATGGCCTCCACTTCTTCCATCGTTGCCCAGCCGAAAGTGCGAATGTGGGACGTGTTGATCATGGGATCGTGCAGCGCATCATTTTTCAGGAAAAACTCCAGCGTCGGCGGCTCCAGAATCCGGCCCTCCTCGATACCCAGGCGCTTGGACAAGGATCCCGCCGCCCGATTGCGCACCACACACTCCACCGGGATCATCTCCAGACGGCGCACCAGGCTTTCCCGCGCATCGAGGCGGCAGATAAAATGGGTCGGCACCCCCTCATCCTGCAAATACTCCATGATGAAGGCGTTGAATGCATTATTGATTTCGCCTTTATGCGCGAGCTGCTCGACCTTTTCGCCGTCAAAGGCGGAAGTGTCATCCTTGAAATGCAGGACCAGCGCACCAGGCGACTCGCTGGCATAGACCACCTTGGCTTTGCCTTCGTAGAGGACGGTGCGTTCGCTCATCGCGGTTGTCCTTCGGGAAAGACGCGGGCAAATATGGCGTCAATATTACGGGTGTGGTAGGCAAGATCAAACAACACCGCCAATTCCTGCGCATTCAGGTAAGGCTGAATCCGTGGGTCCGCCGCCAGGAGCGATTGGAAATCCGCATTCGCCTCCCAGACCTGCATCGCGTTGTGCTGCACCACCCGGTAGGCGTCTTCGCGCAGCATGCCTTTTTCGGTGAGCGCCAGCAGCACCCGCTGCGAGAATATCAGGCCGTGCATTTTATGCAGGTTTTCCAGCATGCGCTGCGGATAGACCACCAGCCGTTCCAGCAGACCACTGGCCCGATGCAACATGAAGTCCATAACGATGCAGGCATCGGGGCCGATCACCCGCTCCACACTGGAGTGGGAAATATCGCGCTCGTGCCAGAGAGCGATGTCTTCCAGCGCCATGCCCGCATAACCGCGCAGCAGGCGGGCGAGACCGGTCAGGTTCTCGGAGAGGATGGGATTGCGCTTGTGGGGCATGGCCGAACTGCCCTTCTGCCCGGCGCTAAACGGCTCCTCCGCCTCCAGCACTTCGGTGCGCTGCAAATGGCGAATCTCCACCGCGATCTTTTCGATGGACCCGGCAATCACCGCCAGGGTCCCGAAAAACTCGGCGTGACGATCCCGTGAAATGACCTGGGTGCTGGCCGGTTCCGGGGTCAGCCCCAACTCCGCACAGACCGCATCTTCGACACTGGGGTCGATGTTGGCGAAAGTGCCCACGGCGCCCGACAACATGCCCGCCGACACGGCGGCGATGGCACTGACCAGACGCTGCCGGTTGCGCTGCGCCTCGGCACACCAGACCGCCGCTTTCAGGCCAAAGGTGATGGGCTCCGCGTGAATGCCGTGGGAGCGGCCGATCATCATCGTATTTTTATGATTCCAGGCCAACTTCACCAGGGCCTGGTACAGGCGATCCATCCCTTCCAGCAGCAGCGCCCCGGAGCGCTTCAATTGCAGCGCAAAACCCGTATCCACCACGTCTGAAGAAGTCAGACCCAGATGGATGAAGCGGCTGGACGCCCCCACATGCTCCGCCACGGACGTCAGAAAAGCGATGACATCGTGTTTCACTTCCCATTCAATTTCCTCAATGCGGGCGCTGTCAAAAGCCGCTTTCGCCTCGATCTCGGTCAGGGCAGCGGCGGGTATCCGCCCCCGCGCCGCCAGGGCGCGGCAGGCCGCCAGCTCCACGTCCAGCCAGGCCTGATATTTGGCATCCTGCGTCCACAGGGCACCCATTTCCGGGCGCGTGTAGCGCTCGATCATGCCTGATCTCCATTTTTGGGAGACAGGCCCGACTGCAGCTTGTCGAGAATCTCCACGGACCATTTGGGGGCATCCTTGCCAACGCCCGGCGCCGTTTCCAGTACGCTGCCCTGGTTGTCTTTCATGCGCAGCAACACCACCCGCACCGAAATGGGCTTCCGTTTCGCCGGACTGCTCCAGATGGACTGGATGCTATCCCAGGTCCGCTGGAAGATGCCGCTGATGAAGCCCTGTTTCCGGGCCGCCTGGACACCACCTTCCCGCACCTGCACATTCCATACCCCCGTGCCCTCACTTTGCACGGGATAACCCAGACCCTGCAAAACCACTTGTACCGCCGGTTGCGCCTTGGCGGGGACTGCGTTCAACACCAGATAAGGACCGCGATTATCCCGGTAACGGGTCACCTTGATGTCCGGTATTGCCGCGAGGAGTGATTCCCGGCTCAGACGCTTTTGCACCGCTTCCATGATCTGCCGGTTGTGCCCGGCATCGGCGGCCACCTTCACCCATTCCACGCTGCCGCCGTCAGGGTTATTCCAGACGCGATCCTGCTGTATCGTCAGGATTTCCGCCCCATGTTCGCCAGTACTCAGATGAAAGGTGTATTGCTCCCGATGGGTAGGCGCCACGGTGCTCCCCAGCACGAAGGCCAGACCGCTACGGAAATCCCGCCAGTGCGTGATCAGTTCGCCCTGCTCCGCAGAGAATTTCGCCACCGTGGTCTTGTCTGCCGCCAGCGTCGCTCTCAGTGCCGCCCAAATCTGCGCGGGCTTCGCGGTCGTGCGCAAACGTAAATCCGCACCGCTACCCAGAATCTGCGCACTGACACCGGGCAGCGTTTTTTCTTCCACCGGCTGCTGCCCGGTCGTTTCGCTGGGCTGAAACAGCCCGTAGCCACCGGATGCACTGGTCGTCGATAACGTGCCGGAGGTCACCGCCCCCCCCGGTATGGTAGCCCCCGGTTGCGGCACCCGAGCCAGCAGGTCCGGCGGCACCGCCAGGGGTTTCATCACCTTGGAATCCTGGTATTTCGGGCCACTATTAGACTTGAAGAAGGGAATGTAGGAACACCCCCCCAAACCCAGACTGGCAACCACGGCGAGAGCTACGTAACGGCGCATGCAAGACTCCAATAAACGCGACCAGGCGCGAGAAGATTTTAGATACACTGCGCCTGGCGCAAACTGTCGCGCAGACGCTCATGATAAACAGACGCAAAAGGGGTCAGGGGCAGACGCAACGCAGGCCCCATGCGGCCCATTTCGTGCAAGGCCCATTTGACCGGGATGGGGTTGGACTCCAGAAAGAGATCCCGGTGTAACCCCACCAGTTGCGCGTTGACCGCGCGGGCGCCCACAAAGTCACCCGCCAGCGCCAGATCGCACATTCGCGCCATCAGCCGGGGCGCCGCATTGGCGGTGACCGAGATCACGCCGCGCGCACCCAATGCCATGGCCGCGAGGGCGGCACCATCATCGCCGCTGTATACCTGCATCTGATCCCCGCATAAGGCCAGAATCTCAGCGACCCGTTCGACTTTGCCGCTCGCTTCTTTGATGCCGGCAATATTGGCACGCGGCGCCAGACGCGCTACCGTCTCGGGCAAAATATCCCCGGCGGTGCGACCAGGGACGTTATAGAGAATAATGGGAAAGTGGCACTGCTCAATGACCGCCGAATAGTGCTGGAACAGGCCTTCCTGAGTGGGTTTATTGTAATAGGGGGAAACCAGCAGGGCGGCATCGGCCTTGACTTCCATGGCCGCGCGGGTGAGTTCTATGGCCTCTTGGGTCGCGTTGGCCCCGGTTCCGGCGATCACCGGGATACGGCCTTTGGTCTGTGCCACAACCGTCCGAATCACCGCCACATGCTCCCTCATTTCCAAGGTGGCGGATTCTCCCGTGGTGCCGACGGCGACCAGCGCGTGCGTTCCTTCGGCGATGTGCCACTCCACCAGATCGCGGAGCGCCGTGTCATCCACGGCGCCATCCGCCCGCATGGGCGTCACCAAAGCTACCATACTGCCATGAAACATGATCCAGCTCCCGCTTTAACGCATGCCTTTTCTGCTAGGGATGGTACTTGCCCGACGGCGGGCTTGGCAAGGCAAGAATCACCCGCACCGGCCACGCTCCGCGCATGGCCGGCCCGCAGCATTCGGAATGGGACAATTCAGAGAGAAATAAAGTGGTGCTCCCAAGGGGGTTCGAACCCCTGTTACCGACGTGAGAGGCCAGTGTCCTAGACCACTAGACGATGGGAGCAAGCGGGCAGATTATAGGCGTTTTCGTCAAAAAGGCAAGAATAGGCGGGCGCGCAATCAGCCGGCATACTGCAGAATCGCCCAGAATTGCAGCGCGGTACCCGCAATGACAAAAACGTGCCAGATGGAATGAAAATATTTCCAGCGATCCAGCAGAAAAAAGAGGACACCCACGGTATAAGCCAGCCCGCCACCAGCCAGCCACCATAAAAACCAGCCAGGCGCGGCATCATAGAGCGGCACGGCGGCAAAGATCGCCAGCCAGCCCATGAGGAGATACAGCCAGAGCGAAACCGATTGAATGCGCGTCCCGCCCACCGCCAGCAGGGTAATGCCCAACGCTGCCAGACCCCACTCCATGGCCAGCAGGACCCAACCCCACGGGTCATGAAGCACCATCAGCGTCACCGGGGTGTAGGTGCCCGCAATGAGAAGATAGATGGCAGAGCGGTCCACCAACTGAAAGGCCCTTTTGAGTCGCCCCGACGGCAAAATGTGGTAGATGGTCGAAGCCCCGTACAGCATCACGATGGTGACTACAAATATGCTGACGCTGGCTACCGCAAGACGGGTGCTGTGGAGACCCGCGCCGACCAGCCACAAAATGAAAACCAGCAAAGCGCCGACCACGCCCGCGCCATGCAGCAGGCTGTTGATCCATTCCTCGATGCGGGTTTGATCCCGCACCATACCGCCTGGGTTTTGTTCCATCATCTTTCCGCCATTCCGCTCCATACCACTCGGCCGGTTAGTTATAACATAATCACCCAGGCGCCCGCCATGGCGAGTCAGGCTCCCATAATGGGCACATGCAGAGGTACTCCGGGCTGGCCTTCGCCGCGCGGCAAATGATTGGCCAGACGCAAGGCCTCCACGCTCAGCCCGTAACGGCGCGCCACATCCGCCAGATTTTCCTCTTTGCGCAGCACATGCCGCGTCGCCGACCAGGCACTATCCGCGGGCGGCACCTTCACAAAATGGGCAACAACCGCATCGTGCATGGTGCGCGCGAGGAGCTGGCGAAAATCCGGATCGCGCAGGCGCTGTTCCTCTTCCGGATTGGAAATAAAGGCGGTCTCCACCAGCATGGAAGGCACCTCCGGGGCACGCAGCACCACGAAATTGGCGTGCTGCACGGCGGCATTGTGCAAATCCTCGACTCCGGCCAACCCGCGAATCATGACCGCCGCCGCGGCCGCCGCCGAATTCATGGCCGCCGTCTGGGTCATATTGATGAGCACCGCATTGAGCATGGGATCGTGAATTCCCGACTGTACATCACCAAGGAGGGGATCGGCGGCATTCTGCGTTTTGGCCAGCCAGCGTGCCGCCGCATTACTCGCCCCCGTCGCCGATAGCGCCCATACCGTCGAGCCCCGCACCGCACGCTCCGGGAAGGCATCGGCATGAATGGAGACAAAGAGGTCGGCGCGCTGCTCCAGGCCCAAATGCATGCGATCCATGAGCGGCACATAGCAATCCGTGTTGCGGGTCATGACCAGACGCATTCCGGGGGTGCTGCGGATCAGTTGGGCCAGGGACAAGCCGACATCCAGCACCACATCCTTTTCGCGGGTCCCCTGGGCGCCGATGGCGCCCGGATCATGGCCGCCGTGACCGGGATCCAGGCAGACCACAATGGGTCGCCCTGCCCTGGCGACCGGCTGCCGACGGGAGGATTCTACGGCGGTTGTCGCGAGCGGCATCAAATCCAGCACCAGGCGATGTGCGGCACGTCCATCGGGACCCAGAGAAAAACTGCGCCAGCGCACCGCTTCCCGTAAGGGCAAACGCAGCACCAACCCGGCGGCGCTTTCATTCATCTCCGCACCGCCTTGCAGGGGATCCAGCGCCGGCACTACGGGACGATGAAGCCCATGCTCTATCCCCGGCAACTCGATATGCAGCACCTCACCCACGCTATGGATCACCGGTGCAGCGCTCAAACGCCGATCGAGATCAAAGACCAGCCGCACACCCTGCTGGTAGCGGCCAACCCGCAGCGCGCGGAGTTGCGCGGCGGCGGCCATCTTCCAGCCACCCAGCAATACGCCACCCAGCGCCGCCTGTCGCAGGAACTGCCGCCGCGTGGAACGCTCACCGGGTTTCCTGACCACTGCCCCTTCTCCTACTGATTCAGAAATATCGGGACGCCAGGCAATCTCAGACACCCTGCCCCACCAGCCAGCGCTGAAGTTCCACCGCCCCCATGGCGCCGCTGACGCGCGCCAGTTCTTTGCCCGCCCTGAAAAGCACCATGGTCGGGATAGAACGAATTTGAAAGCGGCCACCGATGTGCGGTTCGTCTTCGGTATTCACCTTGGCGAAGAGCACGCGCCCCCGCAACGCCCGCCCGGCCTGCTCAAACTGCGGTGCCATCGTTCGGCAGGGTCCGCACCAGGGCGCCCAGAAATCAATCAACACCGGCAATTCGTTGTTTTGAATGTATGCAGAAAAACGGTTGCTGTTGAGATGAACGGGGTGATCAGGAAAAATCAGCGCATGGCATTTGCCGCACTTGGGGTTCTCCCCCAGACGCTCTTTGGGCACCCGGTTGACGGCGCCACAGGCAGGACAAAGTAATATCACGGATGTCATCATCTCCCCCGATTCTGCATTGAACCGTTATTCTCCACGCTCCCGGCCCGCTTCCTGCAACAGGGGATCCAAGGCCCCGCGACGGTCCAGGGCGGCGATGTCATCATACCCGCCCACATGCTGGCCGTTGATAAATATTTGCGGGACGGACCGCCGCCCGTGGGCGAGATTCTGCATGGTCTGGCGTTGCGCAGCGTCCCGGTCCACCCGAATAATCTCGGGAGCGATGCCCTTATTGCGTAACAGGGCTTCGGCCCGGCGGCAATAGGGGCAGACGCCAGTCACGTACATCCGCACCGCCGCCCCCCCCTTCATGATCACTTCTCTACCGGCAGCCCGGCACTCCGCCAGGCGTTGATTCCACCTTTCAGGCTGTAAATCTTATCAAAACCGGCTTTTTTCAGGCTGGCCGCGGCACGCGCCGAACGCATGCCACTCGCGCACTGGCAAATGACATGATGCCCGCGATGCTTCTCCAGTTCCTGCATATACTTGGGCAAATCACCCAGCGGAATGTGCCGGGCACCAGGCAGATGCCCCTGGGACCACTCGCCCTGCTCGCGCACATCAATGATGACGGCATCTTCGTGGTTGATCAACTGCACCGCGGCGACCGGATCCACCTCATGGATACCCGCTACCCCGCGCGTCAACGGTCCCTTGAAAATCATGGCAATCAAAGCGCCCGCACCCAGCAACAACGGCCATTGGGACTCTATAAAAAAAAGGATTTTATGTTCCATGCCTTAGCGTCCGCAGGCCCCGGAACCCGGCACCCCGAACTTCAGCAGGATGCGGTCCAGCGGGCAAAAGCAGGTGAAACCGCTTTGCAGCAGGTTAAAGCCCACGAAAAGGGTGAAGGCCAAAAACCATTCACTCACAAACACCGGGCTGGCCGGAGCACCCAACACCACACTGGCCAGCACAAAAAAACCGGCAATCACGCGCACCCAACGTTCAGTATTCATCTGCAGTCAAACTCCTTGTGTCTGTGTTACGAAGCGCCGCTCCCAAAGGAAATAGAGCAATGGAATCACGATCAATGTCAGCAGTGTGGAGGCGAAAGTGCCAAAAATCAAGGAAACGGCCAGCCCACCAAAAACCGGATCGGTCACCATGATGGCAGAGCCAAACATGATGGCCAGCGCGGTCAGCAAAATGGGGCGGAAGCGCACCGCGCCAGCCTGCAATACCGCCTCTTCCAGCGGATAGCCTTGGCGCCGGTAATCGACAATGAAGTCTATCAGCAACAAGGAGTTGCGCACCACGACACCCGCCAGCGCGATAACCCCGATCATGGAAGTGGCGTTAAACGGTGTATTCAACAGCCAGTGTCCGGGGAAAACCCCGATCAACGTCATGGGAATGGCGCCCATGACGATCACCGGCATCATGAAAGACTGGTAGTAAGCCACCAGCATGAGGTAGATAAATACCAGAGCAATAATAAAAGCGGCGCCGAGATCTCGGAATACATTGAGGGTCAGGCGCATGTCACCGCCCCAGAGAATCTGGTAATGGGTAATATCATCGGGCTGCGCTGGCGAAAAGCCCAGATTGGCCGTGCTGAGCGGCACACCGTCGATGGTCTTGCCATCCAGCCGGTGATTCAGGGACAACACCGCATAGACTGGGCTGGAACCTATGAGATCTCCGGTCACATACACCACCGGATGCTGATCACGATCATAAATCGGCTTGGCCAGCGTCGTCCGTTCAATCTGCACGATGCTCGCCAGAGGTACCTGCCGCCCACTCCGGCTCTGCACCTGTAAGTCGAGTATCTGCTGACGCCAGGCACGATCCGCCGGGGGCACACGGAGCATGATATCCACCGGCTCGCGGGCATTTTTCACATGCAGGGCACCCAGCCTGGTGCCCGCCACATAATCATGCACCAGCGCGGCCACCCGCGCTGGTGCGACGCCGGCGAGCATCGCCTTCTGCCGATCCACATGCAGCAGATACTCAGGCACGGCAGCCGTCACCGAGTCATCCACATTGATCATGTCGTAGTCTTTGCGGAAATCCTGCTCGATCGCACCCGCCACCCGGCGCAACCGGTCATAGTTCGGTCCATAGAGTTCGGCCACCACCTGAGCCCGTACCGGCGGCCCCGGCGGCACCTCGAACATCTTGATAACGCTATCCGGGAAACGTTCCCGGACCGATCGCAACGCCTTATAGACTTCCACGGAAACGGTGTGGGACATGGGCCGCTCATCCCGCGGCACCAGGTTGACCTGAATCTGCGCGTAATTGCTGCCTTCACGCATCAGGTCACCACGCACCAGACCCGCGAAATCCACGGGCGCCGAACGCCCCAGATAGGTCTGGAAGTTTTCGATATAGCGATTCCGGCTGAGCACGTTGCCCACCGCTTCGGTAATCCGTCCGGTTTCATCCAGGGCCGTCCCTGCCGGGGTATCCACCTGAATCATGAAATCACTGACATTGCCTTCTGGAAGCATCTTCAGATTGACGCCAAGCGCACTGAGCGGCCCATTCATGCCCTGGGGCCGGATGAACTGCCACATCGGCATCAGCATCGCCAGCAGGAGCAGCACCATAACCACGATGAAAAAGAGATTGCGGCGCCCCGGGAATTTCAGCAGCGGCTTGAACACCCGGATGTATCCCCGCTGCAGGGCGTCCGGTCGCGCCTCATGCACGCAGTCCTCACTGTCAGCCCGTCTGGCCGCTTTGCCGCCCAGAAAACGGTAAGCCCCCCACGGCACCACCGTATAGGCGAGCAGCACCGATGCAATCATCGCAATAGGCACAAAAATGGGGATGGGCAACATGAAGGGTCCCATCATCCCCGTCACGAAAGCCATGGGCACAAAGGCGAGGATGACCGCCAACGTCGCAATATTCGTCGGATTGCCAATCTCATTGGTGGCGTTGATGATGCAGCGGGCAAAGCCGTCCTTACCGCAACCATGCAGGTGGCGATGGATATTTTCGATAACGACAATACCCCCGTCCACCAGCAGCCCCAGTGAGAGGATCAGGGCAAAAAGGGTAATCCGGTTGATCGTCTGCCCGAGCAGCCAGCCCGTGCCCAGCACGACGCCCAGAGTCAGCGGTACTGTCAGAATCACGATGCCCGCTTCTCGCCATCCAAGGAAAATCATCAGGATGATGGCGACCACTCCGACGGCGATGCCGAGATGCTCGAAGAGGGTGCTGACGGCGTCATCGGCGCGCGCGCCATAATCACGGGTGATGGAAACATGTACCCCCTGCGGCAATGCCTCCCGCTCCAGACGCCCCAGCTTTGCCTTGATCGCATCCGCCACAGTCACCGCATTGGTCCCCGGACGCTTGGCGAGGGTGATGGTGACTGCCGGCATGGTGGTACCCGCAGGTACGCCGATCCGGTTGGCACGCCCGGCAGTATCACTGGTCACGATGTTGTTTTCCGCAGCGCCCTCTGCGACCCGGGCCACAGCCTTCAGCAATATCGGTTGTCCGTCATGACTGCCGATAATGAGGTCGCCGACCCCCCGTGCCGAACCCACCGCCCCATTGATGCGCAGCGGAATCTCTTGGTTGTTATGCACCAGATTGCCGCCGGGGAGAATGACATTGCCCCCCTTCAGTGCCTGCTGAATGTTTTGCAGGCTGAGGCCGACACTGGAGAGCTTGGCCGGATTCAACCAGACATTGATCGCCAGAGGGCTACCGCCGATTACCTCGGCGTTCGCCACGTCCGGCACACTCTGCAACTGGTCCATGAACCGCACGCCGACCTGACGCAACGCCAAAGGCGTCAACTGACTGGAGCTCAGGGTCACCGACATAATCGGAACGTCATTGATGCCTATGGATTTCACCAGCGGCTGCGCCGTACCGGGGGGCATTTTGTCCATATTCCGGCTGAGCTGGTTGTAGACTTCGAGCAGGCTCTTCTCTTCGTTGGCGCCGACCTTGAACTCGACGGTGACCACACCCATGTCATTGATGGCATACCCAAAGGTGTGGTGCACGCCAGGCAGGGACGCCATCAAGGCTTCCAACGGGCGTATCACCAGATGATGGATCTCTTCGCTGTCGGAGCCGGGCCGCATGATGAAAATTTCGGCAGCGGGTACCACGATTTCAGGATTATACAGGCGCGGCGTGACGAGCATGGCCAAGGCCCCGAACAGGGCGATGGCCACCATGATCAGGACCGTGATCTTGGATCGGTAAAATGACCGGGCAAGTCGCCCCGCCAGATTGTGCCGCTGCCCTGATTCAGCCATGAACGGCTCCGGTTGGCGCAATATGGTCACCATTATTCACGGCGGTGAGATTACCCGCGACTACTGTTTCACCCGCACTCAGACCGGAAAGAATTTCCACGCCCTCCGGCGTACGTTGCCCCGGCCGCACCATGCGATAGTGCGCGATGCCTTGCGCATCCACGACGAAAACACCCGGAATACCGGCACGATCCAGCAAGGCAGCCGCTGGCACCATCAGCGCCCGTCGCTGCGTGACCGGCACTTCCACGCTCACGTAATCACCGGCTTGCAGCGCGCTGGCTGCAGGCAGGCTGAGTTTGACCATGTGGCCATGGGTCATCGCGTCCGCGGCTCCGACCAGATCCAGAACCGTTGCGGGAACATTGTTCCCCTCGGCGCTGACCACGACCTTCTGACCGATTTGGAGACTGCGGTACAGGGTCCCGCTGACACTGCACTGAACCTCCAGTCGGGAGATGTCGGCCAAGGCCAGGATGGGCTGACCAGGCGAGGCGAGATCCCCGTTCTGCATGAATTTGCGCGTGATAATGCCGGAGAATGGCGCCGTTACCCGGGCATAACGCAGTTGCGACTGCGCCGTGCTGATGCCCCCCTGGGCGGCAGCAACACGGGCCTGCGCCATGGCGTAGGCCGATTTCACCTGATCCCACTGCTTCTCGGGAATGGCCTGCTGGGTGTATAGGACCTTGAATCGATCATAATTGGAGCGGGCGTCCGTGAGCGCGGATTCGGCTTCAGCCAAACCAGCCCGGGCCTGCTGCACCTGTCCCAGCACAGCCGTCGGGTCGATCTCAAAAAGCAGTTGTCCCGTCTTTACGGCCTGTCCGTCACGCACGCGCATGGCGCGGATATAGCCACTCAGGCGAGAACCAAGCTGTATCTGCTGACGGGCAGTGACCGTGCCCGGAACACGGGCAAAGGCGGCCACGCTCCGGCTCTCCGTCTGCATGACCGGCGCCGGAACTTGACGCTGTACTTGCCGCGCATCAGGGGGTGATTTGCTGCAGGCGGCAAGGCCTGTCGCAGAGCATGCCAGAGCGGCGATGAGCACGGTCCGCTTCCATGTGTTCATTGGGGGGCTCCTTCTGCGGCGGGCCTATTGCGCACACCGACGATTTCTTGAGGGTTCAGTTTGCCGATGGCCAGCAACAGGGCGCCGCGGTCTACCGCTTCCGCATAATGGGCGGCGACCAG
This sequence comes from Acidithiobacillus sp., assembly GCF_027322205.1. GTDB lineage: Bacteria > Pseudomonadota > Gammaproteobacteria > Acidithiobacillales > Acidithiobacillaceae > Acidithiobacillus. The sequence continues at coordinate 23,030 of NZ_DAHVHY010000022.1, forward strand.
CTCGGCACGTGCCTGATCCAGTTCCGCCTGTCCGTGCAGCAAACCGGTCACGGTTTCTATACCATTTTCGTAACGCAAACGTACCAGACGCTGCGCCTCCTCCATCTGCCGGACCGCGAGCACGCGCATTTTGACGCGCAGCGCGGCCTCCCGTGCGCTCCGCCACTCCTGCGCCACCCGCAAACGCAATTTATCCTGCGCCTCCTGCAATGCGGCCATGGCCTGCTCGCACTCCGCCCGGGCGCGGTCCATCCCGCCACCGCGTGCGAAGTCCAGCACATTCCAGGTCACTTCTCCGCCGATGGTATAAGACGGTGCCGCGTTGCCCGGAGTGCTGCCATTCCATTCCTGATTGGCCATGGCGTTGACGTGAGGCAGATAAGCGGCACGGGCGACGCGAATACCATCCTGGGCCGCCCTGACCTGGTGACGGAGGGCAACGATACCGGCGTTCAGGGTCAGCGCGTCACCCTGCAGACTGGCGAGTGGCGCCGCCGGCAGTGTGGGCTGGACGGGGCCATCCACGGTCAGGGTCTGTCCTTCCGGCCAGCCCACGAGCATGGCGAGATTGTCCAGGGCATTGGCCTGGGCGTTCCGGGCACTTTCGACGGCCAGTTCAGCTTTTTCCAAATGTACTTCCGCAGACAGCAGATCGCTTTTTACCAGCACCCCATGCGCCAGCAGGGAGCGACTAGTCTTGACGTAAGCGGCGGCCGCCCGTTGGGCTTTATCCGCCACCTCAATGCCGGCGTTGGCGGCAATGACACTGTCATAGGCCTGCAAAATGGCGAAAGTCAGCTTCTGGCGCGCCATGACGTCGCCACTCTGGGCCGCCTCCAGCATGGCCCGCGCCTGACTCAGACGTCCCCAGATGGCTCCGCCATTCCAGATCGGAATCTCCAGTTGCAACCTGGTGCCGAAATTGTGGTAACTACCCGGTTGATCCAACCCTGTCGGTGCCACACCCAGCGCACCAGGATTAAATTGGCCCGCGCCAAAATCATTGAAGGTCGCCTGCCGCTGCGACAGCTTCATACCGAAAACGGTCAAGGCGTTGTTCGACTGGCTGGCAGAAAAAGAGGCCGCGAGCTTGGGGAGCAGGTGACCACGCGCTTCGGAGACAGCGCCCTTGGTTTCTGCCTGCCGGGCATGCGCCAGGAGCATCTGCGGATTTTGCTTGAGAGCGAGATCAAGGCACTGATCGAAATCCAGGGCGATGGCTGGCAACGGGGCACCGGCGCTCATCAGCAGCGCGATTAAAGCAGAGCACGTTTTTTTGTGAGGACGAAAGGGCATGTTTTTCCTCGCCGTCGCCAGGCGACGCACATTCAAGAAACCGGACGACCTTGCAAAGCCTTCATAAGCATCGCACGCCTATCGAATCAGCCCCCGCCAGGCCACGGCAAGGCCGCCAGAAAATAAGTATATTATTATATATAACAGATGGGCATTCAAGCCTGTTGTGCCGGAATGCCCCAAGAATCCTGCCGCGAATCGCCGGAAGCTAGGCTTCGGCACTTACCGGACGTGGCAAAAGACATCGCTCATCATGGCAATCAAACGCAGGGTACGATGATCACCCACACGGTAATAGACCTTGTTGGCGTCTTTACGAGCGCGGAGAATGTCTTTTTCACGCAAAATAGCGAGGTGCTGAGAGATGTTGCTCTGGGTGGTGCCAACAGCGGCTACGATATCCTGCACGCTCATTTCTTCTGAGCCCAATACGCACAACACTTTGAGACGCAACGGGTGCGCCATGGCTTTCAGGGAGCGGGAGGCCTGTTCAATATCCTCTTCCCGGGTTGGTAACTGATCCATAATCAATGCCTCTTGGTCTATTAAGTATCTTATTGACTTTGTTTATAATTACCGGAAATCGCAGTGTCTGCGGTCACCTTGCCTTTTTAGGTACATCCGCATAGAATTCACCACATGCGGGTGTAGTTCAATGGTAGAACCTGAGCTTCCCAAGCTCATGGCGTGGGTTCGATTCCCATCACCCGCTCCACTTAAAAACAAGGGCTTAGGCTAACGCTTAGGCCCTTTTCCCTGTCCAGCGTGCCGCTGAATTACCCACTTGCTCATCATCAGTGATTGAGAATAACCCTATATGGGTATTTTAGGAACCCCGCACCCCCCACAGTGCATATTTCAGAACAGCGGCCGCTCCAGCGTTACCAAAAGATCATCTACCCGTTTGTGCAGCGCCTCAGGCATATGAATGGGACGACCCCATTCTCTGGCCGTCTCTCCAGGCAATTTGTTGGTGGCATCCATGCCCAGTTTACCGCCCAGCCCGGCAACCGGCGAGGCAAAGTCGAGATAATCTATGGGCGTATTTTCGATGAGGGTAATATCACGCACCGGGTCCATCCGGGTCGTCATCGCCCAGATCACGTCCTCCCAGCGGCGCACATTGATGTCTTCATCCACCACGATGATGAACTTGGTGTACATAAACTGCCGCAAAAACCCCCAGATGCCGAACATGATTCTTTTGGCGTGACCGGGATAACCTTTACGAATACTGACGACGGCCAGGCGGTAAGAACAACCCTCCGGCGGCAGATAAAAATCGACAATTTCCGGGAACTGTTTTTGCAATAAGGGCACGAAAACTTCATTGAGCGCGGCGCCGAGTATGGCGGGCTCATCGGGCGGACGGCCGGTGTAAGTGCTGTGGTATATGGGATTTTCACGGTGACTGATGGTCTCTACGGTGAACACCGGAAAGCGCTCAGTCTCGTTGTAGTAGCCGGTGTGATCCCCGAAAGGCCCTTCCACCGCCATGTCATCGGGATAAATATGTCCTTCCAGCACCATCTCCGCACGCGCGGGCACCTGTAGCGGGACGCTCAACGCATTGGCGAGCTCGGTACGTCCGCCGCGCAGCAGGCCGGCGAACTGATGCTCGGAAATGGCGTCGGGAATGGGGATGACCGCGGCCAGGATGGTTGCCGGATCGGCGCCATAGGCCACGGCCACGGGGAATGCCTCGCCGGGGTGCACTTTCTGAAACTCGCGCAGGTCTTGAGCGCCGCCCCGGTGCGCCAGCCAGCGCATGATCACCCGGTTACGACCGATGACCTGTTGCCGGTAGATACCCATGTTGGCCCGCCGCTTGTGCGGCCCTTTGGTGATGGTCAAACCCCAGGTCATGAGCGGGGCCGCATCCTCGGGCCAGCAAGTCTGCACCGGCAGAGCAGCGAGGTCGACCGCCCCTCCGCGCTGGACCATTTCCTGACAGGGTGGACGGCTCAGGGTCGTCGGCGCCATGTAGAGGACTTTACGCAGCGTGGGTAATTTCTCCCAGAGGTCGCGCAAGCCGCGGGGCGGATCAGGCTCCTTGAGATAGGCCAGCAATTGACCGATCTGCCGGAGGTCGGCAAGCGATTCGCCCCCCATCCCCAGCGCCACCCGTTCCGTCGTTCCGAAGAGGTTGCCCAGCACAGGTATGTCATAGCCCACAGGCTGGGAGAACAAAATGGCAGGACCTGCGGCGCGCAGGGTACGATCGCAAATTTCCGTCATCTCCAACGTGGGCGAGACGGGCATGTTCAATCGGCGCAACAAATCGCGTTTTTCAAGGTCGGCCACGAAGGCCCGCAGATCACGGTAGCTCATGCGGGCATTGTAAGCACAGGCACGCTACTTTGTCCCGCTGTCCGGATCTTCGCGGGCGACCACGAAGGCACTGTCATCGATAGCCAGAGATGACGTCGCGCGCAGATCGATGGCCTCGTGGCCGCTGATGTATTCATCGGCAAGCATGGTCAGACAAGCCACCTCATCATCGGTCACCGGCGCAAAGCCGGAAAAACCGATGTCCTGCAACAACACCTGTCCGCGCGCTTCCTGATCCATCTGGCAGAGCACCTGAGTAAGCAGCGCCTGCTGCGGCAACAATCGCGGACCAATACAAAAGGCATGGAAAGCGAAAGCATCATCGGAACGATCAATAATGTGCAGTCGATCGCGGATCAGGCCACTCGCACCGGCATACACTTCGTCAAACAGAAAACCCACATCAGCCTGCCCCTGTAAGATGGCCTTGAGTACGCCCTGATAACTGCCGGTGAACACAAATTCCAGACGCGCCCGGTCAATATCTGCTTTATCCAGCAGAAACAGACCTACCATGTGAATCAGCGTGGCGGGATGGGCGGAAGCGACACGGATACGCGTCGGTAAATCCGCAACACTTTGTATCGGCACAGCCGCCGAAGTACATAAGTACACCTCATCAAAATGGTTACGAGGCTTGGCAATGGGCACAAAATCCAGTTTCTGAACGTACTGCACCCAGTCGAAGGGGTTTGCATAAACCAGGTCGTATTGATTGGCGAGAACCGCTGCACGACAGGCATCAAAACCATCATAGGGCTGAAAATGCATCACCCGTCCGAGGTGACGCTGCAGATAGGTATTCATCAAAAACCACCCCGGAAGGTTTTTTCCGGAATAATTGGGATCCACCGTAAAGTGCAGGGTGGACTCCCCCGCGAGGTTGGAGGTAGGCATATTTCATGGCCCTCAAATATCAAAATCCACTGGTATTTCACCGAGAATATTGAGGTGGATATTAAATGGCGTCATGTATTTCATGGCCGTCATCATAGATCCCTTGAACTTGAGCCGTCGCGTCATCAACGCCGATTTTCCGCTAATCTCCCCGGACAGAATTTTTTTCCAGTGGTCCATGTTCGTCCACATGATGAAGTCGCGGCGGCGCCCATCAGAAGGTCCGGCGTAGATAACTTTCCCCGCCTTGCAGAACAGCATGACATGAGGGATATCCGGGCGATCTTCAATGTAGTACTCCCAGGTGGCATTGAAGTTTTTCAGGTCTTTCTGGATTTCCGGGTGCGTGTCCCATTGTTTGCCCACCAGACGAATCCATTCCGTACTCATAAATTTTGCTGCCATGATCAGAGCCCTCGCCCTCAATACCGTGATTATCAAGCCCCACAAAAGCACCAACATTTTAATATATTGTTATATATCAACCACGTGGTGGCTTCCACTGTATCCCTATTTAGTCGCTATTGGGATTTCCGCCAGTCGCTAACAAATGCTGGAGAATAATGCCGGACAATAAGACCCCGAAGAGCGCGGGCATAAAGGAAATGGTGCCATTAACCGTTTTGGCCCTTCCGCCCAGAGCGGATACTTCTGCCGGAGGGGCGGGCGGACGCGGTGACTCATCGGAAAAGACGGTTTGCACGTCCAGGGACGCGCCATTCTTGCGCAGCAGGGCGCGTAACTCACGGGCCAGCGGACATTTTTCCGTCTGGTTGAGCCTGGCGACGCGCACCCGGCGGGGGTCAAGACGGTTGCCCGCCCCCATACTGGAAAAGACGGGCAAATCCAGGGTCTGCGCAGTCTGGATAAGAACCGCTTTGCAGGCGATGGCATCAATGCAATCCGCAACCACTTCAACACCACTGCCCGTCAGCAGGTCTTGGACATTATCAGCATTGATGAACTCCTGACGGGTTTCGAGTACGCAATCGGGATGAATATCGCGAATCCGTGCGGCCATCACCGCCACCTTGGGCTGATCCAGCGTGGAATGCAAGGCGACGAGTTGACGATTGAGGTTGGAAATACTGACCACATCGTGGTCAATGAGGGTGACATGCCCCACCCCGGCGCGGGCAAGGTTTTCTGCGACATAACCGCCGACCCCACCGACGCCGGCAATGAGCACATGGCGATCGCGCAGGGTCGCGACAGCAGGCGCACCCAGGAGAATCTCGGTGCGGGCAAAAGGATGAGACATTATGGCGCGTCCTGAAGATGAAATAAGGTAAGGGCGTTTTGCGCAGTGACCTGCGCGATTTCCTGAGCCGGAGTATGCCGCAACTGTGCCAGGCTGGCGATAATTTCGCTGAGATACGCCGGTTCATTGCGGGTGCCGGGATGCGCATGGGGTGTTTGCCATGGGGCGTCTGTCTCTACCAGCAGGGATTCCGCGGGAAGTATGGCCGCCGTCGCCCGCAGACGCTGGGCGCGCGGGTGGGTGAGCGCGCCACCCAGCCCCAGCAAAAACCCCATATCCATCAATCGCTGTGCCTGTACGAGACTGCCCGAGAAGCTGTGCAGCACGCCGCGCAAACCAGGGAAGCGGCGCAAGGTCAGGATTACCTCATCCAGGCTCTGCCGGGCATGGAGAATGACGGGCAATCCCAATTGCCGCGCCATGGCGAGCTGAGTCGCGAAACCGGCCCGCTGGTGGGCAGCGTCAGGCGCCCCATCACTCGCATCGAGCCCGATTTCCCCCAAGGCGACGGACTGCGTCAGGAGGGCGGCCAAAGTCGCTTCCCAAGCGCCATCCCGATCATTCAGATAGAGGGGATGTACGCCATAGGCCGGATAAAGTCCGGGGTGATGACGACAGGTTTCCTTGAGCCGGCCCCAATGCTTCGGGGTATAGGCAGGGACGATGATCTTGCAGACGCCTGCCGTCTCTGCACGGCGCAGAACCGCATCACGATCGTCGTCGAAGGCGGCATCATCCAGGTGACAATGGCTGTCTATCAGACCATGCACAGGCAACTTCGCGACATTTTCTGCGCCCGCAGTAAGAGGAGACATCCGCTGATTTTACGGTAACAAAAATCCGTGGTAAACGTGCATTCCGTGCCGGAGTAGCCGGTTCAGCACTTGCTGCAAAGGGCATCTTGGTCTTAAATGGCCGGATACGGAGACCGCGCTGGAGAAATTATGCGTACGATGACGGCAGATCTGGCCATTTTGGGTAATGGTCCGGTGGCGCGCAGTCTGGTGCTCGCGCTGGCGGACAGCCCACTGCGCGTGTTGCTGCTGGATACTTACCCCCTGGCGCAGGCACGACCGCGACTGACAGAGCGCACTGTCGCACTGGCCCTGGGTAGTCGGCGCCTGCTCAGCCGTCTGGGGGTAGCCATGCCGCTGACGGATGCCGCCGCTATCCAGACCGTGCAGATTAGCCAGCAAGGCATCAGCGGGCAGGTGCGCCTGGAACACGGCCTGCTAAACGCGCCGGAGCAAAGACTGGGGGAAGTCGCTGGCCTGGAGACCCTGAATGACGCCCTGGCCGTGCCGCTGGCGCATTGTCACACCCTTCAGCAGGAATCACCGGGGCCATTGCAGGCCCTGCAATGGTTTCCGGACCGGGTGCAACTGGACTGGCCTGATTTGCGGGTCGAGACGGCGCTGGCGGTGATTGCCGATGGCGGCCATGGCGAACTGGCACGGCTGGCAAGTCTGCGACGCATGGGCTGGGATCATAACCGCCATGCCATCATCGCCACAGTGACCCCACGGCAGCCCCTGCCCGGCATCGCCTTCGAGCATTTTCTGGAGAGCGGACCGCTGGCCTTCCTGCCTATCGGCAATAACCAGTTCTCCATTGTCTGGAGCCTGCGCCCCGGCGATGCCAGCCGTGTACTGGACCTTTCCGATGCAGAATTTGTGGAGGCCCTGAACCGTCAGAGGCCGCCACAACTGCCGCCACTCGCCAGGACCGGCCCGCGCAGTGTCTATCCCCTGTTTTTCCAGCGGCTCTGGGCCGAGCCCAATCAGCGTTTGGCCCTGGTGGGCAATGCCGCACAAACCCTGCATCCTTTGGCCGGTCAAGGTTATAACCTGGGATTGCGGGATGTGCTGACTCTGGGTGCCCTGCTACGGGAAGCGGCACAGCGCGGTGATGATCCCGGAAGTGAATCGCTACTCAGCGACTATGCCCGCATCCGTCGCCGTGACCGGTTGGAAACCATTGCCTTTACCGAGACGATGAACCGTCTGTTCGGCAGCCCGCGTCTGCCGCTGCGCCTGGCACGGGCTGCGGCTCTGGCGCTACTGGATCGGATGCCGCTAGGGAAGCGGGAACTGGCGGCGCGACTGGCTGGTATTCATCTTCCGGCGCAAAGCGCCATCCCGGATTTGGCTATGGGCGGAACCTATGTCGGATAGTGCCAGCTACGATCTCATCATTTCTGGCGCCGGCATGGTCGGTGCCAGCCTCGCCCTGGCCGCCCAACAGGCGGGGTTGCGCGTTGCCGTATTTGAAAAACGCAACGCCGCGGCATGCGCGGCGGTGGATCCCTGTGATCGCGCCAGCTTAATCGCCACCGGGTCCGGGC
>NZ_DAHVHY010000023.1 GCF_027322205.1 Acidithiobacillus sp.
CCAGCGCCGCCAGGGCTTCGGCATCACTGTGGATCGCGGCTTTGACCTTGTTGACGGCTCTGGGCGTCTTGCCGGTCGGGTCATAGCCAATTTTCACCAATATCCCGTCCAGAGTGTCGTGGACCTCTCTGTGGGACAGGCAATACCGGGCGGTCGCCTGTGACGGCCCGTGCCGCATTCCGATGACGATAGGGAGCCGGTACACCACGGATAGGTCCATTGCCAGCATGCTTGTCCAGTTCTTGCCGAAGGTCACTTTGAGCATGGGCCGTGGGCTGCCGCTCGTTGTTTGAAACGCCCATGGTTCAGATTCTTTCGTTATGGCGGACTCCTCGAAATCGGCAAGAATGCCATCGGTCACGCGCAGTTGGAGTGCAGGCATGTCCATGTCCACTTCTGCCGTGCGTAGATCCCGCAGCAGACGCCGGATGTGGTTATACGGGAACATGCCGCCATCGCGCCCGCTGCTCACCATTTTTCGCAACTGGTAGGGGTCCACCAGTACGCCCAGCCGTCCGTCATCGACCTTGGAGCGTTCGGCGCAGGCAATGATGGCATCCAGAACATCTCTGTGTCCCTGCCCCAGCTTACCGGTGACGGTCACTGAACCATGGGCCGTATCGAAGCGCTGTTGCCGTACCCGTGATGGCCTGCGGGTCGGCTGGAATACTGGCAACTTGCTTTCGTGCGCAACGCAGATCGGGAGCTTGGGCGAGGTGTTTTGCCGCTTGTGGTTTTGCTGACGGCGTGCCATCAGAAATTCCCCCCGAAATTCCATGCGGGGTTGCCATCACCACCATTTTTAAAGGCATAGTAGTCGTAGCCGCTTCCGTTTTCCGTAGACGCTTTCCCTTTCGTTTTTTTCGACCCATCTTCTTTACGGTCCTCTTTGTTTCTGGCTGCGGCCTCTTGAGCCTCCTTGAATTGCCCGCGCGGCAGGTGGACTTCAGCGACGAAGCGATGTGCGCTGCGCCAGTGTGCGTCCCGCCCGGAGTGCTCGCCGCCGCCGACGACCACCCGCCCAGACTTGATGGTTCGGCCAAACCATGTCGGACTGCCTCCAGCAATATGAACGGCGAGGCTGTAGATCAGCGAACTTTTGCCTGCGTTCGGGGGACCGAAGACGTCTCCTGCCACACCGGCAGGCAGTATCCCCTCCACCAGCCAGTCCACAGGCGGTGGCGGGTCGGCAAAGTCGGCCCAGTCGATTAGTGGTACCATAGGAATTCCGGCGTTGCCGGGGTTTCGGGATGTAGTCATGACAAGCTCCTTCAAGCGTGGGTCTTGTCATGTATTCGGCTGGTGCAGACCTGATCGCGGTTTTTCGTGGGGGATGATGCGAGGCGATGAGTGGTGATTTTTTCCATTGACCCACGCAATCCGGGGTCTTACTCTGCGCAAGATGGTCGGTCCGTTGTGTCCGGTCTTGGCGGCGATGCGATATTTCTGGCTGAAGGGAAAATTCTTCCGATGCCGGGCAATGGCATTGCTCAGGGATATAGGCGGATCTGGGGTCTGTGGCCGGATTTTGCGCTCCAATTTCGCTCCACTGACTTCGTGTTTGGCCGTGTTCCGGGGTGTATGGGTATGTACGAAATGTCAATATTTACAAAATGTTATGATGTACCGCATTGATCGGAAAGGAACTAAAATCTGCCTCCGAAGCCGAAGGTCACTGGTTCGACTCCAGTACTGCGCACCATAATTAAGTTAAAGGTCTGAGTATCGTGCCTGGGTTTTTGGTTGCCATCCGGCTTAAATGCTCTACTGAGGTCAATTTTCGGCGCTTTTGTGCAACGCATTGTTAGCCGCTAAAATGTAATGACCTTGTCACTATCGGTGACCCAATCCGCTAATTCTGACATCGTGGACTTTTCCGCTCCCTCAAAATAGGGATGATTCTTGTAGATGCCACAACGTGCCATACACGTTCCACAAACCTTGACCAAAGCGCCTTGTGCAATGAGCTCCTTGAGCATCTTGGACAAATCCTGGTCGTATCCTTCTGGTGGTTTGCAGACATCACGAGCCATGTCGACGGAATCATTCATCAGGAACACTCTTACTTCTTGGCCTGCCTCCAAGAGTTTTCCGGCAAGACGCAAACCATTCCAAGTTACGTCAGTGTTGTCATAAGGCTCACGGTTGAAAATTATCAGCGCTTTCATTTTCTCTCCACAGCTTTGATCGGTGGATATATACTCATGTCACACACAACTTAAAATATTAAAGCATATTAACATTCATAAAACCAATGATGCAACTCAATTGGAGGTCGGCATGCCCAACAAGGATCGAATGAACAGTCGACAGGGAGTCCGTCCGTCATGGATAGCAGCCCCCTGGAATCCGGGTAGAACGCCAAAGATGCTATAGGTCTTGGATCCTTGATCGAGATCAAGGATTACTCTGACCGCGACAGGCACCATTCACCGACGTACACCACAACTTCAGGAGACGCCCATTATGTTTTGCTATCAATGCGAACAAACCACACGTACCCCCGCCGGAATAGGCTGTACCAGTGCGCCGGGAACGTGCGGCAAGGACGAGGCCACAGCCGGTCTGCAGGATATTCTCACGCACCTTATTAAGGGCATTGCCCAGTATGCGCGCCGGGCGCGGGCGATGGGTATTGTCGACAGGCATACGGACGACTTCATTTTTTATGGTCTTTTCACCACGCTAACCAATGTGAACTTCACTGCTACACGTTTTGTCCACCTGATCCAGGAGGCCACCAAAAGGCGTGAGCGAATCAAATTATTGTACGAGGAAGCGGCGCGAGAGCAGGGCAAGACTCCCGAAATTTTGTCCGGTCCAGCCGCCTTTCAACCCGCCGATGGTCTGGAACAACTGCTGCGTCAAGCCCCTGGCGTCGCCATAAATGCTGGCGCCGAGCATCTCGGATCAGATGTAATCGGTGCTCGTGCCCTCATCCTCTATGGCATGAAAGGCGTAGCCGCTTACGCTCAACACGCCCGTGTTCTGGGTTATCAGAGTGACGAAGTCGACGCCCAGGCGGAGGAAATCCTGGATTACTTGGCAAGTAATCCAACGGACATCGATGCAATGTTGGAAGAATCGTTGGAAGTCGGCCGTTTGAACCTGAAGGTGATGGAATTACTTGACGCGGCCAACACCGGCAGTTTTGGAGCGCAGGAAATCACCTCTGTGCGCATCTCCCCGATCAAAGGGAAGGCAATTCTGGTCAGCGGTCATGATCTCCATGATCTGAAGCAAATCCTGGAGCAGACCAAGGATCAGGGGATAAATGTGTACACCCATGGCGAGATGCTGCCAGCCAACGCCTATCCCACGCTCAAGGCATACCCTCATCTGGCAGGGAATCTAGGGGGCGCATGGCAGGATCAACAGCGCGAATTTGCAGATTTCCCTGGACCCATTGTCATGACTTCCAACTGCATCATTGAGCCGGGCAAAAGTTATAAGAATCGCATTTTTACCCTTGGCCCAGTGGGTTGGCCCGGTGTCCGCCATATTGACAATGGGGATTTCACGCTTGTTATCCAGGCCGCCAAGGCCTTGCCGGGATTCGCTACCGATGCAGAAGATCAACGGATCACCATCGGTTTTGGACATCACACCCTCTTGGGCGTGGCTGACAAAATCGTAGATGCAGTAAAGTCCGGAGACATTCGCCACTTCTTCCTCGTCGGTGGTTGCGACGGTGTTTCTCCGGCGCGCAACTATTTCACGGAGGTAGCGGACAATGCCCCCGCCGACTCGGTAGTAATGACCTTGGGTTGCGGTAAGTATCGATTCAATAAGCATGAATTCGGAGATATTGGCGGCATCCCTCGCCTGCTGGATATCGGCCAATGCAATGATGCCCACTCCGCCATCCGGGTAGCGAGTGCCCTGGCCGAAGCCTTCAATTGTGGAGTCAATGACCTGCCGTTGTCGATCATGCTTTCCTGGTTTGAACAAAAGGCTACCGCCATTCATCTTTCCCTACTGGCTTTGGGTATCAAGGGGATCAAGCTAGGGCCAACCCTGCCAGCCTATCTCACACCAACTCTGGTGCAAAAGCTCCAATCACGTTTCGACCTTGATCTTGATCTTATTGGCGAGGCGCAAGCGGATTTGCAGGCGGCCCTGACGCATACAGCATAGCACAATGGATCGCCGCTTCGTTCCGCACGGACGATGCGGCATAAGGATGAGCACATCATGACCAACTACGATATCACTATCCATACCCGTGATAGGCAACGGGTGTCCTTCGTCTGTTCTGAGGCGGAAGATTTACTCTCCGCTGCGGACCGGGAAAGCATCCTGCTTCCTTCCCAATGCCGGAAAGGGACCTGTGGAGCTTGCGTGGCCACGGTCACCGCGGGTTCTTATCGCCTGGGAGAAGTGAGTATGGAAGCACTGCCAGAAAATGCGCAGGCGCGAGGCGATGTACTTCTGTGTCGTACCTATCCGCGAGCGGATCTGATTCTGGAGGCGCCCTATGACTACGACTACATCCGTTTCGAGCGCATTCCGGAGCGCGAGGCCGAAGTGATTGAAGTCACTATGGTGGCTATCGGTACGAGACGACTGTTGTTACGTCTGCAACCCGATGCGCAGGGGGGAGCTGCGGAATTCGAAGCCGGGCAATTTATGGAAATCCAGGTGCCGGGTAGCGGTGCGCGTCGCGCCTATTCGCTGGCCAATAACACCAACTGGAATGGCGACCTGGAATTTTTCATCACGCTGCGCCCTGGCGGTGCCTTCTCTACCTATCTGGAATCCGCCCTGGTGGGCGATCGCCTGAACATACGTGGACCACTTGGAACCTTTACCCTGAGAGAAAATGGCCTGCGGCCACGGTGGTTCGTTGGTGGCGGGACAGGTCTGGTGCCGCTACTGTCGATGCTGCGCCGCATGGCAGATTGGGGAGAAATGCTTCCGGCACGGCTATACTTCGGCGCGAGATATGAAGACGAACTCTTCTGTCAGGAAGAAATCCGCCAGATCCAGGATAAACTTCCCCAACTGCAGGTTAAGGTATGCCTTTCACGTCCTGGAAATGAATGGGCGGGTTATCGAGGCAGCATAATGGATGCCTTGCGCGATGACTTGGGAAGCCTTGCGGTTTCACCGGACCTGTATGTTTGCGGATCAACACGACTGGTCCAGGGGGTGACGGAATTGGCTCTGAGCCAGGGGTTACCGGATTCCAGTTTGCGGTTTGAACGATTTTTGTCTGCATAGTGCAGTGTCTATGCCTCGGAATTCCAGGTGACGTGATTGCCCGCAGCGAAATGTTTTTTCTAGGACCAAAAAATTGGGGTCCTCGTCGGTGTACTTGCAGAGAATGCAGGATTCCGTCACCACATGCGTCATGGTTGCTCCTCTGTGCGGCGTACCCGCCGCGGCCAATGATCATGAATACTGAACACGAGGTGCAGTAGCCATAAAAACAGCAGAATCCCCGCGATGGTGCGATGCCAGGGGAGGAGTCCGCCATGATTCTGCCATAGCAGGATACCGATGCACGCAGTGATGCTGGCAAAAATGAGGAAAAGGCCCTCCACCAGGGCATCAAGGCCATCACGAAGTGCTTTGGACGCCCCAGACTCCCGGTTTAACTGCAGGCGCAGTTGATGCCGAGATTCCACGGAGAGCAGAAAAATGCGCGCCGCCGTCTGCCGCCCCGGCGTATTGCCCAGCAACCAAACCCATTCCCCCGCGAGAAAGCATACCGCAGCTAGGCCATCGGCGATATGAAATGCGTAAACCGAGGCATCTCCCATGGCGAGCAAGAAACCGGAGATCAATTGCAGGGTAACCGTCAGTACCAAACCCAACAACACGAACAGCGCCCAGCGCGCCCGGCAGGATGTAGCCATTTTACTGTGCCTGACGTCGCCGCGCCATGGTCGCGCCTATGCTCGCCCGCTTTCCCGTACCCAGCATGCCTTCGGCGATGGGGAGTATTTCTCCATGCCCGAGGATGCGCTCATGGCAGGCACGCAGCAGGCCAATCGGGTCATCGAAGGTGGGGGCTGGTTCCCCCAGGAGGTTCATGACGGATCTCCACCTGCCGTATTCACGGTAAAACGTATCCGGATTTCGTGCGGATCACGGACTTCGTAGGCAATGGCGACTTTATCGCCGTAGCGGGTGCGGAGTTGTTCCAAAAGGGGCAACGGATCATGGTCGTTGACAAAAAGCATCGCTTCGCCTGCCGAAAGCGCATCCAGCGCCCCGAAGATGGCGGCATGCCGAAAGCGTTTGGCGATACCGCGCGCGTCGAAGGGATAGACGGCATCGCTGCGTAAGTGCTGATGATGTAGCTGTTCTTTCATGGGAGATATCCTCGAATCGTGAATACGACAGCCCATGGTTGTTCATCTCAGTCAGTTATTCCTTGATCTGCGTCAAGGGCTCATTAAAAGCATTGCTTTGTTCCCCAGATTCTTGCTGATTGACCCCGTTCCAAGCGGAAAACACCGTATAGACTTTACTATACCGTAACAGGTGACTGTGTTCCTGAGTGGGCAGGAGTTCGCCCATGCCATAGGCGCCTAGCGTGGGGAGTTGTGGAAAACGCTCTCGCCAGAGGGCCAAATCACGGTCTTCGCCACCAAAGAAGGCAACATCCCGCCCGATAGAACTGGAAATCCAGGCGAAGGCCGGGGACGGCGCATTCGTCGCCAGGGTTTCCAAGGCAATGCGGGTGTCACGCTCCGCAGAAGATGGGTCGCGGAGGGTAAGAAACGCACGGGATTCCTCCTCCAGCGCCCGCTCCAGCCAGAGCCCGCTGCGATTGATATCGGTAGCCCGGATGTGCAGCAAGCTGGGTGGCGTATCTGGATGGGTGTCCTTCCTGACTTCGCCGATGAGTAAACGCTCCAGGGGCAGGCGAGCCTCCTGGCGGATACTGAAGGGGATGTTCTGGGCCAGCATGGGTAAGGCCAGATAACGCTCCAGTTGCAACAGCAGGTTGCCTTCCTGACGGGTAACAGGAAGTATTGCGCTCAAGGGCCGCAGCCCTGCCGACCAGGCAGAGTGCTGCGCAGATATTCCCCGAAAACACAGTTCTACAGGTTCGCGTCGGGCACTGGCATGCAGCCAGAAGCACCCGGTACGACTGCTCACGCTGCCGAAACCGGCGGACTGGCCAAGCCAGTGCGGCGTCGTTTGATCCGGACGCGCCCAGCGCAGACGTGGCATGCCCGGCTCCTGACCGCTGCGGCTGAGCCCCAGGGGTGAGGCGAGCAGCAGCACGGCGCAAGCGGGATCCCCCAGTGCCTGACCGGCGTCGGTGAAAACGCCGGGGAAAGTCGCTGCCGCGATCTGCAGACACGCCAACTGCCGCATCTGTGCCTGCAACATGGATGGGTGTACAGGGGACAGCGGAGGGCTGAACAGGAAGATGGCGGCGGTAATGGTCTGCCCGTGTAGCTTGTGGTGGGCCTCTTCGACCGCCTGCGCCAGCAGTCGCCCAGGATGCTGGGCACCCATGGCGAAGCCGGTGCTGGCTAGGATGACTTTGCTGCCCACTGATTTTTGTCCGGCCATTCGCAACACTGGAAAAGCGGACAGTGGCCACACTGTGGCCGCTTGGCCATGCAGGTATAGCGACCGTGGAGGATCAGGAGATGGTGGGCGTCCTGCAGGTATTCGGCGGGTACCGCCGCGAGCAGGGCCTGTTCGACGGCCAAGGGCGTTTTACCGGGGGCGAGTCCCGTCCGGTTGCCTACCCGAAAGATATGGGTATCTACCGCAATGGTGGGGTGCCCGAACTGGGTATTGAGGACGACATTGGCGGTTTTACGCCCGACACCGGGGAGTGCTTCCAGCGCATCCCGATCTGCGGGCACCTCTCCGTCATACAGGGCCAGCAGTTGTTGGGCGAGGGCGTGCACATGACGGGCCTTGGCATTGAATAATCCCAAGCGACGGATATGGGTCTTGATGCCGTCTTCACCGAGCGCAGCCATCGCGTCGGGAGTAGGCGCCGCTGCAAAGAGCGCCTGAGTGCAGGCGTTGACGACCTTGTCCGTACTTTGCGCGGAGAGCACTACGGCGACCAGAAGCTGAAAGGGGGAGTGGTAGTTCAGCTCAGTTTTTGGTTCAGGAATGGCGGTGCGCAGGGCCGCAAAACAGCGATGAATATTTTGTGGATCCATAGCGCATCACCCACGGAAGCAACTGGGAGTGCCGGAAGATATACTGCATGCGGTGCCGGAGGTCAGGTCTGCGCCCGGACCCGACACCGTTGGCTTATGTTCAAACGTGGCGATAACGACCGATCTCTGGCGCTTCCGGTCGGGGATGGTTTGCCGCAACGGCATTAGCTGCCGCAATCCATTCTTCATGATCATGTTCCAGAGCGTGGAGCATGTCGTGGTCTAGCTTGGGCAGGATGCTACCCTTGATGGTTTCGCCAAGGTCCAGCATGCGCGTGGCAACAGCATAGCCATGCAGATGGAAATCATGGTCAGCATGAGTTCCAAAATGGTCGCTGCTGAAGAGCACGCCTTTGGCGGCTTTAAGGTCGGCGTCGTTCATGACGTAGTCTTTTGTCCACTGGTACCACGCTTCAAAATATTTCTCTTGCGCTTCAAGGCCCCAGTCGTGGGCTTCAAAAAAGGCGAAGACCGAAACGCGGTTGGCCTTGCCAGAAAAAGGAAAGTGACCTGACATTGTACGACTCCTCCTGCATGTGGGTGTAAAAGCCTTTGAGGCATTGTAGCCGTTTATGGTTGCAGTGCAACGCAAAAGCTTTTTTATAGGGGATAATGATCTCCAATGACCGGGCAATTTACCTGCAAGCCCCGCGCCCGCAGCACCTTGGCGATGCCTTCCCGGCCATTATCCTCGCCGTGGACGAGAATGGTGCGTGTCGGTTTTTGGTCACCATACCAGGCGAGGAGTTCGTCGTGGTCGGCATGGGCTGAGAAACCGCCGATGGTGTAAATTTTGGCGGCGACGTGAATCTCTTCACCAAATATCCGCACGGTTTTCGCCCCGTCGATGATGCGCCGTGCCAGCGTCCCCTGTGCGGCATAGCCGACAAAGATGACGCTGCAGTCTTCGCGCCAGATGTTGTGTTTGAGATGGTGGGTGACCCGGCCCCCGGTCGCCATGCCCGATCCGGCCATAATCAGCGCGCCGCCCTTGATCAGATTGATGCCCATGGATTCGCTGGTTTCACGGGTGAAGTGGAGGTTGCGCAGAGCGAAGGGGTCGGCACCCTGTTGCAGGCCTTCACGGGTGTCGGGATTGAAGCATTCCGGATGACGGCGAAAAATATCCGTGGCGGAAATGGCCATGGGCGAATCGAGGAAGACCGGCAGGTTGGCGGGGAGCTGGTTGTCGTTCATCATCTCGCGCAGGTAATACAGTAAATCCTGGGCGCGCTCCAGGGCGAAGGTGGGAATGATGGCATTGCCGCCGCGTTTCAGGGTGTCGAGGATAGCATCGCGCAGCTCGTCTACCGAGGGTCCGATGGCTTTGTGCAAGCGATCGCCATAGGTGGTTTCCATGACGATGACATCTGCCCGTGGTGCGGGGGTGGGTGGGTTGATGATGGGCTTACCGCGATTGCCCAGATCACCGGAAAAGACAATGCGCTGCTGTTTGCCCGCTTCACTGGCTTCTATCAGTATCCAGGCGGAACCGAGAATATGACCGGCATCTCCGAAGGTCACACTGACGCCGGGGCAGACCTCTATTTTCTGCGCATAATCCGCAGTACGTCCGAAGCGATCCATAGTATCGAGGACGTCGGTGATGTCGTAAATGGGCGCGGATTCCATTCCACCCTGACGCTGGTGACGTCGGTTGGAGCGTCGTGCCTCTTCTGCCGCAAGGCCTGCTGCGTCCATGAGCACCAGTCGCGCCAGTTCACGGGTGGCTGCCGTGGTGATGATTTCGCCACGAAAGCCGCGTTTTACCAGTAAGGGAATGCGCCCGCAGTGATCGAGATGGGCATGGGTCAGCAGCAGGTAATCAATGGTTTTGGCATCAAAACCAAATTCAGCGCGATTTTCTTCTTCCAGGTCATGCCCGCCCTGAAACAACCCGCAGTCGATGAGCAACTTTTTATCGCCAACGCTCAGCAAATGACAGGACCCGGTGACCCCCCCTGCGGCACCATAAAATTGCATTTCCATATTATTCTCCCCTGGGTTTCGGTTGTCCCCCGAATCTGATGCGGTTTCCAACCCCAGTATAGCGGATCAGCGGCTAGCGGGAGGAGATTAGTGACCGCCCACGCGCCGCGCCAGCACCTCGTAATAAAGTTGGAGATAGGCATGTGCCGAGTGCTGCCAGCTATAGTCGCCCGCCATGGCCTGATCTTGCAGAGGTGACCACAGCGCTGGCTGGCGGAATAGCGCTTCCGCGCGCAGCACGGTCTCATGCAGAGCATCGCTTTGCGGGCGGTCAAAAACAAGTCCGTTGCGTTGTAGTGGATAGCGGAAGTCGTCGGCATCGGTGACCGTATCGGCCAATCCGCCCGTACGATGGACGATGGGCAGGGTGCCGTAGCGCAGGCTGTACATCTGGTTCAGGCCGCAGGGTTCGAAGCGGGAGGGCATGAGAAAGGCATCTGCGCCAGCTTCGATGCGATGGGATAACCCTTCGTCAAAGGCGATACGCGCCGCCATCTGGGTCGGATGCGCTGTGGCCACTTCCAGCAGTTGCCGCTCAAAAGATTTATCGCCACTGCCCAATACCACCACTTGCATGCCACGGCGTAACAGATCAGGAAGAATATCCAGTACCATATCCGTCCCCTTCTGCGCCACCAGGCGGCTGATCATACCGAGGAGGAATACGTGGGGATCGGGGTGGAGGCCGAGACTGCTCTGCAGTTGCGATTTGCACTGCGCCTTACCGAACCGATCTTGTAGCGAATAATGCGCGGGCAGATAGGGATCCGCGCCGGGGTTCCAGTGGATGGTGTCAATACCATTGAGAATGCCCGACAGTTGCCCGGATCGGGCCTGGAGCAGCCCTTCCAGCCCCATACCGAAGGCGCTGGTCTGAATCTCCTCGGCATAGGTGGGGCTGACGGTGGTGAGCTGATCGCTATAAGCCAGGCCTGCTTTCATGAAGGAGAAGGCCCCGTAGAGTTCTGTCCCGAGCCAGTGAAAATCTGCCGCGGGCAAGTGCAGAGGCGCCATAGCGCCGGGTGCGAAGCGACCCTGATAGGCCAGATTATGAATGGTGAAAAGGGTGGCGGGCCGTGTTGCGCCGATCCGAGCCTCCAGATCGAGCAGGTAGGAGGTCAGTCCGGTTTGCCAGTCATTGGCATGGACGATGTCTGGACGCCAGTTGAGCCCCGCTACACGTCCTTGGGCGATTTCGACGGCCACCCGGTTGAGCAGGGCAAAGCGCCAGTCATTGTCCGGCCAGTCTTCGCCTTGATTGTCCTGGTAAGGACCGCCGTCGCGCTCATAATAAGCGGGATAACGGAGGAAAAGAAGCTGTGGGCGCTCTGTCGGCGACCACAGCTCGACCGTTTCACCCGTATAGGGCACGTTGACGGCACAACACCAGCGCAGATCATCCATGGCCGGACGCCCATAGTAAGGCACCAGCACGCGAACATCGACGCCCAGTTGCCCTAACGCCAGGGGCAAAGCCCCGCCGACATCCGCGAGTCCGCCCGTTTTGGAGTAGGGCACCATCTCCGAGAATACAAAAAGTGTTCGCAACATAGGGCATGTGTTCTTTTTTGCTGGGCGTTGTTGTTAATATAACACAAAGGTGGTGGACGGTTCACACATGCATGCGTTCAACAGGCTTTGAATGATGTGCCGGTGTCGCCTATCATCGGTGGGTGAAAAAGCCCATAACTACCGCCAAGGAGTGATCTGCATGGATTGGTGCGAGCGTTTTAAGGAGTTTCGGGACCGGAACCGTTGCGTAGTGTATTTCCCCAACCTGCACGAAGGCGAAGATGCTGAGGCCTATGGGATCTTTCTCTCCCTGATGCGGGCGAAGATGGGGATCATGGTGCTGGCGCCAGATCGGGAAGAACGCTACGAACCCGTTTATCGGGATGCGCTGAAATACCATCTGCAGACCATTCGCCATAGTCGTTTGTTCACCAGCTTCGTGCCCATCAAAACGCGCGTCTACTTTGTGGAAACGGCGGAGCTGCGCGATGCTTTCTACGCTTGTGTGGATTTTTGTGTGCCTGGCGGTACATTGGTAGGAGGCGCAGTGGATCTCGGCAAAGCCATTGCTGATGGTTGTCCCCTCATCCTCGGTCCGAAAATGCCGGATAATGCGGTACGTCAGGGCTTGTTGGCCGCTGGCGCTGTGGTATGGGCACAAGATAATGCGGAGATTATCGATCTGGCGAAGGCCTGGCTGAACGATCCGGCAGCGGCCAGGGCGGCAGCGGAGAAGGCAAAGGTGTGGTGGGGACAGCACGGGGCTTAGTGCCTGCGTCCCCTCCCCGTGACTTATCCGGTCGGCGTTCGCTGGACCCAAAAAAGCCCAGAACCAGCAAGGTCCGGGGCTTTTTTGCTAGAGAGCTAAAAAATCAGCCTTGCTTCAGCGCTTTCAGGAATATTGAGGCGAAGCGCACGGCGAACTTCAGTACGAACTGGGTGTCTTTGGCGAAGAATATCTTCATCAAGCCGAAGATGCCGCCACCCTTGTTGTGCTCGTCCTTCATCTCGGTCCTGGCCTGCTCCAGCGCCTTCATCGCCTTGTTCACACCGCTGGCAAAGACTTCGTCGGAAGGGATCATGGGGACGACTTGCGTCATGATTATGTTCAGCTTGCCGACCAGGCCGGCCTTCTGCAGGTTACCCACCAGCGCGAAGACGTCAGGCAGCATGTCCATCAGGTGGGCATCATGCAGGCCCTGAACAATTTCCTTGATACGCAGGTTGATGCTTTCCGCGTCGCCCCGTACAGCCTTGGCGCCGATCTGCGCGATTTCCAGCCAGGCCATGGCACCCTGGCTGATGGTGCTGCCGATGTGGCGGATGGTGCCGTCCTGCCAGAATTCGCCGACCATGTCCGCGGCGGTGCCGAAAGCAATGCTGAGATCGCCGCGTGGCGTGATCAGCTCTTCCAGGTGGATGCCTTTGTCCTCAAGCGCCTTGGCAGCCGCCTGCAGCGAGTCGCCGACGGCTTCCGCCATGCCCAGCAAGCTACCGACACGATCAGCCAGGCTGTCAGAGCTACCCTGCGCCAGCGCCTTGGCTCGCATCGCGATTTTCAGCCACTTTTCGGCTTCTTCCGCGAGGTCGTCCAGCTTTTCCGGCAGGTCCATGTCGGTGAGGATGTTGCGGACCGCGCCCACGCCATCTTTACCCGCCTGAATGAAGAAGCCCGCGCTCGCAGCATAACCGGCGAGGTGCTCGATCTGGTCTAACAGGTTTTCGGCGCGTGCGGCGAAGTCTCGGGAGTTGTTGCCTTGCGCCAACGTTTTGACGCGCATGGCGATGTGCATCCAACGGCTGCCACCGGCACCAATAGTGGCGAGCGTGCCACTCATGTCCGCGCCTTCCAGCACTTCCGGCATGGTGTCGCGCAGGGTGTCGATGGCGATGTTCATCTGCCCGCCGAGGATTTCCGCCATGTCGAGCATGCCGCTCAGACGCGCCTGCAGGTTGGGGGCGTCACCCTGAATGAGGCGCTGGGCCCGCTTGGCCATCTGAATCCACTGGTCGGCCATTTCCTGAATTTCGTCGAGGCGATCCGGCAGATCGAGCTGGCCGACCATGTTGCCGACGACGCCGACACCCTGTTTGGCGCTATCCATCCAGTACTGGATGCTGGCGGTGGCGCCATGAATTTTCTGCACCATGTCTTCCGGATTTTCGCCGATGATGGGGCATTTGAGTTCAGCGCTGAGGGCGGAGATGGAACTGAAGAAGCCGGCGCGTTGCAGGTTGCCGAGCAGTTGCAGAACCTCCTTCAGGGTTTTGTTGAGTTCAGCGCTTTGGACGTCGTTCAGCATGTTGCGCAGGCGATCCAGCGGCTCCTCACCGGAGTTGCCTTTGATGAAGGCTTGCAGCGACTCCGAAACGTTCTGCAGTTGTTCCAGATAGGGCTTCATGGTCTCCACGAGCTTGTCGGTATCAATGGCCTGTGGCAACTCATTCAAGATGTCGCGCAGCATTTGCAGCAGGTTCTGTACCTGCAGGGCGGCGTCACCGACTTTACCGAGTCCTTCCCATTGGCGTTCGTTGAGGGTGGTTATTGCTGCTGACGATACTGCATTCGCGTTGGCCATGATGCGCTGATCTCCCGCTGAAAATAATGCCGCGATAAGTGCTTTTGATTAAGATAGGTTAGGTTTCCAAGACTTGCCCTATTTACCACAAAGGGCCTCTCTTTCCTACCCGTGCCGGTCTGGCCTATGATCTTCCGGTATGTTCTGACAGGCTAATCATTATGCTTTATGGCAGTAAACGAGAAACATATCGCCAGGTCTTTCTGGACAGTTGGCAGGCCTATCAGGAGGGCCATCCGCTGGAAGGGATGCAGATGCGGATTGTCGCCGTCATTCTCCGCCATCCGGAATATCATGCCCTGCTGAACGATGCGCAGCAGGGACTGGAACAGGATTTTCCGCCCGAGCAGGGACGAAGTAACCCCTATATGCACATGTCTCTGCATGTAGGGCTGGAGGAGATGTTGGCATTGGGTCAGCCTGCGGGTATCGTGGACCTCTTCGACGGCGCGCGCCGCAAGCTGGGTGAAACCGGCGCCGAACATCTTTTCGTGGATTGTCTGGGAGAGATGATGTGGCAGGCCCAACGCGCAGGACGCGCCCCGGAACTGACGGCGTTGTTACCTTGTGTACGCCGTAGTCTGGGATTGCCGGAGATGGCGGGCTGAACGGCGGCGCCAATCAAACATTACTCGGATGGAGAATAACAGCATGGTGGAGGGCGTAAATCAGGCAGCGACGGGCGCGGAGCAGGTACATTGGCGTCTGGAAGATCTCTATGCCGGGGTGGATGATCCGCGGCTGACGGAAGACATGCGCTGGGCGGATAGCGCAGCGACGCGCTTTGCCGAAGCCTATCGTCCCGGCCTGGGCGGACTGGACGCTGCGCAGTTGGCGGCGGCTGTGGGCCAGTTGGAAGCTATCCGCCAACGCATCGGTCGGGTGGGTACCTTCCGCTATCTCAGTTACGTCACTCACGCCGATCAGCCAGCCTATGGCGCCGCCCTGCAGGCCTATGAAGAGGCGGCCACCGCCATTCAGAATCAACTGATCTTCTTCGATATCGCCTGGAATGCCGTCGAGGATAGCCGGGCAGAAAGTCTGCTGGCAGACCCTGCACTGGCGCATTGGGCGCATCTGCTGCGCAACTGGCGGAGGTATCGTGACCACCTGCGCAGCGAGAGTGAGGAGCAGATTCTGTCGGAAAAGCGGGTGACCGGGCGGGCGCTCTGGGAGCGGCTTTTTGATGAGACATTGACGGAAATGCGCTTTCCCCTGCGCGGCAAGCAGATGACCGAGCAGGAGGTGTTGACGCTGTTGTCCAATCCCGATCGGGAGTTGCGTCGGGATGCGGCCGAGTCCCTCAGCAAGGGGCTGGAAGGGCGCTTGCATACCCTCACCACCTGTTTCAACGCCATCCTCGCCGACAAGGCACTGGATGACCGTTTGCGCCGCTATCCCCACTGGCTGAGTGACCGCAATCTGAGCAACGAAATCTCCGACAAAATGGTCGAGGCGCTGGAGCAGGCAGTGGTCGGACGCTACGCGCTGGTGGCCCGCTATTACCGGCTCAAGGCTAAATTATTGAACGTGTCGCCGTTGATGGATTATGACCGGTATGCGCCCTTGCCGGGTGGCGAGCGGCGCTACGACTGGGCGGAGTGTCAGCGTATCGTGCTGGCCGCGGTGACGGATTTTTCTCCGGAACTAGGGGCTATCGGCCGGCGCTTTTTCGATGACGGCTGGATTGACGCCGCACTGGCGCCAGGCAAGCGGGGCGGGGCCTTCGCCCATCCGGTGACGCCGGATGTCCATCCCTATCTCATGGTCAACTATACCGGCACGGTGCGCGATGTGATGACGGTGGCCCACGAACTGGGACACGGTATCCACCAGTATCTCGCCCGCGAGCAGGGCTACCTGAACTCGGATACCCCCCTGACCACGGCGGAGACGGCTTCAGTCTTTGGCGAGATGCTGACCTTCGAGCGACTGGTGCGCGAGGAGCATGACCCCCGGCGACGGCTGGCCCTGCTCTGCGGCAAAATCGAGGATACCTTTGCCACGGTGTTCCGGCAGATGGCCATGCACCGCTTTGAAGTGGCCATGCATGGCGCGCGCCGTGCCGAGGGCGAACTGAGCAAGGATCGCCTGGCGGAGTTATGGATGCAAACCCAGACGGCGCAGTTTGCCGACAGTATCCAGTTCAGCCCCGGTTATCGCTGGTGGTGGAGCTATATTCCCCACTTCATCGGCTCGCCGGGCTATGTGTATGCCTATGCCTTTGGGGAATTGCTGACGCTGGCGCTGATTCAGCGCTATCGGGCCGCCCCGGCGGAGTTCGTGCCCGGCTATATCGCCATGCTGAAACTTGGCGGTAGTAAGGCTCCTGCCGAGGTGGTGGCGATGACCGGCATTGATCTGGAAGAACCGGAAATCTGGTCGCGAGCGCTGGATTACATGGCCGGGATGGTGGATGAGGCCGAAAAGCTGGCGGGAGTACACTGAGTATGCGTCAGGAAAAGGACAGCATGGGCGTTATCGAGGTGGAAGATGCCGCCCTCTGGGGCGCCCAGACCCAGCGCTCCTTGCGCTATTTCGCCATCGGTACGGAGCAGATGCCCCTGCCGGTTATTCACGCCCTGGCGCGAATCAAGCGGGCGGCAGCCTCGGTGAACGCCGGGCTGGGCCTGCTGGATGCGGTGCTGGCCGAAAAGATCAATGATGCGGCGGCGGAAGTCATTGCCGGGCGCTGGGATATGCAGTTTCCCCTGCGGGTCTGGCAGACGGGCAGCGGCACCCAGAGCAACATGAACGTCAATGAGGTGATTGCCAACCGGGCCAATGAAATGGCGGGGCAGCCCCGGGGCGGTAAGACGCCGGTACACCCCAACGATCACGTCAATCTGGGGCAGTCCTCCAACGACGCTTTTCCGTCGGCCATGCATATTGCGGCGGCTTTGGCGGTGCATCAGGGACTCTTGCCGGCATTGGCGCACCTGGAGGGAGAACTGGGGCGTAAGGCGGGGAGTTTCGCTCACCTCATCAAGGTCGGGCGCACCCATCTGATGGATGCGGTGCCGCTCACTCTGGGGCAGGAATTCTCCGGCTATGTGGCCCAACTGCGGCAAGGCCTACACGCACTGGAGCAGACCCTGCCCGGTCTTTATGCCCTGGCGCTGGGCGGGACAGCCGTCGGCACCGGTCTCAACTGCCACCCGGATTTTGCCGACGCCGTGTGTGCGCGTTTGCATGCGGAGCTGGGTCTGCCTTTCCGCCCTGCGGCCAATGCGTTTGCCGCCCTGGCGGGACATGAAGCCTTGCAGCAATTGAGTGCGGCGCTGCGTGGTCTGGCCATGTCCCTGATAAAGATTGCCAACGACATCCGCTGGATGGCTTCCGGCCCGCGGGCCGGTCTGGGCGAGCTGCATCTCCCGGAAAACGAACCCGGCTCATCCATCATGCCCGGCAAGGTGAACCCCACTCAGGCCGAGGCCCTGACCATGGTCTGCGTGCAGATTTATGGCAATGATGCGGCCATCGCCTTTGCCGCCTCCCAGGGTAATTTTGAGCTGAATGTGTACAAGCCAATGATGGCGCATAATATTCTGCAATCTATCCGGCTGCTGGGAGATGCGGCGAGGTCTTTCACCGACCATTGTCTGCGCGATCTCCAACCTGCAGAAAGTCGGCTACGGCGGAATATGGAAGAATCCCTCATGCTGGTCACGGCCCTGACGCCGGTCATCGGCTACGAGCGCGCCGCCGCCGCCGCCCAGCATGCCCACCGTGAGGGCTGTACCCTGCGTGAGGCGGTGCTCCATCTCGGCTATCTCTCCGCCGAAGAATTCGATAGATACGTGCGGCCGGAACGCATGTTGGGGTCATAGCGCGGTAAAATGCGCGTGGCTCCGTAGAGGCGGGGGCGGCGCCATGTTATGCTCCTCCGCAGTTTTTGGCATACGCGAAAGGGGCAATTCATGATTTTGATCCTGCAGGCCGACCTCGGCGAACAATCGCCGATCTTCCAGCAACTGCTGACCCATCTGCGCGGCTTCTCCGGTATTCACTTTCGGGTTCATCAAGAACAGGGTGCGGAGCAGGTGCTCAGCGAAATCTACCTGATCGGTAACACCAAGCCGTTGCGGATAGAAGATATGGAAGCCCTGCCCGGTGTCGAGCGGGCCATTCGCGTATCCCGGGAATATCGGCTGCTGGGCCGCCATACCGGCGATCAGCGTACCCATGGTTTTGATTACAACGGGGTGCGTTTCAGCCAGGATAATCTCAACGTGTTTGCCGGGCTCTGCGCCGTGGATACCCCGGAGCACGTCGAGCAGATGCTGCGTGCCCTGCAGGAAAACGGCCAGGTCTGCACCCGCATGGGTGCCTACAAACCCCGTACCAGCCCCTATGCCTTTCAGGGGCACGGTAAGGCCTGTCTGCCCTGGGTTTTTGAACTGGCGGGCAAGTACGGTATGCGCGTCATCGCCATGGAGATCCTCCACGAGTCGCATATGGATGAGATCCGTGAGGCGCTGGAAATGACCGGCCATCCGACTGGCGTCATGCTGCAGATCGGCACCCGCAATACCCAGAACTTCGAGTTGCTGAAGGCGGTGGGGCGGCAGCAGGAACTCCCCGTGCTGCTCAAGCGCGGTTTCGGCATTACCCTAGAAGAATCCCTCAATGCCGCCGAGTACCTGGCCTCAGAGGGGAATACCAAGGTGGTCTTCGGACTGCGCGGCATGAAGACGAATCTGGGTGATCCGCACCGCAACTTCGTGGATTTCGCCCAGGTTCCGGTCGTGAAGCGGCTGACCCGGATGCCCGTCTGCATTGATCCGTCCCACTCCGTGGGCAGCCGCGATGCGGGGCCGGATGGCATCATGGATGTCTTCCATGTGACCGCACAGGGCGTGGTGGCCGGTGCCAACATGATTCTGGTGGACTTCCACCCTGACCCGGCGACGGCGCTGGTGGATGGCCCGCAGGCGCTGCTGCTGAAAGAGCTCCCGTGGTTCCTGGAAGATGTGCGTCTGGCCCGGGAAACCTATGAAGAACGCAAGTTGCTGGCGACCGCGCAGACCCCTATTTAACCCGCATGCCCGGCTGCGCCCCGCTATCAGGAGAGAGTAGAAAGGGTCCGCCCTCCGGCCCGCTGGCGGCAAGCACCATGCCCTCGGACAGGCCGAAACGCATCTTTCTGGGCGCCAGATTGGCGACCATCACGGTCAGCCTGCCGACCAGGCTGGTAGGATCGTAAGCGCTCTTGATGCCGGCAAAGACCGAGCGGGTGCCCTCGCCAATATCCAGGGTGAGGTGCAGTAGCTTGTCCGCTCCTTCCACGCTGTCCGCGGCAATAATCCGCGCAATGCGCAAATCCACCTTGCTGAAGTCGTCCATGCTGATAAAGGGGTTTTCTTCCTTGGTTTCAGCAGGTGTGGGCGTGGGCACTGGGGCCGCCGCCATGCTTGGGGCTGTTGCGGGGCTTTCTGCAGGATTCTGGATCAAGGCGTCCACCTGGGTTTTTTCCATACGTTGTAAAAGATGGGTGTAGGGCTGGATCTGGTGATTGAGAAGCGGCTTGGTCAGGCCCGCCCAGTCCAATTCGCATTGCAGGAACTCCAGCGATTTGCGCGATAGCTCCGGCAGCACGGGGCTGAGCAGGGTGATCAGCACCCGGAAGCCGTTCAGGGTGACGCTAGCGACACGGTGCAGCGCCTCGCGTTGGGTCGGGTCTTTGGCCAAAGTCCAGGGTGCATTCTGGTCCACATAAGCATTGATCTGATCCGCCAGCGCCATGATGTCACGCATGGCCTTGCCATACTCCCGCCCGGCGTAGGCCTCACCGATGGCCTCCTGGGTCTGCAGCAGCCCATCGTAAAAAGCCTGATCATTGCCCAGGGAAGCGGCCAGTCGGCCCGCAAAGCTGCGGTGGATGAAACCCGCCGCGCGGGAGGCCAGATTGACCACCTTGCCGACCAGGTCGCCATTGCCCTTGAGCAGGAAGTCTTCGAGATTGAGGTCGATATCTTCCACATGACTATTGAGCTTGGTGGCAATGTAATAGCGCAGGAACTCGGGATTGAGATGCTGGAGATATTGCCTGGAGGTGATGGACGTGCCGCGTGATTTGCTCATTTTGGCGCCGTTCACCGTCAACATGCCATGGGCAAAAATGCGCGTTGGCAGGCGGTGTCCGGAACCCTTGAGCATGGCTGGCCAGAACAGACCGTGGAAGTAAATGATGTCTTTGCCGATGAAGTGGTAGACTTCGGCGGTGGATTCCGGACCCCAGTAATCCGCCCAATTCCGGTTATGGGTTGTGCACCAATGTTTAGTAGCGGCTATGTAACCTGGAAGTGCGTCCAGCCAGACATAAAAGAACTTGCCGGGGGCATCGGGGATGGGGATGCCAAAGTAGGGGGCATCGCGGCTGATGTCCCAGTCACTGAGTCCAATGCTGAACCATTCATCCAGCTTGCGGGCGACTTCTTCTTGCAGTGTGCCGCTGTGAATCCACTTGTGGAGGAAGTCGCTGAAATCACCGAGCTGAAAATAGTAATGTTCAGAGCGGCGATGCTCGGGTGTCGCGCCGGAGACGGCCGAAACGGGGTTGATGAGGTCAGTAGGGCTGTAGGTTGCGCCACAGACCTCGCAACTGTCTCCGTACTGATCGGCTGCGCCACAGCGCGGACAAATCCCGCGAATAAGGCGGTCTGCCAGGAAGATGCCCGCTGCCGGATCGTAAGCTTGAGCAATTTCTCGAACATTGATGTGATCACCAGCCCGCAGGGCGTTGTATATGCCTTGGGAAATTTCGACATTTTCCGGAGAGTGCGTGCTGTAATAGAGATCGAACCGGATACCGAAGTCGGTGAAATCGTGCAGGTGTTCGCCATGCATCCTGTCGATGAGCGCTTCGGGGGTGATGCCCTCACTCTGGGCACGCAGCATGATGGCGGTGCCGTGCGCATCATCGGCGCAGACATAGACGCAGTCGTGGCCCCGCAGGCGCTGGTAGCGGGCCCAGATGTCCGTTTGGGTGTACTCTACGAGATGCCCGAGGTGGATGGACCCATTGGCATAAGGGAGGGCGCTGGTGATTAGTATGCGTCTTTTCATAGTGCGGATAAATTACAGGGGATGAGCCTTGCAGGCAATGCCGCGCCGCCCACTGGCAGGCTGTTTTCATCTGTGGTATAAAGAGCGCCTTTTTTCAGGGAGATTAACCGATGTCCAGAGTATGCAAGGTGACGGGCAAGAAGCCCATGGCGGGGAATAATGTGTCCCACGCCCACAACAAGACCCGCCGCCGTTTTCTGCCCAATTTGCAGTACCACCGTTTCTGGGTGGAGAGCGAGAACCGTTGGGTGCGTATGCGGGTGAGCACCAAGGGTATCCGTACCATTGACAAGAAAGGGATTGACGTCGTTCTGGCTGACCTGCGCGCCGCCGGCGAAAAGATCTGAGGATTGAATCATGCGTGACAAGATCAAGCTCGTTTCCACGGCCGGTACCGGTCATTTCTACACCACCACCAAGAACAAGAAGACCAAGCCCGATAAGCTGGAAATGAAGAAATTCGATCCCAAGGTCCGGAAGCATGTGATGTACCGGGAAGACAAGATCAAGTAACACCCTTTTTCGGTCTGCCTCCCGGTGGTCTGCCCTGAATCTTCGGGAGGGGCCAGACTATTCCTTTGCTCCGCCATCATTTTTTGCTAAATTACTAGCACTCATGATGGTTGAGTGCCAAGGATGATTTCTCCCGCCATGTTTTATCCCTTTATCTGCGCCATGCAGCCGCTGTCCTCGCCCGTCGTACGAGGTGAGCCGCTCTGCGTGCCTTGCGCATTTTGGCCGGGATTGTAGACGGCCATGGATGAACGCGCCCGTCACCTGCTCAAATCCCTCATCGAGCAGCATATCGCCAAAGGCGTGCCGGTCGGCAGTCGCCAGTTGGCCCGTGATGCCGGCCTCAACATCAGTCCTGCTACCGTGCGTAATGTCATGGCGGATCTGGAGGACGAGGGCTACCTGATCTCCCCCCACACTTCTGCCGGGCGCATTCCCACCCATGTCGGCTATCGTTTTTTTGTCGATGCACTGCTGCGGGTGGTGCCGTTGTCGGCGGAATCCAACCGCCTGCTCATTCATCGCATCGGTTTTCGCGCTCCGGATGTGGAGCAGGTGCTGCACGCCGCCACGGGCATTCTCTCTGAACTGACGCACATGGCGGGCTTTGTGCGGGTGCCGCGGCGGGCAACACGCATTTTGCGGCATGTGGACTTTATCGCCCTGCGCGAGCGTGAGGTGTTGGCCATCTTCGTCACCGACAAGGGGGACGTGGAGAATCGTCTGATCCGCACGGAGCATCCCTTCGGTACGGCAGAACTGGCGCAGGCAGCCAATTTCTTCAATGCCACCTATGGCGGTCGACCACTGCAGGATGTCATCCATAATTTGCAGCGGGACCTGCAGCAATCCCGTCATGAAATGGACCGCATTCTGCGCAGCGCCATGGAGTTGGGTGAAGAAATGCTGGAGGAAGATCAGCAGCGCATGCTCATCGAGGGTGAATTCCAATGGCTGGATCTGCCGGAGCTGGCGGGGAGCGAACGCCTGCGCGAACTCCTGGCCGCGGTGCGGCAGAAGCGCGATCTGGTGCATTTGCTGGATGAGAGTATGCGCGGTAGTGAAGTGCGTCTTTTTATCGGTGAGGAGTCGGGCTACGCACCGCTCAGCGATTGCAGCGTGGTATCGGCGCCCTACAGCGTCGATGGGGAGGTGGTGGGAGTGCTGGGGGTGATCGGACCGATGCGGATGCCCTACCAGCAGATTATTCCGCTGGTCGATGGCACAGCGCAATTGCTTGGTCGTGCTCTGTCGCAATCCTGATGCCGCCGGGTCTTGAAATACGCCGACCCTTTCCCCATATCGTCTTGGACTCAAACTTTCAGGGGTTGATCGCACATGAATGAAGAAGAGCAGCAGCAGGAATCGCCGTCCACTGAAACTGAAGCAGAATCTGCCAGTGCAGAAGTGGTGAACTGGGAAGAGAAAGCGGAAGACTACCGCAACGATTATTTGCGTGCCTTGGCGGATACCGAGAATCTGCGCAAGCGCCATGAAAAGCAGATAGAGGACGCCCGCAATTATGCCGTGGATCGTTTTGCCCGCGAGTTGCTGCCGGTGATTGACAGTCTGGAACTGGCGCTGGCCAGTCCGGTGGAGGGTGCCGAGGGCATTGCGCAATTGCGGCAGGGTTTAGAAAATACGTTGACGCTGTTTGCGCAGGCCTTGGGAAAAGCGGGCATCGCCCCCATAGAAGTGGGCGAAGGGCGTTTTGACCCACACCTGCATCAGGCAATTGCCATGGTGGAAACGGAAGGGGACGCAAACCGGATTCTGGCGGTGCACCAGAAAGGGTATTTAATGCATGACCGCTTGTTGCGACCATCCATGGTTTCCGTTTCCAAAGCACCTAAAACGGCGGAATAGCACAACGCACACCAGACAGATTTTGCATATTCAGGAGATGATGAAATGGCTAAAGTAATAGGAATCGATTTGGGAACCACCAACTCCTGCGTCGCTGTGATGGAAGGCGATAAGGTCAAGGTAATTGAGAACAGCGAAGGCAAGCGCACCACGCCGTCGATCGTCGCTATCACGGAAGAGGGTGAAGTGCTGGTCGGTGAAGCGGCCAAGCGTCAGGCCGTCACCAATCCGGAAAATACCGTTTATGAGGTCAAGCGTCTGATCGGCCGCAAATTTGACGATGCCGAGGTACAGAAGGACCTCAAGCATGTGCCCTACAAAGTCATCAAGGCCGACAACGGCGATGCCTGGGTGGAAGTGCGCGACAAGAAGTATTCCGCGCAGCAGATTTCTGCTTTCATCCTGCAGAAGATGAAGAAGACGGCCGAAGATTATCTTGGCGAAAAGGTCAGCGAGGCGGTCATCACCGTGCCCGCCTACTTCAACGATGCGCAGCGTCAGGCGACCAAGGATGCTGGCCGTATCGCCGGTCTGGAGGTCAAACGCATCATCAATGAGCCGACTGCGGCGGCGCTGGCTTTTGGCGAGGACAAAAAGCCCGGTGACAGCAAAATTTCGGTGTATGACCTGGGTGGCGGCACCTTCGACATCTCCATCATCGAGATTGCCGAGATGGAGGGTGAGCATCAGTTTGAAGTGCTCTCCACCAATGGCGACACCTTTCTCGGTGGCGGCGATTTTGATAACCGGATCATCAATTACCTAGCCGATTCCTTTAAGGCGGAATCGGGTATCGATCTGCGCGGCGATCGTCTGGCCATGCAGCGCCTGAAGGAAGCCGCCGAGAAGGCGAAAATCGAGCTGTCTTCCGCACAGCAGACCGACGTCAACCTGCCCTTTATCACGGCGGACCAGAGCGGGCCGAAGCATCTGAACATGAAGCTGACTCGCGCCAAGCTGGAATCGCTGGTGGAAGACATTATCGACCGTAGCATGGCGCCGTGCCGGGTGGCCATGAAGGACGCCAATCTGGCCACCAGCCAGATCACCGATGTGATTCTGGTGGGTGGCCAGAGCCGGATGCCGAAAGTGCAGGAGAAGGTCAAAGCCTTTTTCGGCCAGGATCCGCGTAAGGATGTGAATCCGGATGAGGCGGTGGCTATCGGTGCAGCCATTCAGGGCGCCGTGTTGTCCGGTGACAAGAAAGACGTGTTGCTGATGGACGTGACACCATTGTCTCTTGGTATTGAGACCTTGGGCGGCGTGATGACCAAGCTGATCGAGAAGAACACCACCATCCCGACCCGCAAGTCGCAGATTTTCTCGACGGCGGAAGATAATCAGTCGGCGGTGACGGTGCATGTGTTGCAGGGTGAGCGCGAGTTGGCGCGGGATAACAAGTCGCTGGCGCGTTTTGATCTGGCCGATATTGCCAATGCCCCACGCGGCATGCCCCAGATCGAGGTGACCTTCGATATCGACGCCAACGGTATTCTCCATGTGTCGGCCAAGGACAACCAGACTGGCAAGGAGCAGTCTATCAAAATCACCGCAGGTTCCGGTCTGTCCGAGGAAGAAATCAAGCGGATGATTCAGGAGGCTGAGGCCCATGCGGCGGATGACAAGAAGGCGCGTGCGTTGATTGAAGCACGCAACGAGGCCGACGCCAGCATGCACGGCGCGCGTAAGGCGGTGGAGGAACATGCCACGGCCCCTGAGCACGACAAAACCAAGGTGACAGGAGCCATCACGGCGGTGGAAGAAGCGGCAAAGGGAGAGGATGTGGAAGCCATCAAGGGTGCGGTAGCTACCCTGATGGCTGCCATGTCGGCTTTGTTGCAGAGTGCCGCCGCCAGTCAGGCGCAGGCAGAACCCGGTGCTGATGCACCGGGCCACGCCAAGCCGGACGATGTGGTGGATGCTGAGTTCGAAGAAGTCGACAAGAAATAAAATCACCACCGGTTGCGAGGGGGCAGGGTCTGTTACCCTGTCCCTTTGCCTGCTTCAGGAAAGAAGATGGCTACACGGGATTACTACGAAATATTAGAAATTACCCGCAGCGCGGATGACGGCGAGATCAAGAAATCTTACCGGCGTCTGGCGATGCGCTATCACCCGGACCGCAATCCGGATGATGCCAGCGCTGAGGATCGCTTCAAGGAAATCAGCGAAGCCTATGAAGTGCTCTCCGATCCGCAGAAGCGGCAGGCTTACGACCGCTTTGGTCACGCCGGAGTAAATAGTGGAGGCGGTCGGCCGGGCGCTGGCTTTGGGGGCTTCAGCGGTGGTGGTGCTGGTTTCGGCGATGTCTTTAGTGATCTCTTCGAGCAGGCCTTTGGCGGTGGTTCGCGCGGCCAGGATTCGGGACGGGGTGCTGATCTGCGCTATGAACTCGAATTGACGCTGGAAGAAGCCGCGCTCGGTAAGGAAGTCACCATTCAGATTCCCAGTTCGGCCGCCTGCGAAGTGTGTCATGGTAGCGGTGCCAAGCCGGGCAGTGCCGTCGAAGATTGTAAGACCTGCGGGGGGCGCGGACAGGTGCGGATGGTGCAGGGCTTCTTCTCCGTTACGCGCCCCTGTCCACAGTGTAATGGCAGCGGCAAAACCATCAAAGATCCATGCACGAACTGTCATGGTCATGGCCGGGTGCGCAAAAATCGGGATTTGCAGGTGAAGGTGCCCGCCGGAGTGGATACGGGAGATCGTATTCGTCTGAGTGGTGAAGGCGAAGCGGGTGAACGAGGGGCAGCGTCGGGAGACCTGTATATTCAGGTGCGGGTCCTGCCGCATATGCTTTTTGAACGGGATGGTGATGATTTGCACTGTGCGGTACCCGTCAAATTTACGACCATGGCCATGGGTGGTGAGCTGGAAGTGCCGACGCTGACCGGTCGCGCTAAAGTGCAAATTGCTCCGGGTACGCAGTCGGGTGCGGTGTTCCGCCTGCGTGGCAAGGGTATCAAGGGGGTGCGCAGCAAGCTCAATGGCGATCTGCATTGCCAGATCCAGGTGGAGGTGCCGGTGCACCTCTCCCCTCGGCAAAAAGAATTGCTGGAGGAGTTCGCCCAGGAAGGCGGCGATAATGCCCAGCATCCCCAGCAGGAAAGCTGGTGGAACAAGGCCAAAGACTTTTTTGACCGGATGGGCCTCTGATGGTCAGGGTGTGGCGCGTCGGTGTTACGGCGGTGGCGGGCCGCATGGGGCGGGCCTTGGTGCGGGCCATTGTCGCTCATCCTGAGCTGCAATTGGCAGCAGCCATAGGGCGCTGCGGGGCTGATTATCTGGGGGAGGACGCCGGCCGTTTGGCGGGCGTTCACGCCTTGGGCCTTCCGGTTACTGCGAATCTCGCGGGCGCCCTGGCGGATCTGGACGTGCTGATTGAATTTGGTCCGGTAGAGGCCGCTCTGGCGCATGTCGCGGCCTGTGTGGCGGCAGCGAAACCCGTCGTGGTGGGCACGACGGGGTTTTCCGTGACGCAGCGCGCGGAGCTGGAAAACGCCAGCCGGCATATTCCGCTGGTGCTGGCACCGAATATGAGTGTCGGTGTCAACGTGTTGCTGGCCTTTTTGCCCGCCATCACAGCAGCCCTCGGCGAGGGCTATGATGTGGAGATTGTGGAGGCCCACCATCGTCACAAGATGGATGCACCTTCCGGTACCGCGCTGGCTCTGGGACGGGCGGTGGCGGTGGGGCGTGGCCAGCACCTGGACGATATCCAGTGTCTGGATCGCAATGCCATTCCCGGCCCCCGGGTGGCCGGCAGTATCGGCTTTGCGACGCTGCGTGGCGCGGACGTGGTCGGTGAACATACGGTGTGGATGGCGGGGACCGGAGAGCGGCTGGAGCTGACCCATCGTGCGTCCAGCCGTCTCAATTTTGCGGAGGGTGCCTTGCGGGCCGCCAGTTGGCTGCGGGGCAGGGCACCGGGCCTGTATGATATGCAGGATGTTCTTGGCCTGAAGGATTTGCCTGCCCTACAATGAACACCATCTGATATACGAGGAGCATCATCATGCAATACGTCGTAGCGAACCGGGTTCCCGTCAAGGCGGAGTATCGTGCAGAGTTTGAGGAGCGCTTCCGGCGCCGGGCGGGCGAGGTGGACAAGCAGCCGGGCTTCGTGCGTATGGAGATCCTGCGTCCGGTGAACGATGACGGTCTGTATGTGGTGCTGACCCATTGGGTCGATCAGGCGGCCTTCGAGGCATGGATGAAAAGTGCCGACTTCAAGACCGCGCATACCAATCCGTTGCCCAAAGAAGCTTTTGGCGAGGGCGGTGGTATTGAGCGCCACGAGGTGATCATCAGTTCTGAAGTATCGCGCTGAGAACGGGGAAGGTCATGACAGGATTGACGCGGGAACAGGTCGAGCAGTCACTGCGCGCGGTGCAGGACCCTTATCTGGGCAAAGATCTGGCAGCAGCAGGGGTCCTCAAGGGGGTCGATGGCTCCACCGTCAAACTGGAATTGCCTTACCCCAGCATGGGAGTGGCCATCAGTTTGAGCGAGGAGGTGGCCCGGCAAATCCAGAATGATCATGGCATCAGCGCGCAGGTCACTGTCGGGCACCGTATTCTTTCGCATCAGGTGCAGCGCGGCGTCAAGCTGATGGAAGGCATCAAAAACATCATTGCCGTTGCCTCCGGCAAGGGTGGGGTCGGTAAATCCACCACCGCCGTCAATCTGGCGCTGGCGCTGACCAAAGAAGGCGCCAAGGTGGGCATGCTGGACGCCGACATCTACGGACCCAGTCAGCCGCGCATGCTGGGCATTTCCGGCAAACCGACCAGTAAAGATGGCAAAAAGATGGAGCCCATGGAAGGACACGGCATCAAGGCGATGTCCATCGGATTTCTCATCGACGACGAAACGCCCATGGTCTGGCGCGGCCCCATGGTCATGCAGGCGCTGGAGCAGTTGCTCTCCGACACCCGCTGGGGCGAGCTGGATTATCTGGTGGTGGATCTGCCGCCGGGTACCGGCGATACCCAGCTCACCCTGGCGCAGAAGGTGCCGGTCTCCGGGGCGGTGATCGTCACGACGCCACAGGACATTGCCTTGCTGGACGCCCGTAAGGGTCTGAAGATGTTTGAGAAAGTGGGTGTGCCTATTCTTGGTATCATCGAGAATATGAGTTTTTATATCTGCCCGAAGTGCGGCAATGAGGACGATA
>NZ_DAHVHY010000024.1 GCF_027322205.1 Acidithiobacillus sp.
GTAAATCGCCTTCCCGCACTCGGTAATGGGCCTTCATGGTGCGCAACTCGCCGTTATAAAACATGGACATGAGGAAGCTTTCGGCGAAATCGTCGAGATGTTGCCCCAGCGCCAGGACCTGATAGCCTTCGCGCCGTGCGCAACGATACAACGCACCCCGCCGCATCCGCGCACAAAAACTGCAATAAGAGGGCCGTAGCAGGTGTTTGTGTGCCCGCTCGTAAATATTCTGTCGCTCCAGAAAATATGGGATACCCAGCTCCCGCAGATAAGGTACCAGCGGCTGTGGGTCATAATCCGGGCTCATGGGGTCGACGGTGGCCACGCCCAATTCAAAGGGCACCGGGGATTGCCGCTGCATGGCCCGCAGCAGGTGCAGCAGGGTCAGCGAATCTTTTCCACCGGACAGGCCGAGCAGGATGCGATCCCCCGGCTGAATCATGCGGAAATCGGCAATCGCCCGGCCGATCCGGCGTTGTAAAAGCTTCGGCACGGGCAGCCGGGGCAGTGCCCTCACCATCTCAGCCTTCACGCATGGATTCCGTCGCGGCCAATTCTTCCAGTGTCACGACTGCCGCCCCCAGTTTGCCCACGACAATACCTGCTGCGCGGTTGGCCAACTCCACAGCGCGGTCCATCGCCCAGCCCGCCGCGAGTGCCGTCGCCAGGGTTGCGATGACCGTGTCTCCGGCACCGGTCACATCAAAGACTTCCCGGGCCTGAGCCGGGTGGTGATAGATGGCATCCTGCATAAAAAGGGTCATCCCTTCTTCGCCGCGTGTCACCAGCAGCGCTTCCAATTGCAGGGACTCCCGCCACTGTTCGCCCAGTGCGCGGAATTGCGCCTCATTCGCCCAGGTGCCCGCCACTGCCTGAAACTCGCTGAGATTGGGGGTAATAATGGTCGCACCCCGGTAGGGGCGATAATCCCTGCCCTTGGGATCAATCAGTACTGGAATACCCAGACTGCGCCCCAATGCCACCAGATGCTCCACTTCCCGCAAGGCGCCCTTGCCGTAATCGGACAGCAGCAGTGACTTGGCATTGATCAACAAGGCCGGTGCCTGCTGACGCAAGGCATCGCTGTGGGCTTGACTGGGCTGTGCTTCAAAATCCATGCGCAGGAGCTGTTGTTGGTGACCGATGACGCGCAACTTCACCGTCGTTGGACAGGCCTTATCAGGAATCAGCACAGCCTTGACCCCGGCCTCCGTCAGCAGTATACCCAAACGCTCACCCGCTCCGTCATCCCCGACCGGGGCCAGCAAAAGCGCATGCGCCCCCAAGGCCAGCACATTCAGGGCGACGTTGGCGGCACCGCCGGGACGTTCCTCTTCCCGCCGCACCTGCACCACCGGCACCGGCGCTTCCGGGGAGATACGTTCGACTTTGCCAAACCAGTAACGATCGAGCATCACATCGCCGATAATAGCTACCTGAGCCTGCGCCAAACTGTGCAAGTCCGTGGTCATATCAAGGGCGTCCAATAGCATGGTAAGTAAAACCTTCGGTACGCACAGTCGTCGGGTCGTAAATATTGCGCCCATCGACAATCAAGGACTGGCGGAGCAGGCTGCGCATCCGCGCAAAATCGGGGCTACGGAATTGCTGCCACTCGGTACAGATCACCAATGCATCGGCCCCTTCACAGGCCGCGTAGGGATCCAGACAGAGCTGTAACGCGCGCTGCTCACCATAAAGTCGCCGTGCCTCATCCATGGCCACCGGATCAAAAGCCTGCACATGCGCACCGCGCCGCCACAAAGCTTCCATGAGCACCCGGCTGGGAGCTTCGCGCATGTCATCGGTATTGGGTTTGAAAGCCAGGCCCCAAACGGCAATGGTCTTGCCCGTAAGATCCTCGCCTAAAGCCTGCACGACTTTCTGCTCCAGGAGGCGCTTCTGGCGATTATTCACCTTCTCCACTGCAGCTAGGAGGGGCACATCAAAATCATGTTGCCGTGCACTATACTCCAGTGCCCGCACGTCCTTCGGAAAACAGGACCCGCCATAGCCGCAACCCGGATAAATGAAGGCGTGGCCGATGCGGGGGTCGGCGCCGATGCCGCGTCGCACCTGTTCAATATCCGCCCCCATCCGCTCCGCCAAACCCGCCAACTCATTCATCAGCGAAATCCTGGTGGCGAGCATGACATTGGCCGCATATTTGGTGAGCTCCGCTGAGGGTGGGTCCATGACGATGAAACGGTCATGATTGCGGTTGAACGGCGCATAGAGGGTGCGCATCTGCTCCGCTGCCGCCCCGTTATCCGTGCCGATGATAATTCGGTCCGGCTTCATAAAGTCTGCCACCGCCGCGCCTTCTTTCAGAAACTCGGGATTGGCAATCACATCAAAGGCGATATCCGCCGCTCGCTTCTGCAAAGCCAGGGCAATTTGAGTGCGGACTTTTTGCGCCGTGCCTACCGGCACCGTGGATTTATTGATAACGATGGTCGGACGTTGCAAATATTTGCCAATATCGCCCGCCACTGCCAGCACATGGCGCAAGTTGGCAGAGCCATCTGCATCGGGCGGCGTTCCCACGGCAATGAAGAGGAAATCCCCATGAATCACCCCCTCCGCAATATCCGTCGTGAAGCACAAGCGCCCGCTGGCAAGACCTCCCTGCACGATGGCGGGCAAATCAGGCTCGTGGATGGGTACCTCACCGGCCCGCAGTCGCACGACCTTGTCGGCATCCACATCCACACACAGTACCTGATTACCCATCTGCGCGAGACAGGCACCGGTGACCAGTCCCACATATCCGGTCCCCACCACGGTCACTTTCATCGCCTATCCCCCTGTTCCAGTACCACGACCGCCATGGCATAGCGGCGTTCATCGCTGATGGACAGCCAACTGCACACGCCATCGCCGAGCCCCTGTAAGAGCTGTTGCGCGCGGCCGCCCAGGACCAGTTGCGGACGCCCGGCCGGGTCGTGACCCACCTGCACATCCATCCAGCGCATCCCATCACTCATACCGCTACCCAGTGCCTTAAACGTCGCCTCCTTAGCCGCGAAACGCCGCGCCAGGAAAGCCGCACTGGCGGCAGCCTCCCTCGGCATTTCCGCGGCCTCCAAAGGCCCCAGCAGACGCTCGGCCAGATGTTCCCCGAAGCGGGTATGGAGACGGGCCATCCGCTCTACAGCAACAATATCGGTCCCCATACCCACAATCATCCACGCGCCTCAAGCATGAGCCGTTTCATATCCGCCACCGCCATCGCCATACCGACAAACAGTGCGTGGGCGATAATAGCATGGCCGATATTCAACTCCCGGATATGGGGAATCGCTGCTACCGCCCGCACATTGTGGTAATCCAGACCATGTCCAGCGTTCACCTGTAGACCGAGGCTATCGGCAAAGCTTACCGCACTGATGATCAGGCCCAGTTCTTCTGCACGGGCCGCCGCATCAGCGGCATTGGCATAACGGCCCGTATGCAGTTCGACCACGGGCGCTCCGGTTTCCATCGCCGCCTCCAACTGAAAGGGATCGGGGTCAATGAACAACGACACCCTGACCCTGGCAGCGGCCAGACGCTGACAGGCCTCTTTGATACGCGGCAACTGTCCGGCGACGTCCAGTCCGCCTTCGGTGGTCAGCTCCGCCCGGCGTTCCGGCACCAGACAGCAATCACTGGGAGCCAGGCGCTCTGCCACACGCAGAACGCCCTCTTCTACCGCCATTTCCAGGTTGAGGCGGGTACGCAGTGTCTGACTGAGAATTTCCACATCCCGTTCCAGGATATGCCGACGATCCTCACGCAGATGCGTGGTAATGGCATCGGCTCCGGCACGTTCCGCGACAAAGGCCGCTTCCACAGGGTCTGGATAACGGGTGCCGCGCGCCTGCCGCAACGTGGCCACGTGATCAATATTCACCCCCAACGCAATCATTCGCTGTGATCCTCTCTTCGTGTCGTCGACGTGGGCCGTGTTCTGCGCAAGTATGCCGCAAGGAGGCGGCGACTCTCCAGTGGGCGCCCATTCAGATGGACTTGTAACTCCTGCTCCAAGCAGCGCCGCAAAGAGGCACCCCAGCCTCCCGCATTTCGTGTCTGCATCGCCCCCCGCAACCAACCCAAAGCAGCCGCCTCCAAGGTCACCACCACGGCATCGGGTGCATGTGCCGGACAGAGTACCCCGCGTACTGCCTGGTAAAACCAATGCTCTGAAAGTGTAGGATCGAGAGATCGACCACACTCCGCGCAGTGTTCCAGGTCGGGTGCCCAACCCAAGTTTTCCAGCAGGCGCCGCTCGAAGCGCCGCAAATACCAACCCGCACCGGGTTCACCGCGTAGTACGCTGATCGTTTCTTCATACACCGAAAAGAGCGCAGGAAAGGGATCACCACGCTGCGTGAGTCTTAACAGCAGTTCGTTGATATAAAAAAGGCTGAGGTTTTGCAGGGCATCCAGTGGCAGCGCTGGCCCAAGCTCTTCCGCCTGCGTCAGCACCGGTAACTCACCCCGCCCCAGCCAACGCACCCATAAGGGGCGCCCCGCCTCAATCCGCGCCAGCGGAGAGCGGGCGCGCCGGGCACCTTTGGCCAACACCCCCAGCCGACCCTGTGTCTGGGTAAACAGTTCGACTGTCAGGCTGGTATCCCCATAAGGATAGCGATGCAAGACCCAGGCGCGATCACCGGTCTCAGTCGTCATACCCCAGCTCGCGCAGGATATTGCGGTCTTCCGACCACTGTTCCTTTTGTTTGACCCATAAGCCCAGCCAGACCCTCGCCTCGGTCAATTGCTGCAGCGCCTCCCGCGCCCGGCTGCCAATCACCCGCAACCGGCTGCCGCCGTCACCTAAAATAATGGCTTTCTGCCCCGGCCGTCGACAATAAATAGTCGCTTCGATGCGCTGCTGGCCGTCTTCCACTTGATAGCTTTCAATAGCAACGGCGGTGTCGTAGGGTAGCTCAGCACCCAGTTGCCGGAATATTTGCTCGCGGATGATTTCGGCCGCCATAAACCGGAGGTTGCGATCAGTGACCTGATCCTCCGGGAAAGACGCCGGCGCCGGTGGTAACAGGGGCACCAGCACATCGGCCAGACGCTCCACATCAGCCGCCTTGCGTGCCGACAGCGGTATGACCGCCGCGAAATCTCCACGCCCCGCCAATATCTGCAAATAGGGAAACAAACGCGCCTTGGCCGTCACCCGGTCCACTTTGTTCACAACGGCCACCAGCGGAATGGCAGTCCGCTGTAACCAACGCAAGGCCTCCGCATCATCATGGGTCCAGAGCAGTGCCTCTACCACCAGCACGCCCAGATCCGCTGACTCCAGCGCCCCCCGGGTAGCCCGCAGCAGATGTCGGTTAAGACTGCGATAAGCACTATGTACGCCCGGTGTATCCAGAAACAACAGTTGTCCGTCGGGGCGAGTCAGTATCCCGAGAATCTGATCACGTGTTGTCTGCGGACGTGGTGCGGTGATACTGATTTTTTGCCCAACCAGATGGTTCAGCAGGGTAGATTTACCGACGTTAGGGCGCCCGAGCAGTGCCACATACCCGCTGCGATATCCTTCGTCAGGAACGACATCCGTAACATCATTCACGCGCGGCCACCTGCAGTTGCGCTAACATCAGTGCCGCGGCCTGTTGTTCTGCTTTCCGTCGACTGCCATCCTCAGCTTCGGTAGCCTCGGCGCCCGGCACATTACAACGCGCCACAAAACGTCGTTCATGGGCCTGCCCTTTTTCTGCCACCAAAGCATATATGGGAAGGGGACGTCCCTGCCCTTGCAAGAATTCCTGCAGGCGCGTTTTGGGGTCACGCAACTCTTCACCACTCAGATGATCGGTCATCAGGGGTTCAACCAGTTGCGCGACAATACCTTCTGCCGCCGCAAAACCGCCATCAAGAAAGGCCGCGCCAATCACCGCCTCCAGGGCGTCGGCACGAATGGAATCGCGTCGCGCGCCACCACTGCGTATTTCTCCGGGTCCGAGGATCAGAAAATCGGCCAGGGCGATTTCTCCGGCAATCTCCGCCAGGGTTTCCTCACGAACCAGCCGCGCCCGCATTCGCGACAGATCCCCCTCGCTCACCTTGGGAAAGCGGGCGAAGAGCTTCGCCGCCACCACGAAATTCAGCGCCGCGTCACCCAGAAACTCCAGCCGTTCATTATGCTGGGCGCCCGCACTCCGATGCGTCAGCGCCTGCAATAGCAAGGATTGCTCACGAAAATGATAGCCGACCGACTGTTGCAGCCCCTCTAAGACACCCATAAACGCAGACTCAGTAATCCAAAAGTGTGAAAGGAAAGAGCCATATCATACACGGAAAAGCCCTTTTTAATGCCCTATGGCTTTAAAATGCAGCAGCAGACTGATATTGGCTATCAAGGGCACAATCTTGTCATAACTGACGGTGATCAACGCCGGTCCCGTACCACTTTTTTCGATCTGGATGTCTTTCTGCGGGATATTGATCATGGCCACTCCTAAGCGATCGGTCAGGTTGTGACGAATTTGTGATGCGGACGCTTCCGGCGCGGACTGCTGTGCCTGCTGGCTGACGATATTCTTCAAGGACCAGTAATCGTAGTAGGACGGCATCACTTTCACCACAAAGGCGACAACAAATATCAGGATCAACAGCCAAAAAATCACGCCGATGAGTGAAATCCCGACCTCCCCGGAATGCTGCGGTGTTACGGATCGCGCACCCGGAGTACGCTGGCCAAAGATTTTCTTCACGAAATGGTCATCCCAAATTGATTTGCGCATTCCGAAACCCTCCATGAGCTCATAGATTCACCCGTGCTCTATTACTTAGTCCTGGATAA
This sequence comes from Acidithiobacillus sp., assembly GCF_027322205.1. Taxonomy (GTDB): domain Bacteria; phylum Pseudomonadota; class Gammaproteobacteria; order Acidithiobacillales; family Acidithiobacillaceae; genus Acidithiobacillus. Next base: position 6,812 of record NZ_DAHVHY010000024.1, read on the forward strand.
CAAATTTGCAAGTGCAATCCGCACCCTCAGGAAGCACCATCCAGAGCGCGCCCAATCTGCTTCCAGCGGATAGACCAGTCCTCGGCATTCCAGGAGAACCACACAAACATCGCTTTCCCGACGATATTCCGCTCCGGCACTACACCCCAGAAACGGCTGTCATTACTATTATCACGGTCATCACCCATCATGAAATAGGAATGCGGCGGTACCTTGTAAGGCCCGAAATTCATCTGGGCTTCTGGCGTATCAAATTCAATGATGTGAAATTTATGGCCCCCAAGTTCTTGCTCATACTCTTTGGTAGGAATGACCATGCCTTCCGCGCCCTGCCCTTCCGGTCGATAATTAAAGGTTCCGATAAACTTTTGCGGTACCAGTTTATTGTTGATGTAGAGATCATTACCTTTCACTTCAATCGTGTCGCCCGGCAGGCCGATGACCCGCTTGATGTAGTCGACACGCGGATTTTTGGGATACCGAAACACCATGACATCACCCGCCTCTACCGGGCTGCCATGGGTAATGGGTGTGTGAATCAAAGGTAGCCGCAATCCCCACTGGAATTTGTTGACCAACACAAAGTCCCCCACCCGCAAGGTCGGGATCATGGATCCGGAGGGTATCTGAAAAGGCTCAAACAGAAAGGCACGGATCAGGAAAACAATAAGCAATACTGGAAAAAAACTCCGGGCATACTCGACAACAATAGACTCTCTGGCTTCCGCAAGCCGATTCTTTCGCAAAAACAGGAGATCTATCAGCCAGATCAAGCCGGAAAGCACAACCGCCAGAAACAACCCAAGGGTAAAATCCATTCAGCACCTATCCTTCACTCTGTGCATTACCACAATCAGCCTCCGCATTCAGTTCACGGAGCGCGTTTTATCTCTTGTCACTTTTCAGCACGGCCAGAAAAGCCTCTTGGGGAATCTCCACATGGCCAATCTGCTTCATGCGTTTTTTACCCTCTTTCTGCTTTTCCAGCAATTTGCGTTTACGGGAAATGTCACCGCCATAACACTTGGCCAGCACATTCTTGCGCATGGCTTTGACTGAATCCCGGGCGATCACCCGGGCGCCGATCGCTGCCTGTATCGCCACCTCAAACATCTGCCGGGGGATCAACTCACGTAATCTGGTTACCAATTCCCGCCCGCGCCGCTCGGACGCATCGCGGTGGACAATCCAGGACAGCGCATCCAACTTTTCGCCGTTGATCAAAATGTCCATTTTTACCAGCGGTCCGCTTTCAAAGCGCGCGAATTCATAATCCATGGAGGCATAACCGCGACTCACCGATTTGAGGCGGTCAAAAAAATTCAAAACCACCTCATTGTGGGGCAATTCATAACGCAGCATAACCTGCCCGCCCGTAAACTGCATGTTTTTCTGCCGCCCGCGCCGCTCTTCGCAGAGCGCGATCACCGGCCCGAGATAAGCTTCCGGCACCAAAATATTTGCCGTAATGACTGGCTCCTGAATATCCGCAATCTGCTGTATAGGTGGTAAATCGGCAGGATTAGAGATCTTCAGCACCTGCCCGTCCGTGGTAATCACCTGATAGATGACGGTTGGCGCGGTGCTGATCAGCTCCAACTGATACTCCCGCTCCAAGCGCTCCTGCACGATTTCCATGTGCAATAGCCCCAGAAACCCGCAACGGAAACCAAAGCCCAAGGCTTGTGACGTCTCCGGCTCAAACTGCAACGCCGCATCATTCAACCGCAATTTCTGCAGTGCCTCGCGAAAATCTTCATAGTCCGCCGAGTCCACGGGATAAAGCCCGGTAAACACCTGCGGCTGCACCTCGCGAAAACCCGGCAGCGGCGCGCTTGCGGGGCGGTCCTGTTCCGTCAGAGTGTCCCCCACCCGGGCGCCTTCAATGGTCCGCACGCCGGCAATAACAAAGCCTACCGCACCGGTCTCCAGAGCTGGCGCCGGCAGGGATTTTGGGGTAAAAACACCGACCTTTTCGACCACATAAGATTTCTGACCCACCATCGTCAGAATACGCTGGCCAGGTCGGATAGAACCATTCATCACCCGCACCAGAACCACGGTCCCCAGGTAGTTATCGAACCAGGAGTCGATGATGAGAGCTTGTAGCGGCGCGTCCGGATTGCCTTGGGGCGGCGGGATACGCTCCACCACCCGTTCCAGAATCTCCCGAATACCGATGCCCTCTTTGGCACTGGCCTCCAAGGCATCATCGGCGGGCAGCCCGACAATTTCTTCAATCTCTTTGCGCACCCGCTCCGGATCGGCGGCTGGCAAATCAATCTTGTTCAGGACAGGCAGAATCTCCAGATCATGTTCGAGCGCCGTGTAGCAGTTAGCCACACTTTGCGCTTCCACGCCCTGCGAAGCATCCACGACCAGCAGAGCCCCTTCACAGGCGGCCAGCGAACGGCTGACTTCGTAAGAAAAATCCACATGGCCCGGCGTATCAATGAGATTGAATTGATACTCCTGCCCATCTGCGGCGCGAAACTGCAAGCGCACACTCTGTGCCTTGATGGTGATTCCGCGTTCCCGTTCGATGTCCATGGTATCCAACACCTGACTGGACATTTCCCGCTCGGTCAGCGCCCCGCAAAGGCGGATAAACTGATCCGCGAGCGTGGATTTGCCGTGATCCACATGGGCGATAATAGAAAAATTACGAATGTGTTGCTGTTCAGTCATATGACCTGTCAATCCATGGGCACCCGGCGGCTATACCGCCACGCCAGACACCATAACAAAAAGGGCTGGTATAAACACCCAGCCCTTCGCGGTGACTACCTGCATCAATGCGGCAGCGAAAGCACCAGATAAAAACTCCCCTCACCGCGCCGCACCAACACTGGTATCGGCTGGCCTGCCGGCAACACTGCCGCCAGCTTCTGCAAATCGGTAGCATTGGCGATCTGCTGTTGTGCCACCTGCAGAATCACATCGCCAGGACGAATACCAGCTTCTGCCGCCGGGCCAACTCCGACACCGAGGACAAGAACGCCGGTGTTTACGTTCAGTTGCTTACGTGCTTCTGCCGTCAGCGGACCAACCTGCATGTTCAGTCGTTTGACTTCGCCCTTCTGCGCCGAGTTGTTGGGCGCGGCAGATTCCGCCGCAGCGTTCTCCAGGTTACTGGGCAGGCTCTCGACCATGATATTGAGAATCATGGGTTTGCCATCACGAATGACACCCAACTTCGCCTTGAAGCCAGCAGGCAATGCGCCCACCAGCGGCGGCAACTGACCCGAGTTATAGATGGACTGGCCATCAAAGGAAACGATGACATCCCCTGGACGCAGCCCCGCCTTGGCGGCCGGGCCATCAGGTACTACCTGCGACACCAGCGCACCCACCGGCTCCTTCATGTGGAAGGACTTGGCGAGATCCATGCTGACGTCCTGAATCATGACCCCGAGCCAGCCAAAATGCACTTTCTGATGCAACTTTAACTGCTTGACCGCATCCATAGCGACATTAATAGGGATGGAGAAGGACAACCCCATGTAGCCACCACTACTGGTATAAATCTGGTCATTGATCCCAATCACCTGACCACGCATGTTGAAGAGCGGGCCACCGGAGTTGCCGGGGTTAATCGGCACATCCGTTTGAATGAACGGGATATAAGGGTCATCTGGCAAAGGCCGCGAGGTCGCACTGACCACACCCTGGGTCACGCTGTTCTCAAAGCCAAAGGGCGACCCTACTGCCAGTACCCATTGCCCGACCTCCAACTTGCCGGAATCACCAATTTGTACCATTGGCAGATTTTTCGCGTCGATTTTGAGCAACGCAACGTCCATGCGCGTTGACAACCCCACCAAGTGGGCCGTGTATTGATGATGATTGGTGAGGCTGACGATGATCTTCTGGGCACCCTTCACCACATGCGCCGCTGTCACAATATAACCATCAGGACTGACGATAAAACCGGAACCCAGAGACTGCACCTGATATTTCTGATCGTCTTTGGCCCCAGGCACTCCCTGGGTGCCAGGTTGCCCCGGTGCACCAAAGAAGGGGGCGAAAAACTGGTTCAGGGGGGAGTTCGGCGGGAATGGCGAGCCCGTGTTGTGCGCTACCTTGGTCTCTGTCGTGCTGATGTTCACCACAGCGGGTCCATACTGTTTGACGATAGGCGTAAAATCAGGCAAACCTACCAATGCTTGACCGCTAGTACCGGCGTCCGCCCACACGGGTGCTATCGTCCCTATGCCCACCAGTCCCAAACCTACACAAAGCGCCACCGCAAGGCGCTGTCTACTCAGCACACGATCTTTCAAGAAACCCCCTCCCAACCATCGGATTTATGACTTCATCTAAGATGTGTCTATCATCTCGGTATCCGTTGTACTTAGCAACAGGCATGGCCCTTTCGACCATGCGCGCAGACGCCCGCCAACTAACAAATTCTAAGGATTACCTGCAGGAAAAGCTATATCGGCTGCGCTGATCCCTTCTGTAGCCGTAACGGCCGTACTTTCCAGACCAGACTGACCCGAACCATAGGCAGAAGCGAGGTAATTACCACTACCCGGTACCCAGAGCCGTTGAATGTCTCTCTGAATGAGTATGTCTGTGCCGGAAGATGGCGACGCAATGTCGGATACAGGGCGCAGATGAAATTCCTCATTACCGGAAGAAAAGCCTTTCAGCATGGCGGTCTGTGCATAATGATCAGACCCGCTGCCAGTAATAATGGACGCATCCGGTACATTCCTGTGTGGCAAGAGGCCTACCAGCGTCACCGATACCACCAGCACTGCGGCAACGGAACCCACCTTAATCCAGAAACGCTTGGGAATACCCTGCCGCGGGGCGAGTTGCGGAGCCAGGATACTAGGTTCGCTCACAATCTCCCAGGCAACCCGGTCCGCGAAATCGGTCGACGCCAACTGCACCCCTTTTCGGTCATTTTGCAGAAGAAAAGAGACGCGATACTGAGACTCCCAGGCCTCTCGCAACCCACACTCACTTTGCAGACGCGCGGCTAAGCGGTTGGCGCGCAGCCCGGTCAGCTCGCCTTCCATGAACGCCATCAGTTCTTTTTGCGTTTCATCGTTCATGACTTTTCCTGCTCTAACAACGGGGCCAAAACATTGGCAATTGATTCACGCGCTCGAAAAATCCGGGATCTTACTGTCCCCACTGGGCACTCCATGACCTGGGCAATTTCATCGTAACTCAAACCCTCAAATTCCCGCAAAGTCACCGCTGTGCGCAGATCTTCCGGCAATACTGCCAATGCCGCATCGATATGCTCTGCCAATTCCTTACCGAGCAGCAACCCCTCTGGGGTATCATACTCCCTTAGTCCATCGGCACTGGCAAATTGTTCCGCATCTTCGGTTTCTGCATCCACAATAGAAACCTGGCGGCCTTGGGCTACGAGGTGATTCTTTGCCGTATTGACGGCGATACGGTACAACCAAGTATAAAAAGCGCTGTCGCCACGAAAATTAGCAAGCGCACGATAGGCTTTGACAAAAGCTTCCTGTGCCACGTCTTCGGCCTCCTCGGGCGAGCGCACAAAGCGCCCGACCAAGGCAATCACCTTGTGTTGGTATTTGCGCACCAGGAGATCAAATGCCCCCTTCTCTCCCTTTTGCACGCGCTGGACGAGGAGCAGATCACTGGGGGCGCCATGTTCCTGACTGCCCGCAGTGCCGCGCCCTGTAATCTTACCCATTCGGACTTTCCCTTTGTTCTTAGGTGCCGTTCTTCACCTTATCAGTTGGTCATCGTATCATGACCGCTGCCAATTCTCGCAACGCTTGCGCCCAACATCTCTACCCAGGACAGCAAATGCCTTTTTTCGATTTTCTCATTATCGGCTCCGGCGCCGCCGGGCTCAGTACGGCCCTGGGGCTCAGCCGCCTCGGCCAAGTAGGCATTGTGAGCAAAGGGCAGGCGGGCGATTCCGCCAGCGACTGGGCGCAAGGTGGCATCGCCGCCGTCATGGATATGGACCACGACAGTATTGCACTGCATATCGAGGATACCCTGGGAGCCGGTGCGGGATTATGTCACCCCGAGGCAGTCCGGCAAATTGTCGGCCGAGGCCCGGAGGCTGCGTGTCAGTTAATCGACTGGGGGGTGCCCTTTGATCGCCAGCCGGATGGCAACTGGCACCTCACCCGAGAGGGTGGCCACCAGGCACGTCGGGTACTGCACAGTGCCGATACTACGGGCCACGCCATCGAGAGTACCCTGCTGCGAAGGGCTCTGGCCGAACCTGCCGTACAGATGGCTGAGGAACACTACGCCAGCGATCTTTGGCTCAACGGGGGCCGTTGCGCGGGCGTCTGGGTACTCGCTCCGGGAGGCGACCGTCCGGAATTGTGGACCGCACGGGCGGTGATTCTCGCCAGTGGCGGGGCCGGTCAATTGTATCTGCACACCAGTAATCCGCTGGTGGCCACCGGGGATGGCATCGCACTCGCCTATCGGGCGGGTGCGGAAATCGCCAATCTGGAGTTTATCCAGTTTCATCCCACTACCCTCTACCGGCCGGGTAGTGCACCTTTTTTGCTTTCTGAGGCTTTGCGCGGTGAGGGAGCGCTCTTGCGCCTGCCGGACGGTAGTGCTTTTCTGGAGCATTATGACCCCCGTGCCGAGCTGGCACCGCGGGATATTGTCGCGCGCGCGATTGATACGGAGATGAGGCGGCATCACCTCGCCTATGTCACTCTGGACATCAGCGCGCAGCCCGGCTCCCTGGTGCAGCAACATTTTCCGGCGATTTTCGCGCACTGCCGGGCACGGGGCTATGATCTGACGCGGGAACCGATTCCGGTGGTCCCCGCCGCCCACTATACCTGCGGCGGCGTGGTCGTAGATGCAGCGGGACGCAGCACTATCCCGGGACTTTATGCGGTGGGTGAAGTCAGTTCCACCGGGCTGCACGGTGCCAATCGTCTTGCCAGCAATTCATTGCTGGAATGTGTGGTGGGTGCGGCAGCGATTGTTGCCGACCTGGCAGGACAGTCGCACCTGCCCAATGGCCCGCGCCAAGCGCCCGGGCGTTCGCCGGAACAACCAGCAACGGTCGCGCCGAAAGCAGGTATCGCGGTCCTGCGGCAGACCTTGCAGGCAGGCATGTGGCAAGCAGCAGGCATTATCCGCAACGATGAAGGCCTGCGGTCCGCCAGCGCACGCTGGCATGAACTGACTACACGCATTGGCGATAGCCTGTACGGGCCGCGGTTTTATCAGGAGCTGCGCAATCTGCGCCAGTGCGCAGAAATTCTCACCCGTTCCGCGCTGTTACGCGAAGAATCCCGTGGCTGTCATTTCAACAGTGACCATCCGCAACGCCAGGACGTGGCAGCGGACAGTATCAGCCAGCGGGATCAGCCGGGTCCGCTGCTGCGTCCCATTCCTGGCGTAACCTGAATCGCCAGCGCCGCCACAGATCATCGCTTGTCGTGAAAAGGCCGATCAGCACCTGGCGGTGACCATCGCTATCCTGCAGGGGGACCACCCCCAGGCGCTGATGCAGAAACGGACGAGCGCGAAGCTGAACCGGCACCACGCTGCCATCCTCCATTTGTACCCGCAGGTCGCTCTCTATACCGAGCAGGATCGCCTCCGGTACGGCCTGGCCGACCCGCTGACGTAGAGGGCAGCGCCAGACGATCCATGCCAGCACCACGGCGAGCAGTGCCAAACCCCAGCGCCAGTCGTGGCCCATCGTAAAACCCGCGCAAAGTAAAGCCAGTGCACAGGGAACACTCTGTAACCAGCGCTGTCGCCGGGCACTTCCGAAGGAAAGAATCGACAGGACTTTGTCGCCGTCACCCATAAGGGTATGATCGAGGCCATGCTGTTTCAGCAACCGGGAGTCTAATCGTATGTCTTCAGCCATCATTACCTTTACCCCCCTGCATACGGAACTGGGTCTGATTCACGCCTACGGTGTGGATGTCGAAAAGTTTTTACAAGGGCAATTCTCCAATGATCTGCATGCGTTGGCCAGTGGTCACGGTCAGTGGAGCAGCTACAGCACGGCCAAAGGGCGCATGATCGCCAATTTTTACGTACAGCGCGACGGCGAGGCCTTTTGGCTGAGCCTGGCCGCCGATATGGCCGACATAATCATCGAGCGCCTGCGCAAGTTTCGGATGATGGCCAAGCTGGAGATTGAGCGGGGGGAACCGGAATCCGCGTTATTCGCTGTCTCGGGTAGAGGTGCTGGTGATCTGCTCGGCCATGCCCTCGGGATTGCGGCGCCGGAAACCGGCAACAGCGGGGTGGTCTGCGACGACATGATCATTACCCGCCTGCCCTGGGCGGATGCGGAAGCCTTCCTGATCATTTTGCCTGCATCCCGTGTGGAGGTGGTCAGCGCAAAGCTAGCGGCTGCCGGTGCATGGGCCGGGTCTGCGGAGGATTGGCGATTACAGGCCATTCATGCCGGCGTCGGCATGATCAGTGGTGCCACCACCGAAAAAGTCATTCCCCAGGAGCTGAATCTGGAAGTATTGGGCGGCATCAATTTCAAGAAGGGCTGTTATCCGGGGCAAGAGATTGTCGCCCGTTCCCACTATCTCGGTAAACTGAAGAACCAGACTTATCGGATTGCATCCCAGGCGCCACTGCGAGCAGGCGAAGAAATTTTCAGTGCCCGCATGGGTGAGCAAAGCATCGGTATGGTCATCAATGCGGCGCCGGATCCTCAGGGTGGCTTTGCAGCGCTAGCCGTTTTACGCGCCGCCAACGTCGGGGATGCCTTAATGGCCGGAGCGCCAAATGGTACGCCTTTGGGCTTAGAGAAACTTCCCTACCCCCTGCCCTTGGACGTCGCCAGGGAAGGATAACCAATGTGGGGTCTGGTGGCAGGCGTTGTCAGTTATCCGGTATTTGCCTGGTATAGTAAGCATTATCTGGGTGAGCAGGGACTGGAACGCGGGTTTACCCGCATGGTACTGGTGTTTCTGGTGGCCACCATACTCTCTTCGGCGCTCGGTTATGGAGTTTCGTGGATGACCAGTACCCCGCAGAGCCGCAACAGCCAGGCTCAGTTGCAAAAAAAGGGCACCGCAGTGTTGGCTGACGAGTTGGAATGCGCGCGCGACCCTGCCAGCGCCGTTTGCCAGTCCACTGCGGAGCAAGCCAACGCTTTGGAGCAAAAACTCCTGTCCGGCCTCGCTGGTAACCATCAAAATCAGTGAGATATCGAAAAGCCGGCGGCGCCTCACCATGCCTGCAGATCAATTAATGACTCAACCGACCAGATTGCGTACCGTACAATCGCCACGATCATCCATCTCCCAGTACACAACAGTGGGGCTGGCCGGAAGAGCATTTCGGGCAGTCCCGTGTGACGCGGATTTGGTGCTGAAACTTACATGGCCGACAACGGTCACAAACTGGACACCAAAGCCATGACTGCGGTCGCGGCTCAATCCACTTTACACAGGAGTAAGCATAATGCCACTCGTAAGCTTGCGCGACAGGCCAAGGAAGCCTTTGCTGATATTGGCAGCTTGTTCACTGCCCCTTGCCGGATGTGCCCAAGAGCCCTCACCATTGCCTGCAAAACCTGTGTCTGTCATGGTGCCAGCGCCGCAGCCCTCGCCGACTGACCGGTATCGCCCCCCCAGCGTTCAGGACCAAAAGATAAACGGTCCCCTGGGCGGGATGAATAAGTATTTGTCGGATGCAGAGCTGGCTGCGTTACCCAGGCATCTGCGTGTGCATTTCGCCACTAATAGCAGCCAGGTGAACGCCCTTGGACGCCGCATCGCCAAGGATAACGCACAGTTTCTGCTCAAATTCCCCCGGGTCGATGTGCGTCTCGAAGGCAATTGTGACCAGCGCGGCACCCAGGAATATAATTTAGCCCTTGGTGACCGCCGCGCAGAATCCGTCGCCAGAATTCTCGAAGCAGATGGAATACCTGCCACGCGTATCCAAATGGTTTCCTTCGGCAAGGACAATCTGCTCTGTGACCAAAACAACGCGTCTTGCTGGAAGCGTAATCGTCGGGTCGATTTCGTCTATCATGCGGTACTGGGCGGCAAATAAGCGCTGTGGGTGCTCTGCGCGCGGTGCTGATCCTTCTTGGCGTGGCAACTTTGGCCGGGTGTACTGCACCAGCTGTATCTGTGGCGGCAACACCGACTGACGCTCCAATGAGCTGCACCGATGTCCCGGCAGTGATGGGTATTATAAATATCGGTTGGCACACCGGAGTCATTATACCGAGTATTGATCTGGGGCAACTATCTGCGGATTTGTCTCCGTATTTTGGGGCGACGCCACGCTACTGGATATTCGGATGGGGAAACAGACAGTATTATATGACCTCTGATCCTGGAATTTTGTCCGGAATATCGGCGTTGTTTCCGTCCCGCAGCGTATTGTTGGTCAGAGCCTTATCGTACAAGCCCACTGACCGTAATATGCCTGGTGTAAAAATTTGGTGGCTCCCCCTCACTGCGTCTGACCGGCGCCATCTGGATCATTATCTTACCCGCTATTATTATATAAGTTCTTTGGGGAAATTGACAGATCTCGGGGCCGGGCCATACCCGCACAGCGCATTTTTTGCTTCCACAGGCACCTATGATGCTTTTCATACCTGCAATACTTGGACGGTGACCGCACTCCAAAAAGCGGGTTTCCCAGTGAGCCCGCAAGGAGTGCTCTTTGCTGGTCAAGTACGGGCAGATATGCATAAACTACCATTCTGTGACTAGCCCGATATTACCCAAAGATCCGGAAACAGCACGCTTGGACCATGAGATAACCTGGCTGTTGACTGCTTTGCTGATGTTCATCGTCAGGGCACTGGCGCTGAGGGGTAATGCCAGCAGCCCCAGAAACAGGGGAGGTTCACGAAGTGCACGTTGTATGATCTGCTCCTATAGGGATTGTTTGACGCGATTCCACAAGCTGCCGATAGTGCCTGCGGGTTTGGCCGCTTCGGTGGCCACCAGAGGCGTTATTGCCAGCACTTTACCATCCAGAGACACGGTCATCTCGCCGAGGGCTTCGTCTTTCTGAATGGTTTTAACGCCTACATGCCGGTAACTGACTTTGGTGCTGAGATGATCCGCAGCGCCTTTGGGGATGGTGACATCCACGTTGTTGGCGACGGCGACCGGCAGCTTATCGGGATTAAGGCCTGTATCGCTATAGATGCCAACCACTTTGCCCGCCGTCGTGACCTGATGATCGGCGGTAAAGTGATAACCATAATCGAGCAGGGCTACCACCGAGTTGACGCCGTTGGACCAGCTGGGGGTCCCCATGACCACCGCGATCAGCCGTCGCCCGTTACGGATGGCGGTGGTATCCATGCAGTAACCGGCCGCATGGGTATGACCGGTCTTCAGGCCATCAATGCTGGGGTGGCCGAAGAGCGCCGGGTTCCAGCTGCGCTGGGTGATGTGGTTGTAGCGATACGATTTGAGTTTGGAGATATTGATGATTTGTGGATATTTTTTGATCAGATCCCGAGAAATCAGCGCCACATCCCGCGCCGAGGTATGCAGATCGGGGGTGGGCAGTCCATCGACGTCACTGTAATGGGTACCATGCAAGCCCAGCTTAAGTGCTGTCGCATTCATTTCATTGACGAAAGCAGCCTGGCTGCCGGCGATAGCCTGAGCGAGGGCGACCGCTGCATCATTACCCGAATCAATGATCAGGCCGTGCATCAACTGATCCACGGTCACAGGCAGGTTAGGCTGAATGAAGAGGCTGGAGCCCCCCGTATGCCAGGCCACCCGGCTGACGTGAATGCGCTGATTCCAGTGCAGGGTGCCATTGGCGAGAGCACCGTAAGCGAGATAAGCGGTCATCAGCTTGGTCAGGCTGGCAGGGGGCAATTGCAGATTCGGGTTCTTCTCGGCAATAATCTGGCCGGTCTGGAAGTCCATCAGGATGTAGCTTTTAGCGTCCGGCAGGGGTGGTGCCGACGGCATGAGCACGGGCGCAGCAGAAGCCGTGTCGGCACCACCTGCCAGCGCCAGAGAGAGTGCGGCAATCCCTGAAATAAGACTTCGCTTGCGCTGCTGCTGAGGGTCTAACGCCATGGTGCGTCCTTTTACGGTCAGGAGTTAATGTTGGGACAGACTGACGACCACGTAGAGACTCTGCTTGCCTTTGCGCACCAGCATCGGGATAGGCGTATGGGCCGGTAGTCCCTTGACGATATGCTGGAATTGCCCGGGGCTGTTCACCGCCTGCTGATTGATTTGCTGGATAGCCATACCGTCCACCAGACCCAACTGCGCGGCGGGGCCGGGGTACACGCTTTCGATCAATACCCCATGATGGATGCCCAGACGTTTTTGTTCGTTCCGACCCAGCGTGGTAACGCGCAGGCCGAGACGATGGATATCCTCCGTTTTTTCCTCCGTGACGTAACGCATTTTCGGGGGCATGGTGCCGATGGTGACCTGCAGGGTTTCCGGCTTGCCACGGCGCAGGATACCTATGGGCACCGTGGTACCCGGCGGTGTATCACCCACTATAGGCGGCAGTTGGCCGACGCTGTAAACGGGTGCATGGTTATAGGTGACAATCACATCTCCAGCCTTAAGTCCGGCCTTGGCCGCGGCCTCATCGGGTGTAACCGAAGCCACCAGAGCACCCACCGGCTCTTTCAGATGCAGCGCCTTCGCCATCTGCGGATTAACCTGCTGTACATCCACTCCCAACCAGCCGAAGGTGGGCTTCTTGTGCTGCTCAAAGGCATGAACGGCACGCATGGCGGTATTGATTGGGATGCTGAAAGACAGGCCCATATAGCCGCCGTCATTGGTATAAATCTGGTCATTGATGCCGACGACCTGCCCTTCCATGTTGAAAATAGGCCCACCGGAATTGCCCGGATTAATGGGCACATCACTCTGAATAAAGGGGATATATTCATCGTCATGGGGCAGGGGCCGGTCCAGGGCGCTGACCACACCCTGGGTGACCGTATTATAAAAACCAAAGGGCATGCCGATGGCGAGTAACCATTGACCGACCTTCATGGTTTTGGAATTGCCCAGTTCTACAGTAGGCAGATTATGGGCGTCAATTTTGAGTAAGGCGGTGTCATAACGCACCGAGAGCCCCACCACTTTGGCCGGATAGGCATGATGATTGGTCAGGGTGACGATAATATGATGCATGCCGCGCACCACATGGCCAGCGGTTACAATATAGCCGTCGGGAGAGATGATAAACCCCGAACCCAGGGCTTCCATTTTTTCTTTCTGGGGTGGTGAATCACCGGGTAAGCTCTGAAAAAAATGGTAGAATGGAGAGTTTTTCGGGAAGGGATCATTTTGCTGCTGGTTGCTGACAACCTTGGTATCAGAATCGTCAATTTTGACAATGGCGTTCCCGTATTTCTGTACGATGGGCGTAAAGTCCGGCAGATCTACTAGTTTTTTTGGAGTTGCAGGGGTGACAACGGTGGGAGCGCTGCCGGGGTTGCCTGTTGCGGAATACGCCCAGCCGGTAGCACCCAGACCAAAACCCAGAGCGGTCGCTGCTGCGGCGACCATCAAGCGGCGGGGCTGCAACCATTTTTCCTTCATTCCCATATTTGTTTGCTCCTTGTTTATCAGCACTGGCCCAGTGCCGACGCAATCATCCCTTATGCTGATCCCAGCGACGTAAGAAATACTCCACTAAAATACTGGACGGATAAGTCAGAACCGCAATTCCAGAGAGAATCAACAGAACCTCCAATATCTGAGAAATAATCATACTATCGATCTTTTCACCTTGCCTGACGATGGGGTCAGTGGATAATCCATGCTGAAACTTTGCGTTGTCCTTGCATCGTCACGGGTTATATTCATCTGGCATAAGACGCCGGGTTCTGCCGGGAAGTTCCCGAGTCTGAAGTGATGCGGTCCGGAGTTGAGCGGGAACTTTAGGACCCCGTTTCGCCTCTCAACTAAGCCGGGGGCTTGGCGAGAGGATCTGATCTGCAGCATGGAAAGTCGCAGGCACCAAATTCATTCAGCAATCGGAGACCAAATTTTCCATGGTGTCGGGCGATAGCAAAGGACGTCAGTTTCGCCGTCGTATGGGACTTGCTTTCGTTGTCCTTATCCTGGCATTTTTTTATCTCATCTGGCGCCTCGTCGATCTGGAGGTGATTCATTATCAACGCTTCCGCGAAATGGCCCAGACTACCCATACCGCCATCGTGCCGGTGGCTCCGGCACGTGGTCTGATTTTGGCGGATCACGGCGCCATTCTCGCGGCCAATCGCCCGCGCTACGTGCTGGAAGTGATCCCGGATGAGGTGCGGTCTCTGCATAAAACTCTGGCTATTGTGCAAAAGCTGGTAACGCTTTCGCCCAAAACCATACATCATTTGCAGGCGACGCTGGATGATAAACCAGGCTATATTCCGCGTATTCTTAAGCATCATTTAAATCAGCAGGATATGGCCGCGATTGCAGTGCGCGGAATGCAGCTTCCAGGGGTACAGGTAGCGGCTCAGTGGCATCGTTATTATCCCTACGGCAGTCTTTTTACCTCGGTCATTGGTTATGTCGGACCAGTCAGCGCCCGGAACCTCAAAGGCTTCGATCCGCAGAAATATTTATACCGGAATGTCATCGGAGAGAGCGGTCTGGAACTTGCCTTCGAGCGTACCCTGCGAGGTAAATTCGGCTATCAGATCAAAGAGGTCAATGCTTCCGGCGTGCCTGTCGCCAAGCTCCGGAATATTGCGCCGACACCGGGTGATAATCTGCTGACCACCTTGCGTCTGCGGGTGCAGAAGGCGGTTGCCCTGGTGATGCGACGCAATCATTTTCGTGGTGCCTTGGTGGCGGTCAATCCGCGTACCGGTGCCGTGCTGGCCAGTGTGAGCAATCCGAGTTTTAACGCCAACTGGTTCGTCGATGGCATCAGCGATGCCCACTGGAACAACTTGCTGCACGACAAAGGACGCCCTCTGCTCAACCGGGTAGCCCAAGGCTTGTATCCACCAGGGTCCTGCATCAAGCCCTTTTATTCTGTGGAAGCCCTGCAGGATAAAATTATTACCCCGGGTTTTCATACGTTTTGTCCCGGCTATCTGCGCATTGGCGGACATGTGTACTGGGACTGGTATCGCTCAGGTTTTGGCGAGACCGGACTGACCAAAGCGCTGGCCTGGTCGGTGGATGTTTTCTTCTACAAGCTGGCCATTAAAATGGGGATTCATCGTCAGGATGCGGCACTGTGGCGCTTCGGCTTCGGGCATCCGGCGCCCATTGATACGCCCGGCAGCGTCAGTGGTTTCGTGCCGACTCCACAATGGAAAGAGACGCACTTTCATCAGCCCTGGTACACCGGGGATTCGGTCATTCTGGGTATCGGGCAAGGCTACTTGCTGGTCACACCCCTGCAACTGGTGCGTGCGGTATCTGCCATTGCTAACGGCGGCTATCTGGTGCATCTTCATACGGTCAATGCCCTGGTCAATTCCGAGACGGGAGCGCGTAAGCAACTGCGGGAACCGCCCCCCCGTGATTTGCATATTCCCGCCTTTGCTTTACGTGCCGTCCGTCTAGGGATGGTTGCCTGCATCACCCGTGGTACCTGTAAAAGTATGGCCACACCCGGTTTGTCTATGGCCGGCAAAACCGGCACCGCCGAAATCCCCGTCGGTTATCGAGATGGTCGGACGATTTATAATAACGATTCTTTGTTTATCGGTTGGGCGCCTTTGCATCATCCGAAAATTGCCGTGGCGGCGGTGGTCGAAGATGGTGGTAATAATGCCTGGCAGGCCTTACCCGTGGCGAAAGCGGCGATTCTCAGCGATCTGCGCCCACAACTGAAACTCCGGGATTTTACTAATGTCGTAGTGAATCCGGCCCAGGCTTTTGGATAAGGGGGCGATTCTCCTATCAATAAAACCAAAATCAGATGCCAGATACTAAACTCATCCATCGAAACCTCCATCGCAGCCACGGAGCAACACCTCACAAGGTGGCCCCGCGCTTCGTTTATCCATCATCGTTACAGATCATACTCCTTCGGAAAGGCAATACCGGGATTTCCCTGCATGTTCTTGGTCAATACCGGCAAGTCGCGAGGTTCGGCACTGACCGTCTTCTTGGAGCGTAACCATTTGGCAAAAATATCCCAGACGGGTGTACCTTCCACCGGATTCATGGCACCCCAGCCAGCTACCTTATAACGCTTGCTCGCCTGCACGAGTTTCCCGCCCACGCGCAGATCCGTAATCCGCTTGTCGATGCTTTCGCTAGGGTCCATCGTATACTGAATATTCCCCACGCGGATCATATCGCCACCCTGAATATAGTAGGGATCAGGATTAAACAGATTATCGGCCACCTGCTCCATCACGTTTTTCAATTCAGCGCCGGTATATTCTGTCACGGTTACCTGTGGATACGTGATAGCTGTCTGGCCCATAACATCTTCCATGGTGATCGTTTCCCCAGGGAGCTTGCAGTAGCCCCAGCGGAAACCCGGCGAGAATGCGGCCTCACAATCCATTTCCTCGCGTAGCGCATCGCAGATAATCTGGTCGAAAGTTCCGTTAAAGTTATCCCGGCGATAGAGAAGGCTTTCGGTAACGGCTAATGGCTCTGCCAGTTTTTCGGCATAGGGTGCACGTACTTTATGAATATAATCGACCATTTCCGGATCAGCGGGAATCATGTTGGAGATAATCGGCAGATAGTGAAAACGCCATCCATTCAGTTTTCCCTTGCCCACATCCAGATCAAAACGGGCCAGGAACTTCCCGTTGGTGCTGGTATTGATGATCAACGTCTTGTTCACCATGACCGGCTTAGGCCCCATGATTTCATGGGTGTGTCCACCGAGGATGATATCAATCCCATTGACCTGCGAGGCCATTTTCTTGTCCACATCCGCACCATTATGGGAAAGCACGACGACAAGATCGGCGTGATGCTTCTCCCGGCATTCATCCACCATCTTCTGCATATGGCCCGGATGAATGCCAAATGACCACTTCGGGGTGAAATAGGCGGGGTTGGCAATGGGCGTGAAGGGAAAGGACTGCCCGATGATGGCCACCTTTCGACCACTGACCTCGTGAATCGCATAAGGATCGAATACTGGCTCATCCCATGGAATCGTAAAAACATTTTGAGAGAGAAACTTCGCCTGCAGTTTGTGCTTCAGGAGATATTCGACCCGATCTGCGCCATAGGTAAACTCCCAATGACCCACGAAGTAGTCTTCCTTCAGGAGGTTTTGGGCCCCTACCATATCCTCGGCTTTGGTCCAGAGACTGGTCGCTGACCCCTGCCAGGCATCGCCACCATCGAGCAGAATAGCTTTCTTGCCCACCTGCTCACGATAACGTTTTACCAAGGTGGCAATATGCGCGTAACCACCGATCTTGCCATATTTATGCGCCAGTGTGTCAAAGTCCATGCAGGACAGCGCATAGCCTTCCGGCGTCCCTGCCTGTATATCATAATAAGCCAGCTTGGCATTCCCTACCAAGTGCGGAGTGATGCCCCACTCTTTTTGTGGGCGGGTGCCGATATTGGTGCCCGGTTCACGCCACCAGACGGGGAGCAGTTGTGCATGCGTATCCGTGATGTGCAGCAGTGTCACATTGCCATATTCCGGAACCTCATAGGGATCCTTACCCGAACCCCAGGAAGAGGCCACAGCAGCGGGAGACAAGAAGCCTGTCGATCCGGCAATCCCCATGATGGACATAAAATCTCTGCGTGTTAAATTCATATACTCTCCGTTCTACATTTCATTCATGAACACCTCTGCGGGCTGCTGGGGTCAAGCCACTTTCAAAGAGGCTTTGGCCGACCATACCCCGCCCTGATTATCCTTCCAGGTCATTTCCAATATGCCAGAGTCTTCGGCACGCATCTTGAAAGCAAGATAGGGGTTGGCACTAACCGCTGTACTCCAGTCCAGGTGAGATAGGGGCTTGGCACCGAAGGTGACCTCCACGGTCTGAATAAAGTGCGCAGGAATGATTTTCCCGGCCTTGTTTTTCTGAAGCCCGGTGGTCATGGGGTTCATGATTAATGAACGGACCTCGACGATCTCTCCTTTCTTGGCAGAAGAGGGCATACGAATCATTGGATTACCAATTGCAGACATGTTGAAATCTCCAGATAAAATGAATGGACGATAAAACGCTCAGCGGTTAACCACCACAACCGCCGATCGTCACTTTCACCTCCCGCGGCGCGGAGGCCATGAGCACCCCTTTGTTGGTCTTGGCCACTACCCGCATATGGTCTGTTTTTGCCATTTTTACGCGCTCCTGGAAGTACGCGCGCCCATTGGCCGGGGTAAAGTGAAATTCACTGGCGAGCGGGGTAGGATTGTGGTCGATGTAGAGATAAATAGTGTCGATGTAATCATCCGGGTCCATGGGGTAGTCGACATCCACGGTAACCGGCACGGCCGCGCCATTTTCGGCGATGGTGGGTGCGGTGAGATGCACCTTAGGTGATGTCGTAACCGAAGTGGTTTTGATACTAGCTTCCATGGCCTTGTCAAGGACCTTGGCGTCGAATGGCGCGGCAGGCCAACCGGGGACATTGGCGGCGTTCGCGATGCCCGGTATCAAATAGCTAGACCCTGCCACCACCACCATGCCCAATGCGGACTTGTTGATAAACTCGCGCCTTTTCATCATGTTGCTCATAACCAGCTCCTTTTCAATACGGAATGACGAAATTATTGAACCCAAGGTCCAATGCTAGAATTTAGGATAATGTGTGACTTCACGGGACATGCCCATACACCACGTAACTCGTTTGCCCCATGCTAAACACTGTCAGAGTAAGGGGACACCCCGCAGCAACTGGCCAGTCCGTATTGAGTAGATTGCTGAAGTCATAGGGATTGCAAAATGCTCCGGCCCTGACATCGGAAATTTCGGACGATAATAAGGTGGCTAATTTTACATGCTCTATGGAGACTCATTTCTCCGGCGGAGATATAGCTCAAATGAATCACCGGATTGCGTAAAGCAATAGCCATGCCACCCGCTTAAAGGTTTTTCCTGCCGATAACATTTTATTATAGCTTGCCAATTTCGAATAACATCTAAAATTGTCTTGTATTCATATATCATGATAAAAATAGCGTGGTAAGCAAGCCGCTTATTTCCTCAGCACTGAGGCACCAGCACTATAAAGAATTACAATGTCAGAAATTGTTAATAGAATGATTTGTTGTTCAACTGTGGCTCATATTGGCTAATATACACCTGTCTATGGGGACCATATGGAACAGTGAAGAAGCGGAGTTGGGGAAACCACTGGAGTTGGACCTGGAGGTCCAGTGCTGCGGGAGATCTCTGAAGGCACAAGCCATGGAAATTTTGTCGGCCGACGTTGGCAAAAACTCCATGAAGGAGCTGTCCGGATGGAATCAGCGCTGCAGATGAAGTCGTGTATTTTTGAAGATGAACTACTCAAAGCTTCTATTCTCTAATAATTTACAACTTTGTAAACAGCATAAACCCGGAAGAACGATCATGACCAAATCTCACCCCAATGGGGTCGATGTACAGCAAGAGGAAACCGCTATGAACCGCATCACAAAACTGACAATGGTATCCGGCATTCTGGTCGGCATCTTGGGCACAGGAGCTGCCATGGCAGCCACCGCACTTCCGCCTTTACCAAAAATGGCTCAGAGCAGTTATTGGAAGGATATCGGCCAGCGACTGACCTATATCCAAGAAGGCCACAAAGGACCCGTCATTTATGATTTTTTTGATCCGAATTGTCCTTATTGCCACGGCATGTACGACGAGGAGCAACCACTGATCAAGGCGGGCAAGCTCACGGTGCGCTATGTGCCGGTCGCCTACCTGATGCCCAGCAGCACTCCTGAAGCCGCAGCACTCCTGCAAGCCCCGCATCGGGTGTTCACGCTGCAGCATTTTGAAGTATTGGCCGCCAAGAGTTTCGCTGCTCCCATGGGGACCCATGGTCCTGCCGGACTACCTCAAGCCAAAGCGCTGCCGCAGACCACGCATGCTCTGAAAGTGAATATGGCCGTGCTGCAAAGCGCCCATTCCATGGGTGTGCCCGCCATACTGTATGAGCACAAAAATGGCAGCACCGGTTTGATCCCCGGCATGGTGTCCCACGGGGAACTGCTGACTATGCTCCCCAATCTGAAATAACTGGCCTCAAGGAAAAAATAACCACATGACACATTCTTCCAGAACAGTAGCAATGAAATGGGTGATGATCGGTCTGCTGGGTTGCAGCATGGCAATAGCGGGGATTTCATCCGTTGTGGCGCAGACGGCACCGCCCAAAAAGCTGACCGCAGGCATTCTCTGGAACCAGATACTCCCGCATCACCTCCTGTATATTCAGGAAGGGCATCAGGGTCCGATTATTTACGATTTCCAGGATCCTAATTGTCCCTATTGCCATGTGATGTACGAGCATGAAGTTCCTCTGATCAAAGCGGGCAAACTCACGGTACGCTATGTTCCCGTCGCTTTCAGTCTACGATTCCAATAATTCGCGGGTAGCGGCAAGTGGTATAGCAGGCACGTACGCCTATTTTATCGAAGGAGAAAAAATGCGAAACACCAAATCACTCAATTTGCTCATGTCAGGCATACTTGCCACGCTGTCTATGGGTGCCACTGCGGACGCACTCGTCTCGCCGGGGTTTTTACAGAAAGCTCTTCATGCGTCGAGCCCGGTGAAGGTGTTAAAAACACTTCCAGGACCCCGTGGGCTGACGGCAGCCTGGGTCTCCGTAGCCGACCACACGGGTATGGTATGGGTTGTCGGTAAGAATGAGGCTGTGGTCCCAGGTGCTGTACTGAATGCGCAAGGACAGGATCTCTCTCAACAGATGGCCATACGCATGGGTATCACACCCAAGCCGATGAATCCGGCAGCTATTGCTGCATCGGTAAAGCATGTTGACACCTTTTTGGTCGGGGACAAGGGTCCAGAGTTAACCGCATTCATGGATCCAAATTGCATCTTCTGCCACAAGTTCTATGAAAAGGCGTTACCCCTTATCCATGCCGGAAAACTACATTTGCGGGTGGTGCTAGTGGGCTTTCTCAAACCAACCAGTGCTGCCAAGGCAGCGGCCGTGCTCATGGCAAAACATCCCGCGCAGGCACTAGCATTTAATGAATCCCACTTCAACGTGGCAGCAGAAGAAGGTGGCATACACCCCGCAGTTAGTCCTCTCGCGTCTATTCGTCAAGCGGTGACCCGTAATACGCAATTGCTCGCTCGCACTGGGGAGGAGGCAACGCCAACGCTGTTATATTTAGATAAACAGGGCCAGTGGAAAATGCAGTATGGTTTGGGTCCTCATAGCCTCCAGAAAATCATGACGTCGATTTCCTGAGTGGGTATGCCGTTCTCCCTGTTGCGAGTAATCGCAGGCTTGCTATTAGGGGCCTGCTGGCCGCTGTCATTTGCGCCTTTGGATCAAGGCTATGTCATCTTTGATTTGTGGTATGCTTCACAGTGTGATGAATCAAAGAGTTGGAGGTGTGCATGAACTCAGAGGAATTTGGCAAACTGAAGGGGGCCCTGGCTGGCCTGACGCCGAACCAGCGCCGACAGATCAAAGATCAGATCCATGCCGTCGAGCAGCAGCAGACCGTACATTTGATTTTGGAATCCCGCGTTGCCGAGCATCCCGTCTGCCCACATTGTGGAGAAGGGCCGGTAGCACGGTGGGGTTCTGCTTCCGGTTTGCAACGGTATCGATGTGGCGCGTGCAAACATACGTTTAACGCGTTGACGGGCACCCCTTTAGCGGGTTTGCGGCATAAGGAGGTTTGGCTGG
>NZ_DAHVHY010000025.1 GCF_027322205.1 Acidithiobacillus sp.
GAATGTGTTCGTCGGAATGGCGAGCGCACATCTCATGGACAATGACCATGTGGGGAGCTGCACGGACGCCAAGTGCCCGTAGTTTCTTGCACAACGTGCCTTCGCGGGTTGCTGGCGGCATTGGAGAGGATTCTGTTGACTGCGTTTTCTGAAACGTTTCATCCGCCGTTTCTGAAACGCTATTTAACGTTTCTTCTCTCTCTCTTTCTTTCTCTCTTTCTCTTATATGAAACGTTTCAGCCGTTTCAGGAAACGTTTCAGTGAAACGGTCTTGAAACGTTTCAACCGTTTCATCGGCCTGGGTAGAGTGCTCGTCCTCTGCCCGGATAGGCGGGCTGCTTTCCTGCTTGGTCTTTTGTTCCGCCCGCCAGCGACGAAGGCGCTCACGATCCTTGGCGCGTGGGTCCGAAGAGTGTGATGTCGGCTGTTGGGTCTTGTTGCCCCACGCATCCTGTACCATTTCCGCAAGCACGGGATGGTACAGGCGGCCATCGGAGCAAAGGGAGAAGCCATGCAATGCCATAGCCTTAATCTTCATCCACCGCCGGGTGGACCCACGATAACCGGCGAGAGATGCTAGAATCTTGTCATCGTTGGGAATGCTGCCAGCCGGTACTTGCCGCATGGATTCGGTCCATAGCTTTACCGCTGCACCAAACTCTTCATTACTGGCCAAATGGATAAAGTCGCTGGAGTGAAGCCGGTTCAGGTCCAGTTTCATCCAGCAATAAGAACGCAGATCAATATCTGCTGGTACTGGCGGGGGCGGACGCACCGAACAATCCAGTTTTTGTGCATCATTCGGCATGGTCTCTTCCAGCCTTCCCAGCCGATAGAATAGGTGCCAGGGGTGATCGCGCGGCTGGAAGCGCAATCCGGGTGCCCCCGTTTCCTGGCATAGGAGTCGTTTTATTCAAGTGGTCTTCCTCCCTAGTGGGTCTTGGGAAGAAGATCGGTGGAAAATGTCTGGGCGGAGTTCTTCGCGGGTGACTGAGCCGTTGGTGGCGCGTTCAATGCGAATGGCCATGTGAGGCCCCACTGAGCCAACAGATATTGCTTTTCTGATATAGGATTCGGATGTTCCTACATCAGCCAAGAACGCAGCTCGTCCGGTAGGCGAAAGGGAGTTGAAATATGTTCGGAGTCTCTTCATGCGCTAAAATTACCGCAAAGGTAATCATCGAGTCAAGGGATGTTACCTTAGCGCCTATTGCCCGAGTGTCTCGCGGCGATGAAACTAGCATCATGAAAAGTGCAGAGGACGTACGAGCAGACAACCTAGAAAGCCTCATCCAAACGATAGGGGACGGCTCGGTTGCAAAGTTGGCCAGTATTTCCGGCAAAGACGCATCCCTTATCAGCCGCTGGCGAACCAAAAACCCCAAGACGCGGAAAATGATGAGTCCGCAGACAGCCAGAGAAATAGAAAACGTGCTGAATCTGCTGCCAAATTGGATGGATCAGGACCACTCCGCCAAACTCCGTTCAAAGAAACAGCCAGAATTTCCGCTTGGCGCTCATCCTGTTTCCGAATACCACCCTGATGAGGATTTGGGTGATGGTGAGGTAGAAATTCCGGCTCTGAATGTGAAGGTAGGGGCTGGCAACCGGATCGTGTCAGAACCTGTCAATGAAGAACGCCGCTTCCGGTACTCGACTGAGTGGTTGAGGCGGTATGGTCTTGACGCGGCCACCCTCATCAGATTCCGCGTCCACGGACAGAGCATGGAGCCGGTCATTATGGACAGGTCATGGATCACCGTGGATACGGGGTACACAAAGGTAAAGGATGGTATGCCATATCTGTTTAGGTCTGGCGAACAAATTTCCGTCAAATATCTGTTTAACAGACCGGACGGCGGGGTCATCATCCGATCTCACAACCCTGCAGAGCCGGACGTTGTGGTGCCGCTCGCAGAGATGGAGCACGTCACCGTGCTCGGCCAGGTGGTAGAAAGTAATACCATGTGGCGCAAACCTGTGAATAGGTGGTAAGGATGAAAGCATTAGCCCCCATCCTATCAACTGGCCCCGAGCCGGTTTTTTAATACCCAAAATCTGTAGATGAAGGCATTGGAGAGGTTTGTCATAGAGGATTACCGTAAAGGTATTGACAAACAATTACCGTATAGGTAATTTATACCATCGAAGTCGCCCATCCGGCGCGGCAGCATGGAGACCAATAGTCATGCAAAGAGCAATGCTCAATGGTGAACTACTCAGGCAGGGGTTTCATCCCAACGAGAATGGGGTTGCTCCCCAGCACCTAGTCCCTCTCAGATCCTCTCAGAATCACATGGCGGTCGCCGTTTCATATCGTGATGGTGCTGTACTGACCTTTCTCGTTGATCGTGCCACACCCATCGTGGACCTCATGGCCATGATCAGCCGCGCCGGTACAGTGAGGAAGGTGGTGCTTTGATTGTCAGGTCTCGTACCGTCGCTACGCAATTGCAGAAAACGAACCCAAATGCTGCGCAACAGTTGGTCCGGCTGTTTAACCGTTGGGAGGTATTGCGTTCCGGGCAGCGCAAATTACGCATGACCGGCACAGCGCGAAACGTTGGTTATTCAGGAAGAATACGATGAGAAAAAAGGAAAAATATAGAGGACTAGGACCATTGTCTGAGCACCTGAAAATGGCTAACGGAATGAGAGCGGGTGCTACGTCGCCAGCAAAAAGGCTACAGATGCGGTCGGCAATTCGCAGCGATGCATATGTTGACCGGATATTGAAAGTGATTGGAGAAGGGTGGACAGCAGAAAGGAGACCAGACGGAATTCTTTTGTCGAAAGGTGGGGTCCGTTTACTGGATCGTGGAGACAGCATCTATCTCATCGCGGATAACTGAAATCAGTTTAATCAAGGGGTACTGTCATGCAGATGGATCAAAAGACCAAAGACGCCATTGAGGACATCATCAACCGCCGGGAGGGTATCGCCTCCATGCAGTCGCAGATCAAGGAAGATATCAAGCCCATTGCGGAGCATTTGGGGGGTAAACCCGCGCATTTGAGCAAGATCATCGCTCTAGTGGAAAAAGAGCGCGAGAAAGGGGATGTGATTTCTAGTGAGCGCGACATCATTGATGCGGCAGAAGAAATGGCTGCACAAGAGTGATGCGGACAGATACCCAGAGGCTCGGAGCCTAAAGCATGTTTCTCGCGCATGAAGATCTGGTGACCCTGACAGGACGCAAAACCAGACCCTCACAATGTCGGTGGCTTGACCATGAAGGTATACCCTACATGGTTGCAGCCACAGGCCGTGTCCAGGTACTTCGTGCTGTTGTGGAACAAAGGCTTGGCATCAAGTCTGCAGGCGCTCCTGTGACCGAGCCACGATGGGACATTTTTGCGAGGGTGTCGTAACATGCCAGCCATGACAGGAACCAGGAAGAGTAATCCACAAGGATTGCCTAAGCGAGTGTATCTCTCGCGGGGCTGGTACTTCTATGTGGATATGAACGGAAAATGGCACAAACTCGGCAAGACGTGGAACTTTGAAGCCAAGGCCAAGTGGAACGAATTCTCCAGCGGAGGGACCATCAAGGGCAGTGTTGGTGATTTGATCGACGAATATCTGCGCCTGGTCTCGCCTACCAAGGCGCCGCGTACCTGCCTGGATCATGTTGATCAAGCGGTTTGGTTGAAAAAGGTTTTTGGCCATATGCCCGCCGACGGCGTGAAACCGTCGCATGTGGCTCGCTATCTGGACACCCGCTGCAGCAAAGACGGCAAACCCGCGCCGGTAAGAGCAAACCGCGAGGCTGCACTGCTTTCCAGTGTTTATTCCTGGGCCATGCGCAGGGGCCTTGCCGAAGTAAACCCCTGCTACGGGGTGCGCAGGAATGTGGAGAAAGCGCGCACACGCTGTCCCAGCCAGGAAGAGATCGAGGCGGTCAACAGTGTGGCGCCTTTGGCGGTCGCGTTGACCGTCGAGTTGGCGTACTACACGGGGCAGCGCCGTGCGGATCTGCTGAAGTTGCGCTTGGCGGATCTAACGGAGGCCGGTATCCAGATTACCCAAGGCAAGACGGGTGCCAAATTGCTGATCCGCTGGTCGCCCGGGTTGAGAGATTGTGTCAACGCTATAAAGGCGCTTGAGCGCCCAGTAAGGGGATTGTTCCTGATCTGTAATCGGCGGGGTCAGCCTTATACCGACAGTGGGTTTAAAGCAATGTGGGGGAAGGCGATGGATAAGGCCCTAAAGGAAGGACTGATCCAGGAACGGTTTCATTTCCACGACATCAGAGCTGCGGCGATAACTGCGGCTGATGAAGCGAATATGGATGCCCAGGGGCTCGCGGGACATAAGAGCAGGTCTATGACTGAGGCATATATACGGAGTCACAAGACGACACAAACTGACCCTGCGCCTGTGTCTATTTCTCGAAGAGAAAAGCAGTCATCTTAGGAAAAGTATCATTCATCTTAGGAATGGATGCACCAATATGAAGATAACTGCTTGAAAATATGGGGTGGCTGACGGGGCTCGAACCCGCGACAACCGGAATCACAATCCGGGACTCTACCGACTGAGCTACAGCCACCATTGGTAGGAGCAGATCATACAATGGCCAACGCCCGGCTGCAAGGTCAGTGAAGAGGTGTTAATCCATGAACAGCGAGCTGACGGAATCCTCTTCCGCAATCCGGCGGATGGTTTCGGCCAGCAGTTCGGCAACGGACAGCACGCGAATCTTGCTGCTGGCCCGGGCATCCGGCCTGAGCGGTATGGTATCGGTGACGACTAGTTCATCCAGATCGGACCGTTCGATGCGCTCCATGGCTGGACCAGACAGTACCGGATGAGTGCAGTAAGCGCAGACTTTGACGGCGCCTTGTGCCTTGAGGGCATGGGCCGCTTCGCAGAGCGTGTTGGCCGTATCGACCATGTCGTCTACGATGACGCAGGTGCGGCCCGCCACATCACCGATAATATTCATGACGACGGACTCATTGGGCCGCGGTCGCCGTTTGTCGATAATGGCGAGGTCCACTTCGAGCCGTTTAGCGATGGCGCGGGCGCGGATAACACCGCCCACATCGGGAGAAACCACAAGCAGTTCTGGATAGCTCTGGCGCCAAATGTCGCCTAAGAGAATAGGTGAGGCATAAATATTATCGACCGGTACGTCAAAGAAGCCTTGAATCTGGTCAGCGTGCAGATCCATCGTCAGAACCCGATTGGCGCCCGCAGTGGTGATCAGGTCGGCGACCAGTTTGGCGGTGATGGCCGTACGTGATCGTGATTTGCGGTCTTGCCGGGCATAGCCAAAATAAGGCATGGCAGCGGTAATGCGATTGGCCGATGCGCGTTTGAGCGCATCAATCATGGTCAGTAGTTCCATGAGGTGGTTGTTAGTGGGTGCACAGGTGGGCTGAAGCACGAAAACGTCCCGGCCGCGCACATTTTCCAATATTTCGACGAAGACTTCGCCGTCACTGAAAGCGCTGACCTCGGCACGGCCAATGGGAATCTGCAGGAAACGCGCCACCTGGGCGGCCAGAATGGGATTGGCGTTCCCGCTAAAAACCATGAGATTGCCGTGGACCATGTGATGTCTTTCTCTCTTTCGCAGGTGGCAAAACCGTCCGAGGACAATTTGGCTGGGGCGCCAGGGATCGAACCTGGGAATGCCGGAATCAAAATCCGGTGCCTTACCGCTTGGCTACGCCCCAATAATCATTGCTCGGCAAGATCGTACAGAGGATGCCTGTTGCATCCACGCACGGACCATCCGCGCCAAGGGGCAGGCACCCGCGCAGCAATTTGTTGTGCGGAAATATTATCCGCTACCAGCCCGAAAACACAGGCGCCGCTACCCGTCAAACGAACATCATGCACGCCCTGATTTTTTAGCCAGCGCGTACCATGTTCGACCTCTGGGTAGCGGGCGCACACTGTGGGTTCCAAGGTGTTTTCCGTCGCCCCGCCGAGAAACGCGCCTATTGTGCTGGGCACATGATGCCGTGTCAATTCAGGGGCAGTGAAAATCTCACGGGTACTGACGGACACCTGCGGGTGCAGCAGCACATAGTGACTTTCCGGGAGGGCGTCGAGCGCTTGCAAACGCTCGCCCACACCCTCCGCCCAGGCACTACGTCCGAAAATAAATACAGGAACGTCAGCACCGAGGCTGGCACCAATTTCCATGAGTTCTTCGCGGCGTAGACCGGTACGCCACAGCCGATTGAGCACGATGAGGGTGGTGGCGGCATCCGAGGAGCCCCCGCCGATACCCCCGCCCATGGGCAGGATTTTGTCAATGTGAATATGGACTCCTTCGTGGACACCTCCGACATCGGCCAGACATTTCGCGGCGCGGATACTGAGATCGTCCGCTTCCGGCACCCCTTCCGGTCCGCCGCTGCGGGAAAATTGCCCGGCGGGGCGCGAGTCAAACTGGAGTTGGTCAGCCAGATCGATAAACTGAAATACGGTTTG
Organism: Acidithiobacillus sp.; assembly: GCF_027322205.1. Lineage (GTDB taxonomy): Bacteria > Pseudomonadota > Gammaproteobacteria > Acidithiobacillales > Acidithiobacillaceae > Acidithiobacillus. Next base: position 6,452 of record NZ_DAHVHY010000025.1, read on the forward strand.
CAACTCGTGATAACCGTCGCTGCGCTGGTCGACAACGCGAAGCATCAGATTCAGCTTCGCCGGTGCGGGATAATTTTCGCTCATGGGGCGCTGTGGTCTCCCATACGCCACTGGGTGATGGCCAGGCGTAGGGTGATGCCCTCCGGACCCATGGCCTGGAGCAGTTTGGGCATGGTCAGGCCGCCTACCGGCGCATATTGGAGATAATGAATCTGCCAGGGGCCGCTGTGGAGTACTGCGGGCAGACCGGCTGGATTCTGCTGTTCGGTCACCGCCGCGCTGCGCAGACCAAGCATCCAGTCCGGTAATTCACTCGCGGGTAGTTCGACGTGGAGGACCAGCGCGAGGAGGGTATCCAGATTATTTGCTTGTCGTGTATCGCCATTGGCCAGTTGCAGATGCGCGCCTTGAGGGTCGACTTCGATGCGGGCGACCGTACGGCCGAGAGGGTCATAAATGGAAAGTTCCTGGTGTTGAGGGGACTGCTTCCAGCGGAATCCGAAATCTTCGCTCGTTTTAGGCGTGCTGAGAGCGGCCTGTCCACTAGCTTGCCAATATTTCAGGCTGGCGACGACCTGATTTCTCTCGGTCGTTGACAGGATGATGCGAGTGGACGGCTGGATGGGGGGCGTGGTGGCACAGGCGGATAATATGCCGGTGAGCAGGAGTGCGGTCAGTGCGCGAATAGGTCTCCAGGCGGTGCGTGGGACGAGTTGCCTAGTGGAATAAGGGGTTATCATGGCTGGTGGGCCAGATCGCTTTTGAGGGTGGCATCGTCCGGGTGTTTTTGCAGTGCACTTTGCCAGACCTGCCGGGCATCTGTGTGGCGCCCCAGTGACCAGAGAACTTGCCCGAGGTGTGCGCTCACCTCGGCATTGTCAGGTAAGGCCGTATGGGCTTTCTGCAGATAATCCAGAGCCTGGTTGTTGTCGCCCTGTACGTGATGCAGCCAGCCGACGCTATCCAGAATCTCGGGGTTGTCAGGGTCCAGACTCAATGCTTTGCTCAGTAATTTTTGTGCTTCGGCCAGATCGCTGTGCCGCTCGATCAGGCTGTAGCCAATAAAGTTGTAGGCTTGTGCATGGCCAGGTGCGAGGCGGATAACCATACGCATGGCTTTTTCCATGGCCGGATAATCTTTCAATTGCTCATAGATGGCGCCTTGGGCGTACCAGAGCCCGGGTTGGTTCGGCATGCGTTGCAAGGCCTGAGTGGCTACCTGTAAGGCTTGGTGAAGGCTGCCGCTGTCTTGCAACAGGGTTGTTTCCAGCAGCGGAATCTGTGCCTCCTGCGGGTGCGCGGCCGCCAGTGTCCGCAGTTTTTCGATGGCGTTGTCGTGATAACCCAGCAGGTATTCCACACGTGCGCTGCGCAATTCTACCTCAGGATACAGAGGGCCGGAATGGATGCGCTGGTACCATTGCAATGCTTCTGCCCAGCGATTCTGTGCCTCGTAGAGGCGCCCCAGATAGTAGAGCGGTGCGGGGGACTGGGGCGCCAGATCGCGGGCGCGCTGCAAAGCGGCTTCCGCGCCCTTCCAGTTGCCCCGGTCGATGTCCATAAGGCCAAGAGAAAGGATGATGTCGGGGTCATCGGGATGCTGTCGTGCCATGTCCTGGTAGAGGCGATAGGCCTGTGTCAGGCCACCCATTTTGAGGTAGAGCGCAGCCAGATATTGACGAGCGAGCGTGGCCCCCGGATGACTGGCAGTGAAACTTTGAATGCTACGCAAAGCGACGGCAATGCCTTGGGTAGCTCGCTGTGCTTCGGCGAGACTGATGGCGGCTTCCTGCCAGCTCGGACGGATACTGAGCGCTTTCTCCAGCCAGGGGATGGCGTGTTCTGGTTGTTTTTCATCAAGATCAATACGTCCGAGCGCATAATAGGCGGCTGCAGATTGCGGATCTTTGGCAGCCAGCGCACTCAACAGTCGCCGCGCCTCACCGCTGCGCCCGTGGGCCACCAGTAATTCAGCGAGTTGCAGGGTGACTTTCGGGTTGTTGGGAAAGCGGGCAAGCGTGGCCTGTAGTAATTGAATGGCCTGCTCATCCTTCCCCGTGGTGAGGAGCAGCGCGGCTTCAAACTGATCCGCTTGGGCGTTCCCCGGGGCGGTCTCCCGCCAACGCTTGGCAAGCTGCAGAGCACCTGGAAAATCGCCGAATTGCGCGGTGACCTGTGTGGCGCGCCCGAGGACATTGGCTTCTGGCGCCAGCTTGGCGGCTTCCCGCCAGGCCGGAACGGCCAGTTGTGACTCTTGCTGCACGGTGGCGAATTCGGCTACTAACAGATAGTAGAGCTGCTCCCCGGTCATGCCACCCGGGGTGGAGTCGGCGGCTGCACCCCCGGCGGCGAGGCTAAGTACAGTACCCGCCACGATGCCCCCAAGCCTGCTCCTCATCTGCCCATTCTCCGCATTTTTTGCCAGCAGGCACAATAACCGCTAGGGACTTGGCTTGCAATCCTGTCCGGCGTCGGCGACAATTCAGCCCCCTCATCGTCGCTCTGCAGGGACGGTCGCTGCTATTTTCTGCCTTGGTCTGAGTCATCATACTGCCCCCATCGCGGTCCGGGAAAAAGTCGCCTTTTCTCCGGAGAACCTTGCTGCGGCCCACCACGACTTGCTGGAGCAGGGGTTGGCTACGGAAGCCTTGATCGTATCCACTTGTAACCGCACGGAAATATACATCCACGGTGGACAGGACTACCATCGCCAGACCTTGCAAGACTGGCTTTGTCACTTCCACGGCGTGGACCCGCGCTTGCTGGATGGACATATTTATGCTTCCAGCGATGCGGAGGCTGTGCGCCATCTGTTTCGCGTGGCCTGCGGGTTGGATTCCATGATCATCGGCGAACCGCAGATCCTCGGCCAGGTCAAGGATGCCTATCAGGCTGCTGCGGATAGTGGTGCCGCCGGGCCGGTGCTGAATCGCCTGCTGCATTGGGCCTTTCGCGTGGCGAAACGGGTGCGGTCGGAGACGGCCATCGGTTCAGCTCCGGTCAGTGTGGCTTATGCAGCCGTGAGTCTGGCCAAGCAGTTGCTCGGCAGTCTGGAAGGTAAGTCGGTGTTGCTGATCGGCGCCGGAGATACCATCGAATTGGTGGCGACTCATCTGCGCGAGCATGGGGTGGGGAGTTTTACCGTGGCCAATCGCAGTGCGGAACGTGGTCAGCAGTTGGCCGAGAAATTTACTGGCAAAGCCCATGCTCTGGAGGCTATCTCGGAGCTCCTGCATGACGCCGATGTGGTAGTCAGTTGCACGGCGAGTCTGCTGCCCATAGTCACGCTGGAAACGGTCTCCGCGGCTATGATGCGGCGGCGGGCGCGGGGGGATCTGATGCTGGTGGATCTTGCCGTACCCCGCGACATCGCTCCGGAAGTGGGGAGTGTTGAGCAATGTTTTCTCTATACGCTGGACGATCTGAACGATATTGCCCAGGCGGGCATGCGCGCACGGCGCGAGGCGGCAGCGGTGGCAGAGCTGATCATTACCGATGAGGTCGGCGAGTTCCAGCAATGGCGAGAGAGTCTGGATGTGGTGCCCGCCATCCGCCGCCTGCGTGATCATGTGGAAGACCGGCGCCAGGAAGAGGTGCGGCGTTTTATGCGTTACCTGGATCAGGGGCAGGACCCTCATGCGGTACTGGATGCCTTTTCCAAAGCCTTGATGAATAAAGTCCTTCACGACCCCATTGCGACCCTTCGTCAGCCTTGTCAGGATGCGACCAGCGAAAGTCTTGTCGCGGCACTCGATATTCTCTTTCATCTCAGTGACGCCGAAGGATGAGTCTCAGCCAGCGTTTGCAGGGCCAACTGGAGCAGTTGGCTTTTCGTTTTGATGAATTGAGTCAGTTGCTGGCGAGCCCGGATGTGGCGAGCGATGCGCAGCGTTTTCAAAGCCTTTCCAGGGAATTGGGAGAAATTAGCCCGGTGCTGGATCTGTTGCGCCGACATCAGCAACGGCAGCAGGATCGGGACGAGGCTGGGCGCATGCTGATGGAAGAACGGGATGCGGAACTGCGTGCCATGGCCAGTGAAGAAGTGGCGGCGGCACAGGCAGAGCTCGATCAGCTCGAAGAGTCCCTGCGGGTGCGCCTGCTGCCCAAGGACCCCAATGATGATCGTAATGTCTTTGTGGAGATACGGGCGGGGACCGGTGGTGAGGAAGCGGCACTCTTTGCGGGAGTGCTGGCCCGGATGTATACCCGTTACGCCGAGAGTAAAGGTTTCGCCGTGGTCATCCTTTCCGCCTCCGATTCGGAACGTGGTGGTTACAAAGAAATCGTTCTGGAAATCAGCGGCCGTGGCGCTTATTCCCGTCTGAAATTCGAGTCGGGCGGGCATCGGGTGCAGCGGGTGCCGGAGACCGAGGCGCAGGGCCGTATCCATACTTCCGCCTGTACGGTAGCGGTGCTGCCCGAGGTGGATACGGTGAGCGAGATCACCATCAATCCCGCCGACTTGCGCATTGATACCTACCGGGCCAGTGGTGCGGGCGGGCAGCACATCAACAAGACCGACTCCGCTATCCGCATCACCCATATCCCCTCCGGTTTGGTGGTGGCTTGTCAGGAAGACCGCTCCCAGCACAAAAACCGGGCGCGAGCCATGGCGCTGTTGCAGGCGCGTCTGCTGGAGCAGGAGCAGGAGAAGCAGCAAAGTGCAGCGGCGCAGACCAGGCGCCTGCTGGTAGGCTCCGGGGATCGCTCCGAGCGTATCCGCACTTACAACTTTTCGCAGGGGCGGATTACCGATCATCGTATCAATCTTACGCTGTACCGGTTGGAGGCGGTGCTGGCAGGGGATCTCGATGCCGTTATCGAACCGCTGATCAAGGAATATCAGGCTGACCTCCTGCAGCATCTGGGTGATGACCTCTGATTTGGGCGTAACGCATAATCCGCCGCGCAGCTTGCGCGACTGGCAGCATGCTCTGCGCGAACAACTGCGCGTGCTGAGTGATCAACCGGAGCAGGAAGTACGCTGGCTGTTGGCTGCAGCCCTTGGGCTGGATGCGGCGGCGCTGCTACGCAATGCGCTGCTGCCAATTTCTTCAGAGGAAGAGGTCCGGATTACCGCATTGCTCACGCAGCGCCTCGCGGGTGTACCCCTGGCCTACTGTTTAGGCGAGTGGTCTTTCTACGGACTGGATCTGTGCGTGGCCCCTGCGGTGCTGATCCCTCGCCCGGATACGGAGACGCTGGTGACCCTGGCTCTGGAGGGATTGGCGGATGAGGGCGCGTCGCGGGTGCTTGACCTCGGCACCGGCTCCGGGGCCATTGCACTGGCCATTGCCCAGGCGCGACCGCTGGCGGAGGTCTGGGCTGTGGAGCGCAGCCCGGCGGCGTTACAGGTCGCGCGCGCCAATGGTGCGTTTCTGGCACCACAGGTGCACTGGCTGGAGGGCGACTGGTACGCGCCACTGGATAGCACCTTACGTTTCGACCGGATTTTGGCCAATCCCCCTTACCTGGCCGATACTGATCCCCATCTTTCTGATTTGCGTCATGAGCCTTGGGATGCCTTGGTGGCTGGTCCCAGCGGGCTGGAGTGTCTGGAACGCATCATTGTCGGCGCGTATGAGCGCCTCTCGCTGCAGGGCGCGCTATTGCTGGAGCATGGCCCCGATCAGGGAAACGCGGTGCGCGGCCTGTTCAATAACGCTGGTTTCAGTGCGGTGCAAACCTGCCGTGATCTGGCCGGGCGCGAACGCGTGAGTATCGGAACAAGGACTTAACCATGCCCGAATTGCCTGAAGTCGAAGTCACCCGTCTGGGTATTGCCCCCCATCTGCTGGGGCAGCGTCTGGAGGGGGCAGTGGTGCGGGATGGTCGCCTGCGTCTGCCGGTGAACGCTGATTTTGCCGGGCGGGTGACCGGGCAGCGCCTGCTGAATCTCCGGCGACGGGGCAAATACCTTCTGCTCGACCTGGAACGGGGAGCGATCCTGATCCATCTGGGGATGAGCGGACACCTGCGCGTCCTCCCGCAAAGCTCCCCGGTGCAGAAGCATGATCATGTCGATCTGCTCTTTGCCGACGATCTGTGCTTGCGCTTCCATGACCCTCGCCGTTTTGGAGTGATACTCTGGCTCGCCGATGCCGATCAGCATCCGTTCCTCCAGCATCTCGGACCAGAACCGTTGGGCGAGGATTTTACAGCAGAGTATCTTTACCGGCGGAGCCGAAACCGGGAGATACCGGTTAAACCCTTCCTCATGGATGCCCATATCGTTGTCGGTGTCGGTAATATTTACGCCAACGAGTCTTTGTTTGCGGCGGGTGTTGATCCGCGCCGCCATGCGGGGCGCATTGCTCTGTCGCGCTATGCGAAGCTGGTGCAGACCGTGCGCGATGTCCTGGAGTCGGCTATTGCCCAAGGCGGAACGACCCTGCGTGATTTCACCAGGCCCGATGGCAAAAATGGCTATTTTCGACTATCTCTTGCGGTGTATGGACGGGAAGGGAAACCCTGCACGCAGTGCGGCGCGCCGTTACATGGCATCCGTCTCTGTGGCCGGGCGACGACCTATTGTTCCCATTGTCAGTATTGACTAGTCGGGAGTAAGCATGAGTGAAGAGCATTTATTGAAGACATCCCCCATTCTGCAGGGGTTGCGCGCGTTGAATGGTTGGCGACAGAAAGTGATTACCGGTCTTCATGAAATGGCGGCACTGACGGCTGACTTGGGCTTGCTGCCCAGTGGGACCATGCTGCAGATGGAAACGCTGGCCTATGAAACAGAGCAAGACAGTTTGCGTATTGCTTTTGTCGGAGAGTTTTCGCGCGGCAAGACCGAGCTGATTAATGCCCTCTTTTTCTCGGATATGGGCGCGCGCCTGCTCCCTTCCAGTTCCGGTCAGACGACCATGTGTCCGGTAGAGATTCGCGGCGCGCCACAGGGACGGCCCGGTTTGCAGCTCCTGCCCATTGCCAGCCGCAGTCTTGATGTCAGCATCGAAAAACTCAAAAGGGCGGGGAGCGCGTGGACGCGATTGCCGCTGGTGCTGGAAGAAAAAAACGAACGGTGCCAGGTGTTGGCTCATCTTACGGAAACGGTTTGTGTGACAATTGAGGATGCTCGCCGCATTGGACTCTGCCCGCCGCTCAACCGTACACCCAAAGACCGCGAACGCACGGTTTGTCCCTCCTGCGGGCTCGGTAAGGTGCTTATTCCGCGTTGGCGTCATGCCTTGCTTTATCTGGCGCATCCTATGCTGGATGCCGGCCTCACAGTGCTGGATACCCCCGGCCTCAACGCCATCGGTGCAGAGCCCGAACTGACTTTCGGCATGCTCGCTGATGCGGACGCCATTATTTTTGTGCTGGGTGCGGACACTGGCGTTACCCAAAGCGATCTGACCATCTGGGACCAGTATCTGATACGCAATGCACACCAGAAGCAAATTGTGCTCCTTAACAAGATTGACACCCTTTGGGACGAATTGCGTGACTGGTCGGGGGTGGTGGCAGAAATTGAACAGCAGGTGGACAAAACAGCGGAACGGTTGCGTATTCCTCGTGAGCAGGTTATCCCGGTTTCCGGTCAGAAAGGGCTCATCGCCCGAGTCCGCCAGGATTCAGATTTGCTTGAACGCAGCGGGATGGCAACTTTGGAGCATTCCATTGCTGAGGTGCTATTGCCCGCACGGCGAGTAGCCATCCAGGCAAAGTGCCGGGCCTTGGTAGAACGCGCCATTCTCGATCAGAAAAACTTGTTGCATGAGCAGATTAATAGAGTCTCGGCGCAGATGGAGAGTATGCGCAGCCTCAAGGATCGGACTGCTGAGAAAGTGCCCGAACTGGTGGCACAACATCAGCGTTTACTCCAAAGTTTTGAGAAAGACCGACATGCCTTCGAGGAAAAAAAGGCGGCTTTCCGTCAGGCGGTTGAAGAGTGTCTACTCGTCCCCTTAGCGCCTTCCTCCTTTGATTTTGTGATCAGTAACGCCAAAGCGGAGATGCTCTCGGTGTGGACGACGGCGGGTATCGTCGAACGTTTCAGACTTTTCTTCGAGGAGGCCATAGCCCATTTTGACACGGCGCTACAGGGCGCGCAGCAGGTGTCGGTACTGGTGGCCGGGGAGTATCAGGCGCTGCAGAACCGTTATCGTTTGCCCGCCTTGCGGATGGTGCCCTATGCCATCATGCCGCGGCGGGCGGAACTCATTGATATGGCGGAAAATTATGAGCGATTTGGGATGATGCTGGAGATCGCTATGAACACCCAGAGTGCCGTAGTGCGCAAGGCCTTCTTGACTGTGGCCAGTCGAACCCGCGACTTCGTCGTAGAAACCAGACGGGAGGCAGAGACCTGGGTAGATGAGATCATGGCGGTCATGAATCAGCAACTGCAGGTTTTCCACGACAATGCCGAAGAGGAACTCAATGCGCTGCAAAGTATTGCTCAGACCATGGGCAATATTGATACCCGCATTCAGCAATTACAGCAGAGCCTGCAGCTTGCGCAGGAGCAGATGGCCCGTCTTGACTGTCACTCGGCGCCATTGCTCCATCTGTTGCGGGAACCGCTCAGCACTGTCCCGTAAGCTGCAGAAACTTTTGTTCCAGGGTTTCTCGTGACTCTGCATGGTCGGGGTCGCTGAGAATGCAGTCGACAGGGCAGACCTCCATGCATTGTGGGGTGTCATAGTGGCCGACACACTCCGTACAAAGATTGGGATCAATGACGTAGATCTGCGTGCCCATGCTGATGGCGCTGTTGGGGCATTCCGGCTCGCAGACATCGCAATTAATGCACTGATCGTTAATGAGTAGGGACATCATGTTCTCCTCGAGACATCTGCAAGTATTCTACTTTTCTGTAGCTCCGGGGTCCATGCCGACACAAAAATGCTGCTTTAAGGCGGTGGCCACGGCGGGCTGGACGAAAGCGTCCACATTCCCCCCCAGACGGCTGATTTCACGCACGAGGCTGGAAGAGAGAAAAGTATACTGATCGGAGGTCATCAAGAAGAGGGTCTCAATCTGGGCATCCATGCGCCGGTTTATGGAAGCCAGTTGAAACTCATGCTCAAAATCCGATATGGCGCGCAACCCGCGCAGGATCAGATGGGTCTTTTCCTCCTGAAGTAGGTGAATGAGCAGGCCAGGAAATGGCCGTACCCGCACCCCAGGTACCCCGCCTAAAGTTGCCTCAGCGAGCGCGACCCGTTCTGCGAGAGGGAAAATGGTCGTTTTCGCCGTTTGGGCGGCTACCGCCACTACGACCTCGTCGAAGAGCGCTGCTGCGCGCCGCACCAGATCTTCATGGCCATTCGTGATGGGATCGAAGGTGCCGGGATAAATAATCCGGCGCTCTATGTGGGGTTTAGTCATGGGGATGCTCCGGCAAAATCATATAAAGAACGTAGTGCGAATCACCGCAGCGGCCCCGCCGATAGGCTTGCCAATGGCTGGGGATTAAGGCGTCATCCCACTGCTCTGCGGCGGAGGTCTCCAGATACAGCCAGCCTTCCGCGGCGAACTGCTTTCCATTCCACAATATCGGGGCCATCCGTGCCGGCCAGCCTTGGTCGAAGGGCGGATCGGCGAAGATGATATCAAAGGGCCGGGTGCAATGTTGCAGGTATCCCAGTGCGTCCGGACCCGCCAACTGCAGGGCCGCTACTCCGCAGGCTGCCAGATTCCGGGACAAGAGCTGGCGGTGCTGTGGGTCTTTCTCGATGAAAACGACTTCTTGCGCGCCACGTGACCAGGCTTCCAGTCCCAGCGCGCCGCTCCCTGCAAAAAGATCCAGCACCCGTGCCCCGGCCACCCGTCCTCCCAGCCAGTTGAACAGTGTCTCGCGCACAGCGCCCGGTGTGGGACGCAGGGAAGGGCCGGCCGGGGTGAGCAAGCGCCGGCCGCGATGACGACCCGCAATAATGGAGACGCTCATACGGGCCGATTCCGCGACAAGAAACGCCGCTCATGGCGCGGTGCGGCGTCGCGCGCATTGTTCGATCCCGCCCTTCGGTGGATAATGTAAAAATTCATTGTGTCTGAGGTCTGCTTAACCCAATGGCGTTCGACTGGTTCAAGCGTAACAAAAGCCTTCCTGCGGGGGAAACGTCGTCCGCAGAGACCATACCCCCGGTTGCTGTGGTGTCCGCTACAGCGGAAGAGGTCGCGCCGGCAGAAGCCCTTTCCGATACAACGGGAAAAGGGCTTTTTTCCCGTCTTCGACAAGGCCTGACCCGAAGCCGGGAACAACTGGTCGAAGGTGTGGGGCGTCTGGTGCTCGGTAAAAAGGTCATTGATGCAGAATTGCTGGAGGACCTGGAAGCCTTACTGCTGCAAGCGGATCTGGGCACCGCTGCAACCCATGAAATCATGAACAGCGTGACGGAACGGGTGCGTCGCAAGGAACTCACGGACCCCAACGCGCTCCAGGCAGCATTGCGCGAGTCGCTCCTCGACATCCTGCGTCCCCGCGCGCAACCGTGGTCGCCCGAGAAGGGGCGTTCTCAGGTATTGCTCATGGTGGGTATCAACGGGGCGGGCAAAACGACCACCATCGGCAAGCTGGCTGCGCGCTGGAAGGCCGAGGGTTTCGGTATTGTCCTCGCTGCCGGAGACACCTTCCGCGCCGCCGCCGTGGAGCAGTTGCAGGGCTGGGGTAAACGGGTGCAGGTGCCCGTGGTGGCGCAGGGGACGGGTGCCGATAGTGCTTCCGTGGTCTTCGATGCGCTGACTACGACCCGCGCGCGCGGCAGCGAATTGCTCATCGCCGATACCGCCGGACGCCTTCATACCCAGGGCCATCTCATGGAAGAACTGAAGAAGATCAAACGAGTCCTCGGCAAACAGGATCCGGAGGCGCCACAGCAGGTCTGGCTGGTGCTGGATGCGGGCACCGGCCAGAATGCCCTTAATCAGGTGCGTCAGTTTCACGATGCGGTAGGGTTGACGGGTATTTGCATCACCAAGCTGGATGGCACCGCCAAAGGTGGCGTGGTGGCGGCTATTGCCAAGGCCCTGCCCATCCCTATTCGCTATATCGGTGTTGGTGAGCAGGTCGAAGATCTACGTCTCTTTGACCCTGAAGCTTTTGTCGATGCCCTTTTTGCGGAGTCGAAGTCATGATCGAGTTTATCAACGTCACCAAGCATTACCCCGGACGGCATCACGTCCTCCGCGAGCTGAGCCTGCATTTGCGTAAAGGCGAGATGGCCCTGCTGACCGGGCCTTCTGGCGCTGGTAAAAGTACGCTGCTCAAGTTGCTGCTGCGTTTGGAGGATGTCAGTCGCGGCACGCTGATGGTCAATGGTGTCGATGTTTCCACTCTCAGGCGCCGTCATATTCCCGCCTACCGGCGGCGTATCGGTGTCGTCTTTCAGGACCATAAGCTGCTGATGGATCGCGATGTGTTCAGTAATGTAGCACTGACCTTGCAGGTGGGAGGCCTCACGGGTCGGCAGATACAAAGCCGGGTACGGGCGGCGTTGGAGAAGGTGGGGCTGGGGGATCGGGCGCAGGATTTGCCCGCGACCCTGTCTGGCGGTGAGCAGCAACGTGTGGGCATTGCCCGTGCTATCGTCCATACTCCGGAAATTCTGCTGGCGGACGAACCGACGGGTAATCTGGATAACTCCCTGAGCACGGGGATTCTTGATCTCTTTCGCGACTTTCATCACCACGGAACGACCGTGCTGGTGGCCACCCATGATCAAGCGCAAGTCAATCGCCTCGGCCTACCGGTCTTTCACCTGGAACAGGGCCGTCTGCACACTCCTGAGGAGGACAAGGCGTGAATCTTCATATTCGTTTGGAAGCGGCAAAAAATGCGCTGAATACGCTGACCAAGCAGCCCGTGGCCACGCTCATGACCGTGCTGGCGCTGGCCATCGTTCTGGCGCTTCCGGTGGGTCTTTTTGCTGCCCTCAACAATCTCCAGCAACTGTTGGGGCACTGGCGGGATCAAGCGCAGATCTCCCTCTTTTTGCACCAGGACGTCTCTGCCGCAGAGGTTCAGAAACTTCAGGCCCTGCTTGAAGGCAGCACCGGGGTGGTAAGCGTGCGTTATGTGGGCAAAGAGGCGGCGCTGACGGAGTTCGAGCGCAATGCCGGAATGACGGCGGCCATCCAGACCTTAGGTGAAAATCCTTTACCGGCCTCTTTTGTGGTCGAACTGAACCCGCTGGCGCAGAGTCCATCTGAGCTGCAAACACTGGTAGCCTATTGGGGCCAGCAACCGGGAGTAGCCAGTGCGCAATCAGACCTGCATTGGGTGGCGCGTTTGCAGGCGATCCTTGCTTTAGGGAAGCGCGCGGTGTGGATTCTCGCAGGATTGCTCGCCGTGGGCGCCATCCTCGTCATGGGTAACACGATCCGCCTGCACATCGCCCAGCGGCGTGACGAAATCGATGTGGCGAGTCTGGTAGGTGCTACCCGCGCCTTCATCCGCCGTCCCTTTCTTTATCAAGGTCTGTTTCAGGGGGCTGTCGCCGGAATGATTGCCTGGATTATTGTCGCTATTGCGGTAACTGTTTTGCAAGGGCCGGTGGAACGCTTAGCAGAACTCTATGGGACCAGCTTCCACTTGCTGGGTCTGAATTCCGGGCAGGGTCTTATGCTCATCGCCGCCAGTGCGCTTCTCGGTTGGTTGGGGTCGCGCCTTGCAGTGGGACGTCACCTCGACCATACTTTTTCCTGAAGTCAGACTCCGCAAAACGGAACATGCGGTCGTATTCAGAGTCCAACTACGCATGACGGTGCATGAGGATTGCTATGAAAGAACTCGCGATAGCCAGTAGAGATTTGGTCAGCCCCGACGGGCTGGCGGCCTACCTGCGGTTTGTGAACGCCCAACCGCTGTTGCAGCCGGAAGAAGAGCGTGATCTGGCCCTGCGCCTGCGTGATCACGACGATGTGGATGCGGCCAAGGATCTGGTGCTCAGTCACCTGCGTTTTGTGGTGCGGATAGCGCGGGGCTATCGGGGGTACGGTTTGCAAGAAGCCGACTTGATTCAGGAAGGCAATATCGGCCTGATGAAGGCGGTGAAGCGCTACGACCCGGATCATGGTGTACGTCTGGTCTCCTTTGCGGTGCATTGGGTCAAGGCGGAGATTCACGAATTTATCCTGCGCAATTGGCGTATCGTCAAAGTGGCCACTACCAAGGCGCAGCGCAAGCTGTTTTTCAACCTCCGTTCCAGCCGCACCCACACCGGCTGGATGGGTGGTGAGGAGAGTGCCGCCATCGCGGATGATCTGGGCGTTACCCAGGCGCAGGTATTGGAGATGGAAGGGCGGATGTCTGGCTATGACTATTCGCTCAACCTCGAACCCAACGAGGACGGAGAGGGTGGGCGTGTCCTGGAGTTGGCGGATCCCACCGGGTCGCCCGTAGAGCAACTGGCGGAGCGAGACTGGGATCAGCATCAGCACACGGCCTTGCACACGGCGTTGTCAGCTCTGCCCCAGAGAGATCGCTACATCATTGAAAACCGCTGGCTGAGCGAAGACCCCAAGACCTTGCAGGTGTTGGGTGACGAATTGGGCGTTTCGGCAGAGCGGATACGGCAATTGGAGAAAAGCAGTATGGGTAAGTTGCGTCAACAGATGCTGGCGACTGCTTGAGCGTGGTACTGCTTTTTCACATCGACGATGCTGGTCGCTGGCCTAATCTGCTGGCCAATGTTCGTAACGCTCAGACAGCGGCTCCTGAGCAGAGCTTGCGAGTCATCGCGAATGGTCAGGCGCCCATGTCCCTCTGGGCGAAGGGCCACTGGCGGCGCGAGATAGAGGAGCGCATCGGTGCCGGGGTGCGGGTCGATTTTTGTGAAAACAGTCTGCGTAATCTGGGGTTGGATCCTGATGACCGCCCGCTAGGCAGCCAACTGGTTCCCGCTGGAGTCATTGCCATTGCCGACGCCCAAGGGGCAGGCGCCCTTTACATCAAGCCCTGACCCCTGACCCCGCTGCGCAGTTACCCCGTCACAAAATATAGCGGGACAAATCCTCGTCCTGCGCCAGATCTTTCAGGCGACTGTCCACATAGGCAGCGTCGACCTCCAGAACCGTAGTGCCGCCGTCCGGTGCGATAAAAGCCACCTCTTCCAGCAGCCGCTCCATGACGGTGTGTAATCGCCGGGCTCCGATGTTCTCCACACGCTCGTTGACCTGCTGGGCAATTTCGGCAATGCGCTGCACACCCTCCTGAGTAAAATGCAAAGTCAGCCCGTCGCTGGCCAGCAAGGCACTGTACTGCCGAACCAGTGCATTCTCCGGCTCCTGCAGTATCCGCACCAGATCCGCCGCACCGAGGGCCTCCAGTTCCACGCGAATAGGCAGGCGGCCTTGCAGTTCGGGAATCAGGTCTGAGGGCTTGCTGAGGTGGAAGGCGCCGGAGGCGATGAAGAGGATGTGATCGGTCTTCACCACGCCGTAACGGGTGCTTACATTGGAGCCCTCCACCAGTGGCAGCAGATCGCGCTGCACGCCTTCCCGGGAAACGTCCGAACCCTGCTGAGTGCCAGAGCGCACTGCTACCTTGTCGATCTCATCAATGAAGACAATACCGCCGGACTGTACCCGCTCCAGCGCCAGGGCGCGGACCTCCTCTTCATTGACCAGCTTGGCGGCTTCATCGTCCGTCAACAGGCGTCGCGCCTCGGCTACCGTGACCCGCCGCGTGCTGGTTTTGCCCGACGCCATGTTGGAGAACATATCGCGGAGCTGGTTGGTCATTTCCTCCATGCCCGCCGGGGCCATGATCTCTATACCGCCCTTGGGGGCGCTCACCTCAACCTCGATCTCCTGCGCATCCAGCTTGCCTTCGCGCAGCATCTTGCGGAACTTCTGGCGAGTGCTCTCATCGCTGCGCGGTACGCCGCTATCGCGCGGACCGGGGATGAGGATGTCGAGAATCCGCTCCTCGGCCAGTTCCTCAGCGCGCTGGCACAGCGCAGCCTGGCGTTCGCTGCGGATCATATCTACGGCGGTTTCGGTCAGATCGCGGATGATGGATTCCACATCCTTGCCCACGTAGCCCACCTCGGTGAATTTGGTGGCTTCTACCTTGATGAATGGGGCATTGGCGAGTTGCGCCAGACGCCGGGCGATCTCCGTCTTACCCACTCCCGTCGGCCCGATCATAAGGATATTTTTGGGGGTGATTTCCTGATGCAGCGGCGGCGGCACCTGCCCGCGACGCCAGCGGTTGCGCAGAGCAATGGCCACGGCACGCTTGGCCTCGGACTGACCGATGATGTACTTGTCTAGCTCCTGGACGATCTCGCGGGGGGTCATTTCGGACATGCTCATAGTTCTTCAATCGTGTGGTTGTGGTTGGTGTAAATGCAGATGTCGCCGGCAATGCTTAGGGCACGTTCAGCGATGCCGCGGGCGGGCAGGTCGCTGTTTTCCAGCAGGGCACGCGCCGCTGACAGGGCGTAAGGCCCGCCGGAGCCAATGGCGATGATACCATGTTCGGGCTCCAGTACGTCGCCCTGCCCGGTGATGATCAGACTTTGTTTGTCATCGGCGACGGCGAGCATGGCCTCCAGACGGCGCAGTACCCGGTCGGTGCGCCACTCTTTGGCCAGTTCCACGGCGGCCTTGGCCAACTGGCCGGGGTGGGCCTTGAGTTTGGACTCAAAACGCTCCAGCAGGGTAAAAGCGTCTGCCGTAGCCCCGGCGAAACCGGTCAGCACCCCCGGATCTATACGGCGCACCTTACGGGCGTTGCCCTTCATCACCGTATTGCCGAGGGTCACCTGGCCATCTCCGGCCATGACCACATTAGCACCTCGTCGGACACAAAGAATCGTCGTCCCGTGCATTTGCTGCGAATCTGTCATGCTTTTCCCTCAAAGTGCTTCGTATCCCGGTTGCCACGTCGTGACCGCGGGTGCGCCTGATCGTAGACCTGCGCCAACTGCTGATAATCCATATGGGTATAGATGGCGGTGGTGCCAATACCCGCATGGCCTAAATATTCCTGCACCGCGCGCAGGTCGCCGGACGACTGCAGCAGATGGCTGGCAGCACTGTGGCGCAGGGTATGGGGATGCAGCGGTTGTCCCAGTCGGGACGCCCCCAGCTTTTTGACCCGCATCTGAATGCTACGCACGCCGAGCCGCTGGCCGTGTTGATTGACGAAGATCGCCATTTCCTCACCTGCCGGGCGCAACGCGAGGTAGGCGCGGAGTGCCGCCCAGGCGGGTTGACCCACCGGCACGATACGCTCCTTGCGCCCCTTGCCCAGCACTCGCACGGTGCCGCCGTGACGATCCAGATCGCCCAGATCGAGTCCTGCCAGTTCACTGACGCGCAGGGCGCTGGAGTACAGCATCTCCAGGATCAGTTGATCACGCAGGCTGACAAAGTCTTTCTGATCCCCCGCTGCTGCGCCAGGTGTGGACGTGGGCTGCATCAGCACGCGGGCCTGATCCACGGTTAGCCAGTCGGGCAGGCGCTGCTCCGCCTTGGGCATGGCGAGCCCCAGCACCGGATTACGCAGTTCGGGGTCGTCATGTTGCAGGTGGCGATAAAGAGCACGTAACGCTGCAAAATGACGACGCAGACTGCGGATGGCGACGCCCCGACTGCGTTCCGCCATGAGGTAGGCGCGCAGGCTGCTGCGATCTACGTGCGCAATCTCCGTCTGACCGCGCTGCTGTAAGAACCGCGACCAGGCGCGCAGGTCACCGTCATAGGCGCTGATCGTGGCCGGGCTGGCCCTGCCGTTCTGCCGGAGCGTTTCGATAAATTGAGCAATGGCGGTTTCGATCAGCATGGGCTCAGGCAGCGATCCAGTGCCGCTGTGACCAGGCGGGCAATCTGGTCGAGCAGGTCGGCCCCGGCGTCCTCGGCATAGCGGTCGGGGTGCTGACTGCCGAGCAAAATACCCCCTTGTAGATGCTGACCGGCAAGCGGGATCAGGGCAAAAGACGTCAGTCCCGCCCCCGCCGCGCCGAAGAGGGTACTGCGTAGGGTCGGGCTGAGGGTCAGTCCGGTCGCGGCGCGCAACAGCGGAAGGCCGTTCAGAATCTCCTGAAAATCCGCCTGGTCCAGTGGCAGGAATTGCGGCAGATCGGCCATGGGCGTGCGGGCGATCAAGGCCATTTCCTCGACCTGGAAGCCCTCCCGCAAACGGGTGATAACAGTATTCAGGGTCGTAGTACAATCGGGCGTCTGCAACAGTTCGGTGGCCAGATCAGAGAGGTGCAGGCCGAGTGCGGCATTCTGTTGGGCGGCACCCAGCAGCGCGGTGATACGTTGGTGCAGACGGGCGTTTTCCTCGCGCAGCACCTGTGCCTGCCGCTCCAGCAGGGAGGCGGCCGATCCGCGTCCGACATGGGGCAGGGTCAGGGTGTGGAGCAGGTCTTCCTGATCCCACAAAAATTGTGGATGCTGGCGGAGATAGGCCCGGACTTGATCCGCCCGATCATCTGTTTCGGGGGTTGTGGTCACTCAGTCATCCTCCCAATGGGTTTCATGGTAGCGTTCAGCGGCGCTATGCACCTCCAGCGCTGCGATCAGGCGTGCCAGCATCTCGCCCTCCTGATCATTGAGTTTGTGCAGAAAATCAAGTTCGGCAGCATGACTGTTCAAGCCCCTGGCAATGGCCTTTAATGTCGTATCCTGCATGATGTTTCTCCCTTCGCTGCTGATGATTCAGTGATTCAGCCTGACAAGGGCCAGACCCCGTCAAAAACCACTTGCGTCGGGCCAGTCATCAGGACCGGTTGCCCAAGGCCCGCCCATTCGATCTGTAAGGTGCCACCCGGCAGAGTCACCGCCACCGCATGATCCAGCTCGTCCCAGCGGATACCTGCGACTACTGCCGCGCAGGCGTTGCTGCCACAGGCCAGAGTCTCCCCGGCACCGCGCTCCCAGACCCGCAGTTGAATATGGCCCCGGTCACGGACTTCCATGAAACCCACATTGCAGCGCTGGGGAAAGTCCGGGTGTATTTCAATACGGGGACCCAGGGTGGCTACCGGTGCATCGGCCACGCTGGATACGCGCAACACCGCGTGGGGATTGCCCATGCCGACGGCGGCGATGCGCAGAGTGTCATCCCCTACGGACAGAAGGTATTCGGGCGCTTCTTCATCGCTGCAGAAAGGAACCTCAGCCGGCGCGAGTTGCGGGATACCCATGTTGACGGTGACTTCACCATTATCCTGGTGGTGCAGGATCAGCTGTCCCACCAGCGTTTCGACGGTGATTCGCTCTTTGTCCGTGAGTCCGGCGCGGCGCACGAAGACGGCAAAGCAGCGGGCGCCGTTGCCGCACTGCGCCACCTCAGTGCCATCCGCGTTAAAGATGCGATACCGGAAATCACTATCGGGGGATGTCGCGGTCTCTACGAGCAGAATTTGATCGCAACCGACGCCGAAGTGGCGGTCGGCTATGGCCCGGATGGCCTCGGGGCGCAGTTCGACCCGTTGACGAACGCCATCGAAAACGACGAAATCGTTACCCAAGCCCTGCATCTTGGTGAAGCGCAGCGAGGGGGACGCAGAATCAGTATGGGAGTGGCTCATGTGCTGAGTTTAGCAATGTCTGTCCGGGGAGGACAGGGCGCGCAAATCGCAGGCTTCAGGCTACGCTTTCCGCAATGCGACGGCCGACTTCCTGCACGTCCTTTTCGATGCTATCCAGTCGCCGACGCAATTTATTCACACTGGGAACGATGACGCTTTCCGAACTGGCCGACTGCCCGCTCACAGGTGGCGTCGGTCAGGCAGCGACATTGATATGCCGCAAGGCGTCCGCGCCACCTTTCTTCGAGGCGTCCAGGATTTCTATGCCGACTAGATGGCCGTCTTTGTCGTAATCCAGGACAACACCGTCGGCAACTTCTTCGCTTTCTTCGATGGGCGCCGACGTCAGTTCCAGATACACCGCATCCGCCTCTCTATCCACTCGCACTAACATGACGCCCTCCTGTCAAAATAGACGGTTATCACATGGTGATGGTTGTCCTCCCGCGTCACCACGCGGAGCATCTTCCCTCGCTCCCCGTGGCACTTGAGAAACGATTGTTTGCCATCCCGGTTCTCTGTCCTGTCTGGCACGAGGATTGCCGCCTCGATCCACTCTATCTTGATGCCGCGCCGCTGTACCACGAAGGCCGCATGTTCCGTCAGTGTCAGATCCATATATTCAGCCCAACCGTTTGGCTAAATCTTCCGCCCTTAAATGAGTATACCGCTTGAGCATCTGCAAAGTCTTGTGCCCGGTGATGGTGGATACTTCCATCGGGTTGAAGCCCTTCTCGATCATAAAATCAATAAGGGCTTAGGCGGTTAAGCTTAAGCCCTTGTATTATCTTGGCTGGGGGACGTGGATTCGAACCACGGTTAGCGGAGTCAGAGTCCCAAATATATCAATATGTTACGATAATATACAACAAGCTATGACAAGATAATCAGCGGCTTAGGGCTTGTCCCTTGTTGTGGGTTGCCGGGTGGTTTCGGGGTTTTTTGCCCCGCAGTGTCCCGCCAGTGTCCCACGGGACAGTTAGTCAGTGGGTCCGTATATCGTCACGGTGACAGACGCCAGCAGGGTTTCGTGAGCGTCTGGCCCGACATCCCCTATTCGTGACAAGTCGCACATTCCGGGGTCCCGGCTGCTGCGGGTGTCCCCCTCGCCAGCGCCAGCCCCCATGACGGCGCAAACACTCAGGAAGGCCCCTTCCGTGCTCTGTGGCGCATCCTGCGGGAAAACTGGCGTTAGGGTGGCTCCTGCCTGTTTACGGGGCTTACAGCGTCCACGATGGCCGCGTCTCCCGGTCGCCATGAATGAGATTCTCGGGCACAAGTCTTGCTAATAATAAGCACATGCCGTGCCATGTGAATTTATTTCATTGGTTACGGTCGGGAACAGCGCCAGCCAAAGAAAAACCCCGCCAGAGGGCAGGGCAGGGGGTGTCACAATGATGCTGGCGTTGCCGGTGGTCGACCTTCCAGAAGCGGATGGTCTGGCGGCATCTCCACGTATCCGGTACCCGTCTTCAGCAGGTACTTCTCAATGCTGTGGTCGTGCCGGACTATCGACCGTATCACCGTCGTAGGTTCCGGGGTCGCCGCCAGTATCGCCTCCAATTCTTCGCGCTCTGGCTTGGTCAAGTAAGAAAGCAATTCGCTGTGCTCGTTGTTCGGTGCTGAGTTCATTTACAGATACCTCCGCTTTTATGAAAGATTTGTTGATGACGGCATGGCCGCCACGGTCTAAAAGGGAATTGGCTGCCGCGACTCGGGCGGAGGGGGTGGCTGTACGGTCGGTCATGACTTCCTGCAATACCTGAATAGCCGCGTCCGCCGAGTTGATGAACTTGCGTTGCTGCTCCGCCCGCCGTTCGTCCAGTAATTCAGTGATGCGGGCCTGTATCTGTGGTTTTCTCAAGTTTTCGTACCCGATGGAATACGCTGAGTCTGGCGAGTACCCGGCTTTAATCGCCGCATCTGCCGCGTTCAGAGTTTGCGCGTACTCGAAGCAGAAAAGCTCTTGTCGGGCGTTCATTTCGCCGCTCCGTGAGCCGATACGGCAATGCGGGCTCCAGGTCCGGTTTTGCTGTGGATGTGAAGATGAATAGGAGCTTGCGCCATGCCCGCTTTAATGCCTTCCGTGTTCGCTTTAAGTATCGCGGCATACAGTTGTGAAAAGTCGCGCTTGTGGTGCTGTTCCGTCATCGCCAGCGCCGTTTCAAAGCGGCTCATGCCTGCCGGAGTATGCAGGGGTAGCCTTTGGTGCAATCCCACATGTGGGCCATGCGCGTTCATAAAGGCCTGAACCTGCTTGGCCTGTGCCGGGTCTTTGGGGTCGTAATGGCTCATGATGCCCGCAATGGTATGCGCCCCGTATCCCCGGATGGTTTGAGCCGCGGCGCGGTAATCCTGCGCATTGCTGCTAAAGGAATCATAGCGGTTCATGCGTTTACCGTTGACCATGGTACCGGGGTCGAGGTCCATGGGGTTGTGATGCGGACGCCAGTCCCCGCCGTTCCGGTAAGTGCCGATGGGCGCGCCATTGTCCAGCCAGCCGGGGTGTTTTTTTGGTGAAATCCGCAAGGTCGTTTTTTGCAAAATCCGAGTTGCCTAAAAGCTTTACGCCTTGTGCATATGCTGCAGATTTTTTGTGCGCCATCCAGTTTGGGTTGGCTTTCATGAAGGCCGCATATTTGGTCTGGTCGGCTTGCAGGGCGCTTCGAAGCTTCATTCCCTGAGTATATGAGCCGGGCGCGGCGCGGGGCGCGGCGTTGAGCTTGCCGTGCCGCAGCGCCGTTTGAGTGATGCCCAGCAGATTATCGACCCAATGTTCGACGTTGCCGACGAAATGAGCCAAGCCCTTTTCCACGGCGGAAGCGCCCTGCAAAACGTCATGCGCTGCGCTCTCCAGTTTCGACGCTCCAGTCCGCAGCTTGCGAATGGTGCCCATGGCCGCGACGGTAGCCGGTTTGGACGCGGCGCCATTTTCCATGCCGGTTACTACCTTTCCGCGCAGCTCTCCCGCCGCCTGGGTGACGTTCACCGCACGCCGACCGGTCTTCGTGGAAATGGCGAAGGCATGCTCATGCTTTTCGTATTCAGCCTGATAATGCCGAATCTGTGCGATGTGGGTGTTGGCGAACAATGAGGCCTGATTCAGGCCGCCGAGTTGGCCTTGAGTGAAGTTCTCCCATATGTTTCCACGCACATCTTGAGGGACGCTTTTAAGCAGCCGGTGCGCTTTTGGCCCAAGCTGGAAAGCCAGTTGTGCGGGGCTGTCCTTGTCGATGGCCGTTGGACTGAAGCCCATGCGAATCAATGCCGCCCGGCCAGCGACGGTCATCTTGGCGTTGCGCATATCCGCCAGCATGGCATCTGGATTACTGAACAATTGCGATCCGTAAGTCTGGAACGCCTGCTGCTGACCGACGGTCATGCCGAGTTCGCGGGCACTTTTGAATTTGGAAGCGGTGAGCTTATCCAGTGACAGTGTGGCTTTGGCGGCGGCGAC
>NZ_DAHVHY010000026.1 GCF_027322205.1 Acidithiobacillus sp.
GGCTGGGCGGGCGAGCCACGAACAAATTTTACTCGCTGGTGCCGCAGCGCTGGTCGCTGGCGCCTTTGCTATAGCGGCCGGTGAATAGGTATCCGTGAGTTCACAGGCCGATACCCAGTTGGCGGATCTTGAGATTGAAAGACGGGAGATGAAGAAGAATCCCAATTTAAAGATCTCTCTTGAGCTCCGCGATATTTATATGGCGCGCAGCCCCGACGAAGCACTGGCCCTGCAAGTCGCTGCACAACTTATGCAACGTGACACCCTCGCGTGCATGCGCGCGATGAACCAGGCCTGACGGAAATGGCCATGGCCCGGCCTGGCGAACTGCTTTAGCCTCAGCCGCATCTTTTGTTTGTATGTGGCTCCATATTCCCAGTGCTGATCGCCGCTTTCGTATTCCACAGCGAGGTGCTGCCTGTCCTGTTTACGACCACCATTCTGCTTGCTGGTGATCCTCGGCGCGGTTGCTGCCAATGGGGGTGCATCCATGATAAAGGGCGCTCTCCGCGTTCTCTCTTCTGGGGAACCCTCTCAAATGATCACCACTACGCTGGTCGGCTACCTGCTTGGACATGCGGGAGTCTAACCAGCACCGTCCCCTTCCATCAATACCAGTTAGAACGGTTTTACCGGAGGCTTGCCCCGTCTTTCATTTGCATAATTAGGATACGTGGGTATATTATAGCCACGAAATGGATTTGTCAGGGAGTACATTGCCATGCCACTTACCTCTTCTGGTGCTGACTACAAGGCATTGCACCCCGTCAAGCTTCAAACCATCCGCGCGGCCATCCGGCCGGAACGTTATCAGCGTTCAGCAGCTACTGCCGTAGCTTGGTATGGTTTCGATGCGCTTCTTTATCTGTTTGCTATCGCCGGTACGCTGCTCGTCGAAGCCTGGTGGCTCAAGCTGTTGTTCGGGCTCCTTGCAGGGTCGGCAGTCGCCTTTATGTTCGTCTGGGCGCACGATGCGGCGCACGGCGCCCTTTTTCAGAGCAAACGCACTGCCGAAATCATGGGCACAATCTTCATGTTGCCCTCGCTGAATATGTATCGCCTCTGGGCCTTCGGGCACAATCGCGTCCATCATGGCTTTACCAGCCTGACCACTATCGACTGGGTATGGCGTCCATGGACACCCCAAGAGTATCGAAGCAAGACGGTTTGGCAGAAAATGGTCTATCGCTTGGAACGCAGCCCTTACACCTGCGCTCTGCACTATCTGTTGCGGATCTGGTGGCCGGGCATGGTGCGTTTCAAGACGGATGCCAAAGGCAAGGATCGGCGGGTATTTTTCTATAGCAAAATGGTGACACTGGTGTTTTTTCTCAGCTTTTCCGCGCTGGCATACTGGGCTGCGGGTCTGATGGGCGTCATTGCGGCGGTGATCCTGCCTTTTCTGTTATTCAACTACTACATCGCGTTATTTGTCTTTCTTCATCACACGCACCCTAAAGTACCCTTCTTTTCAGAGAAAGAGGAGTGGAGTCAAAGCATTGGCCAACTTTATTGCAGCACTATTGTGCGTTGCTCCAAGATCAGCGAGTACCTGATCCACAATATTTTGATGCACACACCGCATCACGTGGATCCGCGGATTCCCTTCTACCATCTGAAGGGGGCCTACGAAGATTTGCGCGCGGAATACGGCCAGTATATTCATGAAACGCGCTTCAGCTTTTTTGAGGTTCGGCGCATCTTCAAAGAATGTAAGCTATATGATTATGAGGGGAAATGCTGGATGAGCTTCCGTTCCGGCCGCAGCTGGATTGAGGAAAAGGCCGCTGACATCGCTGTATCCGCTGCCTCGTCTGTGTACCCAGGCAAAACGGCGCACTGATGAGTAATGAGTCAGTCTTCTGAGAGCTCCGGGTGTTGGTTTCTCTGTGCTGGAGAGGTCGTATTGAGCGCCCGAAGGTGCAAAATCTTCAGAAGCCGCTCGACTAGAGGATACAGAAGTACCGCAGAAACAGCCAGATAGACAACACCAGAGTAAAGTGCATAAGCACTGGCAAACAGTTTGGCGACCATGCCGTGTAAGTTAGAAACCGGCCCCATGCCACTGAGAATCATACTGGCATTCAGCAGGCTGTCGATCCAGTCGATATGCGCCAGAAAATGATAGCCCAACACGCCCATTCCGAGGGAAAGCAGCATGAAACCCAGACCTGCCCCCGTGTAACGCAATTGGCGCCACAGGAATTCCGTGCGGCTGCGAAGGGTTAACGGTTGATGATTACGCATCATATTCAGGGAGCTTCTCTCAGCCGTAATACTGGCGGTACCAGGTCACAAAGTGTTGCAGGCCTTTGTGCAATGGGGTGTCTGGAGCAAAGCCCACGCTCTGCTGTAATGGCGAAACGTCGGCGTAGGTAGCTATCACATCGCCATCCTGCATGGGGAGCCATTCAATCTGCGCAGATTTGCCGAGGCATTTCTCCAGAATATGGATGAAGTCGGTGAGCATGACAGGCGTGTGGTTGCCAATGTTGTGAATGCAGAATGGTGCCGCACTGCTTGCCGGATCTTCCGGCCAGACATCTTGCGCTTCCGGTGCATGCAGAATGAGTCGCGTCACCCCTTCGATGATGTCATCGATATAGGTGAAGTCGCGCCGCATTTGGCCGTGGTTGAATACGGGGATGGGCTGTCCGGCCAGAATCTTCTGCGTGAAACTGAAGTAGGCCATATCGGGACGCCCCCAAGGCCCGTAGACCGTAAAAAATCGCAATCCCGTACTGGGGATGCCATAAAGATGGGCGTAGCTGTGCGCCATAAGTTCGCCCGCCCGCTTGGTAGCCGCATAGAGGCTGACCGGATGATCTACCGGATCATGGACACTATAAGGCAGGCGACTATTGGCACCATATACCGAACTAGAGGAAACAAAGAGCAGGTGGTTCACCCCCTGCGCACGGCAGCCCTCCAGCACGTTCAGAAAGCCGACAACATTGCTGTCCACATAGCTGTGCGGCGCTTTCAGAGAATGCCGCACCCCCGCCTGGGCAGCCAGATTGATGACGATGTCAAAGTGTGGTCCCGCAAAAAGCGTCTGCATAGCCCCACGATTGGCCAGATCCAGGGGCTGAAACTGAAAAGCGGGATGCCCCTCCAGTTGCGTCAGGCGATCCCTCTTCAGGCCGGGATCATAGTAGTCATTGAGATTGTCTATGCCGCTGACAATCCAGCCGTCTGCCAGCAGGCGACGGGCCATATGAAAACCAATGAAACCTGCCGCCCCGGTAATGAGTACCCGTCCGTCCATCAATCCGACCGCTCCGCCAGCCATTGTACGTAGCGATCCACCCCCTGTTCCACCGTCAGGAAGGGTCTGGCATATCCTGCACTGCGCAACTTGCTCACCTCTGCCTGGGTAAAGCTCTGATATTTGCCATTCAGGGCTTCGGGCATGCTGACGTAGCGAATAGTCTGCGCTTTCTGCAGTGCAGGCAGGTCTTGTGTCGGGCGATCTGCACGGCGTTCCAGACTATTGATAACGGCGACCGCCACCTCGTTGAAACTCTGCGCCTGCCCGGTGCCCACATTGTAAATTCCGCTGTGCGGGTGATCCAGGAAATGCATATTGACGGCAACCACATCGTCAATGTGGATAAAATCACGCCGTTGCTCGCCATCGGCATAGCCGTCTGTACCCGCAAACAAGTGAACATGATTGTCCAGCCGGTATTGTTTGAAAAAATGCAGCGCCACTGAGGCCATGCGATTTTTGTGGAACTCGCGTGGACCGTAGACATTGAAATAACGAAAGCCCTGCACCGGGGCGCGCAAGTCTGCCCACATCCGTCGGAGATACTGGTCGAACTGAAATTTGCTGAACCCGTAGATGTTGAGCGGAGATTCCGCGGCACGCTCCTCGACGAAGGCGCCAGTCATACCATAGACGGAGGCGCTGGAGGCGTAGAGAAGGGGGACATTGTGACGCTGGCACCAATGTAGCAGCGTTTTGCTGAAGGCGAAGTTGTTTTCCATGACGTAACGGCCATCAGTGGCCATGGTGTCGGAGCAGGCTCCTTCGTGGAAAATAGCCTCGACGCCCTTCAGGTGCCCATTCTCTATCAGGCGGAGAAAAACCTCTGCCTCCATATAGTCGGTAATTTCCAGATCGGTGAGATTGAGAAATTTGTCGGCGCGGGTCAGGTGGTCCACGACGAGAATGTCCGTAATGCCTCGCTGATTGAGGGCCTGCACGAGATTGGCGCCGATAAAACCGGCGCCGCCAGTGACGATGTACATGCGTGATCCTCCTTTTCCAGCTATGATAGCAGAAAGTCGACGTCTTCCTATAAGGCGCCGTCGTCCTGCTCCTTTATCCGGGCTCAGACCTACCTCCATTCCTGCTACAAAAAATAAAGGGCGCCCCAAAGAGGGTGCTGCCATATCCGAGGAGGAACATGCAAGACCACGGTCTGTTGACGATCATCCTGCTCCTGGCTACCGGGGTGCTGCTGGTTGGCTTTCTGCGTTACCTGCGCCTGCCGGCGGTGTTTGCTTATCTTCTGACCGGCGTCATTCTCGGTCCACACGCCTTGGCCGTAGTGCCGGATCTTGCCAGTACCCGGCAACTCGCCGCTTTCGGTGTGGTTTTCCTGATGTTTAGCATCGGACTGGAATTCAGTCTGGCGCAGTTTCTGAGTATGCGTCGTCTGGTGTTCGGAATGGGGCTGGCCCAGGTGGTCCTGACCAGTCTGGCCTTCGTCGGGATCGCTTTGTTCATCCCACTTTCCTGGAAGACCGGAGTGATTCTCGGCGGAATTCTGGCCATGTCGTCCACCGCCATGGTCGTGCGCGCACTGGCCGAAAAAATGGAAATGCAAACCCGGCATGGGCGTATTGCGGTGAGTGTACTGCTTTTCCAGGATCTGGCCGTAGTGCCACTACTGATTCTGATCCCTGCCCTCTCCGGTTCGACCACTAATCTGCCCCATGATTTGGCTATGGCCGGACTCAAGGCGGTGCTGGTGCTGTTGGTCTTGCTGGTGATCGGGAGGCCGGTGATGCGGCCCTGGTTTCAGTTCGTGGCCAATCGTAAATCCACAGAGCTGTTTATGCTCAACGTGTTACTGGTGACCCTGGGTCTGGCATGGATCACCGAGCAGGCTGGATTGTCGCTGGCCCTGGGAGCCTTTGTGGCGGGGATGCTGATTTCTGAGACGGCTTACCGTTACCAGGTGGAAGCGGATATCGCGCCCTTCCGCGACATTTTGCTGGGGCTCTTTTTTGTTACTATCGGCATGCTTGTGGATTTGCCGGCGTGGTGGGCGAATCTGGGCTGGGTCCTGATCGTGCTGGCCCTGATTCTGCTGCTAAAAGGCACACTGGTCTGGGGGCTGGCCCGTCTTTTCGGCTACGAGCCGGGCGTGGCATTGCGTTCAGCCATTGTGCTGGCGCAGGCGGGAGAGTTTGGCTTTGTGCTGCTGGCGTTAGCCAATCAGTACCAACTGTTGCCTGCCCGCGTGCTGCAACCGGTCCTGGGCGGCATGCTCCTGTCTATGATGCTGGCGCCCATCCTGGTGGAGCGCAATGGCTGGCTGGCGCGCCAATTGGTGGGCAGCTATCGCAGCCATCGCGATCAGCAACTGGCTGATATCCGCTCGGCAAATTTGCAGGCCCATGTCGTGCTCTGTGGCTATGGCCGGGTGGGACAAAGCGTGGGGCGGGTCTTGGAAGAAGAAGGTATTCCTTTTGTGGCCCTTGATCTGGACCCGGTACGCGTACGCCAAGCGCAGTCCGCGGGTGAATCCATCTTTTATGGCGATGCCAGTCGCCGCGATGTATTGCAGGCAGCAGGGATTTTTTCGGCGCGAGCCGTAGTGATCACCTATGCAAATGTTACGTCGAGCCAGCGAGTTTTGTCCATTATCAAGGAATTGCGGCCCGATCTGCCGGTAGTCGTCCGCGCCCATGACGACAGTCAGTTGGAGAAGCTGGAGGCCGCCGGTGCCGATGAAGTGGTGCCGGAAGTGACCGAAGGTGCACTGATGCTGGCCTCGCAGGCTCTGTTGTTGATTGGTTTCCCGATCAGTACGGTGCTACGCCGGGTGCGACGCTTCCGGCAGGAGCGTTACCAGTTTTTTCGGGGGGCCTTCTGGGGAAGCTCGGAGCCGGGCGAAGATCAGGGTTCGGCGCGACTGGCGTCTATCGCCTTGGGCGAAACAGCTTTTGGTCTCCATCTCAGTCTGCGCGAACTGAACCTGACCAGTTTCGGGGTGGCAGTCGTGGCGGTACGCCGCCACGGGATTCGCGGGCGCGAACCTTCTCCTGATACGGTACTCAAACCAGGGGATGTGCTGGTGTTGTTCGGGACGCCCGCAGCACTCACCAAAGCCGAACTCTATGTGCTGGAAGGCAATATGGTACAGGAAGCAGCAACAGCGTGAGCCAACTGGCCACATTGAGTGGCAACAGTGTTTGCGCAGTGCTATGTTTAAGCGTTGTCTGTTCATCCGTATTGACGCCCTCGCCGAGTAATTCATGCCCCCATCGATTGACTCTACCTTAGCCGAAACCCGCTCCTTTGCCGTCCCCGCCGATTTTGCCCGGCAGGCCAATATGAATGCGGAAACCTTTGCTCGTTTGAATCGTCAGGCGACCAAAGATCCTCATCGCTTCTGGAAAGATTTGGCGCGCGAATATCTAGACTGGGATATTCCATTTCAACAGGTGCTGGAGACCGATCGTGCCCCGTTCTATCGCTGGTTCAGCGATGGCCAACTCAATGTCGCGCACAATTGCGTGGATCGCCATCTGCAAGGCGCAACCCGGCACAAAGCAGCCTTGATCTGGGAGGGCGAGGATGGCAGCGTCCAAACCCTGACCTACGCGCAGTTACACCGCAAAATGTGCCTTTTTGCCAATACCCTCAAACATCAGGGGGTGCAAAAGGGGGATCGGGTCGCGATTTACATGCCCATGGTGCCAGAGGCAGTCATCGCCATGCTCGCCTGTGCGCGGATCGGGGCGATCCACACGGTGGTGTTTGGTGGATTCTCAGCGGAAGCCCTCAAGGACCGTCTGGAGGATACGGAT
Source organism: Acidithiobacillus sp. (assembly GCF_027322205.1). Lineage (GTDB taxonomy): Bacteria > Pseudomonadota > Gammaproteobacteria > Acidithiobacillales > Acidithiobacillaceae > Acidithiobacillus. Next base: position 7,051 of record NZ_DAHVHY010000026.1, read on the forward strand.
GCCAAGATACTGATCACCGCCGACGGCGCCTGGCGTGCAGGCAAGGTCGTGCCACTCAAGCGCCATGCTGATCAGGCGCTGCTGCGGGAGCATGAACACTCCGTGCGGCGGGTTATTGTCCTGCGTCGAACCGGCACCGACATCGATATGCAGGAAGGTCGCGATGTCTGGTGGGAGGATGTCATCGCCGGTATGAGCGCCGATTGCCCTGCCCTACCTATGCAAGCAGAGGACCCGCTTTTCATTCTGTATACCTCGGGCAGTACCGGTAAACCTAAAGGGGTTTTCCACAGTAGCGCCGGCTATTTGCTCTGGACCATGCTCACCACCCGCTGGGTTTTCGATGTCAAGCCTGAGGATGTCTACTGGTGTACCGCCGATATCGGCTGGATCACCGGCCATAGCTATGTGGTCTATGGTCCGCTGGCGAATGGCGCCACCGTCTTCCTCTATGAAGGGGCGCCCATGTATCCGCAGCCGGACCGGTTCTGGGAAATGATTGCGCGGCATGGCATCAGCATTCTCTACACGGCACCGACGGCGGTGCGCGCTTTTATGAAAATGGGCGACGAATGGCCGCAGCACCATGATCTTTCCAGCCTGCGTCTCCTGGGTTCGGTGGGCGAACCCATGAATCCGGAGGCCTGGATGTGGTACCACGAACAGATTGGCGGCGGGCGCTGCCCGATAGCCGATACCTGGTGGCAGACAGAAACCGGGGGGCACATGATCGCGCCGTTACCCGGTGTGGCAGCCAACAAGCCAGGCTCTTGCGCCCTCCCCCTCCCCGGCATCAGCGCGCGCATTGTCAATGATCAGGGCGACCCCATCACCGCTCCTGATGCCGGTGGCTACCTAGTCATTGATCGGCCGTGGCCAGGCATGTTGCGGGGCGTCTGGGGAAATCCGGAGCGCTATGTAGAGAGCTACTGGGCCAAGTTTGGTAATCGTTACTATATTGCCGGGGACAGCGCGCGCCGCGATGCAGACGGGTATTTCTGGGTGATGGGACGCATTGATGACGTACTCAATGTCTCCGGACATCGTTTGGGCACGGCGGAGGTGGAATCGGCGTTGGTGTCGCATCCTGCGGTCGCGGAAGCGGCGGTGGTTGGTATTCCTCATGAAATCAAGGGTGAGGCTATTTGTGCTTTTGTTATACTGAAACATCAACATCAGGGCGTTGATCGTGATGAACTGGGTGCGGCGCTGCGGGCGCAGGTGACCGAACTGATCGGGGCGATAGCCCGTCCTGACGACATTCGCTTCACAGACGCCTTGCCGAAAACCCGTTCCGGTAAAATTATGCGCCGTCTGCTGCGTTCCATTGCCCGTGGTGAAGAGGTCACCCAAGACATCAGCACGCTGGAAGATGAGGGCACTTTGCGGAACCTGGCCACCCCAAAAAAATAAGCGCCTCTGCGTACCGCATATTGTGGCAGCGTCATCAAAATATCATCTTGCTCTGGCAGACTAAAGGGGTTCCGGCATGAGGGCTGGATCCTTTTTATTTTGCCAGAGTTGTGTCTTGTGCATCCTAAGGTTTAGCCGGTTTGATACGCTTTATCGGTTATCTGGAGCGAAACCAGATGACGCAGAACCTGTCACGGTTCTGCGCAGAGATCGCCGGTCGGACCGCCGCTATTTCGCGGCGTACACTCAGTGCAGGCGCCGCCCGACAAAGATAAAGCTGTCTCCTTCAAGAAGTACTTCAATAATCTCACCGGGTCCGAAGTCGCCCCGCAGGAGTTTCTGGGCGAGGGGATTTTCAATTTCCCGCTGAATCACCCTTTTCAGGGGACGAGCGCCATAGACGGGGTCATAGCCGACCTCGGCCAAACGATTCAGTGCGCCATCACTGAACACCAGATCCATATCCCGCTCGCGCAGGCGTGCCCGCAGGAAGCCCATCTGAATCCCGGCAATCTCCCGGATCTGCACTGCGGTGAGCGGATGGAAGATGACCAGCTCATCAATGCGGTTGAGGAACTCCGGGCGGAAGTGATCCTGCACCACATCCATTACCGCCACGCGCATACCGTCATAGTCCCCTTTGCGACTGAGCTCCTGAATCCGGTCGGAACCGAGGTTGGAAGTCATGACGATGACGGTATTGCGGAAATCCACCGTGCGCCCCTGGCCATCGGTGAGCCGACCATCATCCAATACCTGCAGAAGGATGTTGAAGACTTCCGGATGGGCTTTTTCTACCTCATCCAGTAACACCACGGAATAAGGTTTACGCCGCACCGCCTCGGTCAGGTACCCGCCTTCTTCATAGCCCACATATCCGGGAGGCGCACCAATAAGGCGCGCCACTGAATGCTTTTCCATAAATTCGCTCATGTCGATACGCACCAGATGATCTTCACTGTCAAAGAGAAACTCGGCCAGGGCTTTGGTAAGCTCCGTTTTTCCCACGCCGGTGGGACCCAGGAAAAGGAAAGAACCATTGGGGCGCCTGGGATCAGACAGCCCTGCCCGGGAGCGGCGGATGGCATTGGCCACAGCGGTGACGGCCTCGCTCTGGCCCACCACCCGCGCTTGCAAACGCTCTTCCATTTTCAGGAGTTTTTCCTTCTCGCCCTCCAGCATTTTAGAGACGGGAATGCCGGTCCACCGAGCGACCACTTCGGCGATTTCCTCTTCGCCGACTTCCGTGCGCAGCAGGGTAGGTTTGGCACTTGAACCACCTGATTCTGCACGAATTTCCGCATTGCGCAGTTGCGCCTCTAATGCCGGAATAGAACTGTATTGCAGTTCCGCCATGCGCTCTAAATCGTTGGCGCGACGCGCTGTATCCAGTTCCACGCGTCTGCGATCCAGCTCTTTCTGAATCTGCGAGGTACCTTCGATGGCCAGCTTTTCGCCTTTCCAGACCTCTTCCAACTCCTGATATTTGCGATCCAATTCACTGATCTGACTTTGCAGAATACCCAGTCTCTTGCGGCTGGCTTCATCCTTCTCCTTCTCCAGTGCCACGCGCTCAATGTTCAACTGAATGATGCGGCGCTCCAGTTCATCCAGTTCCTGAGGTTTGGAATCGATTTCCATCTTGATGCGGGAGGCGGCTTCGTCCATCAGATCTATGGCTTTGTCAGGCAGATTACGGTCGGTGATATAGCGGTGTGAAAGCTGTGCCGCGGCGACCAGTGCCGGATCGGTAATGCGTACGCCATGATGGGCTTCATAGCGTTCTTTCAGGCCACGCAAAATAGCGATGGTGTCTTCCACACTGGGCTCGTCCACCAGCACCCGTTGGAAACGGCGCTCCAGAGCCGCATCTTTTTCGATGTATTTGCGGTATTCATCCAAGGTGGTGGCGCCGATGCAATGCAATTCACCCCGCGCCAGCGCTGGCTTGAGCATGTTGCCCGCATCCATGGAGCCCTCGGCCTTTCCTGCCCCAACCAGCGTATGAATCTCATCAATGAAAAGAATGATTTTGCCTTCACTCTTCTCCAAGTCGTTGAGCAAGGACTTCAGGCGTTCCTCGAATTCGCCGCGGAACTTGGCACCCGCAATCAGTGCGCCCAAATCCAAACCCAGCAGGCGCTTATCACGCAAAGATTCCGGCACTTCGCCGTTAATCAGGCGCAGAGCCAGTCCTTCGACGATAGCCGTCTTGCCCACCCCCGGCTCGCCGATTAAGACCGGATTATTTTTGCTGCGCCGCAGCAATACCTGAATGGTTCGGCGGATTTCGTCGTCACGGCCAATCACCGGGTCCAGCTTGCCTTGACTGGCCCGCTCGGTGTAGTCGATGGTATATTTCTCCAGCGCCTGACGTTGCTCTTCGGCATTGGCATCATTGATTTTTTCCCCGCCGTGCAGATCGTGGACGGCCTGTTCCAGATCCTTGGTGGTGGCACCCGCCTCTTTCAGGAGTCGCCCCGCCTCGCCCTTGTCGTCCATCAAGGCCAGCAGGAAGTGTTCGGTAGAGATGTACGTGTCGCCGCGCTTCTGGCCCATCTTGTCGGCCAGATTGAGCATGTTGGTGAGATCGCGGCCCACCTGCACCTCGCCCGGATGCCCTTGTACTTTCGGCATGGACTCCAGCGCGCGGTTCAACTGATTGCGCAGGGCGTCGACCCGTACGCCGGCTTTTGACAGGAGCGGACGGGCGATGCCGCCTTCCTGATCAAGAAAAGCAATCAGCAGATGGACGGGTTCCATCTGCTGATGATCCTGGGCCAAGGCGAGACTCTGGGCATCCTGGAAAGCCTGTTGAAATTTGGTGGTCAGTTTATCGGTACGCATGGAGTCACTCCCATAGATTGGCATTGCTCAGGAAATGGGATCATCCGGCCTCTTTTTCAAGCGTCGGTGCGGGCTGTAGTGCCCAGATCAGGAAGAACGCACCCAAAAGCGCCAGCAGTGCTGCTGCGGCAAAGGTGCCCTGTCCGCCCCAATGCGCCCAGGTCCAGCCGGCTCCGAGCGCGCCCAGACCTCCCCCCAAACCATAAACGATACTCGCATACAGGGCCATACCGCGCCCGCGCAGCACACCGGGAAAGCGGTCCGCTAACCAATGTACGGCCGCCAGATGAAAGGCGCCATAACTGGCCGCGTGCAGGGTCTGCACCAGAATGATCCATATCAGTCCCGGCCACCAGGCAATCACCCCCCAGCGCAGGGCGGTCAGAATAAATGCGCCGGTGAATACCAGGGGCACGCCCCAGCGCCGGATAAAACGATCCCCCCACCAGAAAAAGGCGACTTCGCAAAGCACTGCAAATCCCCACAGCATCCCGACAGCGGCACTCCCCAGACCGTGCTGTTCCGCATAGATGGAATAGAACGCGTAATAGGCGCCATGACTAGCCTGCTCCAGCAAACCCGCCAGTAGGAAAAACCAGAGGCTCACATGGCGGAGTGTGCCGCTGAGACGGGGGCGTGGTGTATCGGCGGCGGGCAGCACGCCATAGGGCAAATAGCAACTGGCCCACCATGCGGCCACCAGAAAAATGGCGATACCAGGCAAAAACGCGGTCATCCCCCAGCGGGCGATTAGCCCGCCCATGCCCAGTGACAGGGCGATAAATCCGAGGGAGCCCCAGAGTCGAATGCGCCCATAGGCGGTGCCACGGCGTTGTGCCCAGTCCATGGTGGTGGCGTCCACCAGGGGCAGCGTCGCCGCCCAGAAGAAGGAAAAAGTCAGAGTGATAAGCAGTAGGGGCAGAAAGTGACCATGGGCCAGCCACAAGGAGAGAAAACCCGCCGCCGTAATCAGCGCCGCCCAGGGGACGATCCGCCGACTTCCCCAGAAGTGCGCCAGCCAGCCCCAGAGATTGGGCGCCAGCACCTTGCTGAACTGCACGGCGGCGGTGAGGACGCCGATGGCCAGAGGGCCTTGGCCCTGGGCATGCAACCACGGACCCCAGTAGGGCATGAACGCGCCCAGCGCGCAAAAGTACAGGAAATAGAAGGTGGCGAGCCAGCCCCCTTCTCGGTCTGCCTGCATAACTTAGGCGGAGATGGGAGGCAGAGGTGCCTGCACGTCGGCGTTCTGGGCACGGTGACGCATCCAGTGGTCCATGATCACCAGCGCCAGCATAGCCTCGACAATAGGGACTGCGCGGATGCCGACGCAGGGATCATGGCGCCCTGTGGTGATCACTTCGGCGGGTTGACCGTGCACATCGATGCTTTGCCGCGGGATGCGAATACTGGAGGTCGGTTTGATGGCCACGGACAGCGTGAGATCCTGCCCGGAAGAAATGCCGCCAAGGACGCCGCCGGCATGATTGCTCTGAAAACCCGTGGGGGTTATCGCGTCCCCATGATAGCTGCCGCGCTGCTCTACCACGGCAAAACCATCGCCCATGGCTACGGCCTTGACCGCGTTGATGCTCATCATCGCCTTGGCAATATCCGCCTCCAAACGATCAAAGACCGGTTCACCGAGGCCGACCGGCATGCCGGTCACCCGCGCATCTACCCGCGCGCCGATGGAGTCCCCTTCTTTGCGCAAGGCATCGAGAAAGTCGGCCATACGGATCGCAGCCTGGGCATCAGGACAGAAAAAGTCATTGCGGGAGATTTCCGCCGCATCAAAACTCTCGGCATGGAGGGGACCCATCTGCGCCATCCAGGCCTGTATGTTCACGCCAAGACGCTCGCGCAAAAACTTACGGGCGACGGCCCCGGCAGCGACCCGGGTCGCCGTTTCCCGCGCCGAGGAGCGCCCGCCCCCCCTATAATCGCGCCGGCCATATTTCTGCAAGTAAGTGTAATCGGCATGACCAGGACGAAACAGGTTTTTGATTTTGCTGTAATCCTGTGAGCGTTGGTCCGTGTTGCGAATCAGCAGTCCGATAGGTGTACCGGTGGTCAGACCATCAAAGACACCGGAGAGAATTTCGACCTGATCCGCTTCCCGACGCTGGGTGGTATGGCGTGACTGACCGGGGCGGCGGCGATCCAGCTCAATCTGGATATCGGCTTCGTTGAGCGGCATGCCCGGCGGGCAGCCATCGACGATGCAGCCAATAGCGGCACCATGGCTCTCACCAAAGGTGCTGACCCGGAAACATTCGCCGATGCCGCTTCCCGCCATAGGTTATTTTTCCATTTCAATCATGGCATAAGCCGAATGATTATGAATCGACTCGAAGTTTTCGGAAGAAACCGAAAACCACTGCACGCGCGGTTCCTCCTGCAACCGCAGCGCGATATCCCGCACCATATCTTCCACGAACTTGGGATGGTCATAGGCGTATTCCGTGACATATTTTTCATCGGGGCGCTTCAGCACGCCGTAAAGCTGACAGGATGCCTCCGCTTCGATCAGATCAATAATATCCTTAATCCAGACCGTTTCGCGGGCGCGCACATGGACCCAGACATGGGCACGCTGGTTGTGGGCACCATATTCCGAAATGCTTTTGGAACAAGGACAAAGACTGGTTACGGGCACCATGACACCGACGGTCAGGTAATAACCTGCCGGGGTAACCTCACTTATCAGTTCCACCTCATAATCCAGCATACTCCTGACACCGGATACAGGGGCTGCCTTCTGAACAAAGAACGGAAAACGCATCTCCAGCCGAGCCGAGTCCGCTTCCAGACGCTGCCGCATTTGTTCTACCGCTGCGCCAAAGTTCTCCACGCTGAAGGGGTTCTCATGCGCGTTCAGTATCTCGATGAAGCGTGACATGTGTGTGCCTTTCAGATGCGCAGGCAGACTCACGTACATATTGCACTGAGCGACGGTGGGCTGCACCGCCCCGTCACGATCCTGAACCTGCATGGGATGGCGCACGGCGCGGATACCCACCTGCTGGATAGCAATAGCCCGCGGATCAGCGCGACCCTGTACATCTTCCAGGACTTCAAGCGCGCAATCTCTCACCGCAGACCTCTCTTGGGAATAGTGGACTCAATCGCTCAAATACTACGCCCAGGCCGGTAACTGGGCAAGCAATGCGAGTAATTCCCTACCGGATTTCTCGATCCCTGTGGCATCCAGACCCAGATCGGCAAGCCATTGGCTGGCATCGCCCTGTTCGATAAAGGTGTCGGGCAAACCGAGCAAACGTATGGGCCGCACGACATCCTCGTTGAGCAGGAACTCCGCGACGGCGCTACCGGCACCCCCCATGCGTGAGCCTTCCTCCACAGTCAGGAACGCCCGATGGCTTTGCGCCAGACCGATCAGTAATTCCGTATCCAGCGGTTTGACGAAACGCATATTGACGACAGTGGCATCGAGGGCCTCACCTGCCACCATGGCTGCCGTTGCCCGAGTACCAAAGGCGAGAATCGCCAGTTCCTTACCTTCCCGCAGAACCGCTGCCTTACCGATGGGGATCCGCCGTGACAAATCCCTGTCCAGCGTCAAGCCCAGGCCGTTACCCCGCGGATAACGCACCAGTGCTGGCCCTTGATAGGTAAAGCCCGTGTTGAGCATGTCGCGCATTTCCTGCTCATCTTTAGGTGCCATAATGACCAGATTGGGAATGCAACGCGCATAGGCCATGTCAAAGGCACCCTGATGAGTGGCACCGTCGGCTCCCACCAATCCCGCGCGGTCAATGGCAAAAAGCACCGGCAGATTCTGGATCGCCACATCATGCAGGAGCTGATCATAGGCCCGCTGCAGGAAGGTGGAGTAGATGGCGACCACCGGGTGAATGCCGTCACAGGCCAAGCCCGCTGCAAAAGTCACTGCATGCTGCTCGGCAATACCCACATCAAAATAGCGATCGGGAAACAACTGCTCAAAACGCACCAGCCCGGAACCCTCGCGCATGGCCGGCGTGATAGCGACCAGATGCTTTTCTTCCGCGCCCTTATCACAGAGCCAATCGCCGAAAACTTGTGTGTAACTGGCCGCGCAGGCGGATTTCTTGGCCATTTTGCCATCCGTCCGATTAAACGGGGTCACTCCGTGATAGCCGCAGGGATCCTGCTCGGCGGGACCGTAGCCCTTTCCTTTTTTGGTGATGACATGGAGCAAGCGTGGTCCTCTGATTTTTTTTAGGTTTTCAAGAGTTGGGATCAACGCATCCAGATCGTGGCCATCCATGGGACCGAAATAATGAAATCCCATTTCCTCAAACAGGGTCCCCGGCGTCACCAGTCCCTTAACACCCTCTTCCGCCTTTTTCGCCAGTTCACGCAAGGGCGGTACAAAACTCAGAGCCTGCCCCGCACCCTCACGTACCGTGTTATAGAAACGCCCTGAGAGGATACGCGTCAGATATTGGGATACCGCCCCCACATTGGGTGAGATAGACATCTCATTATCATTGAGGATGACCAGCAAGTTGGCATCCAGGACGCCACCGTTATTCAAAGCCTCATAGGCGAGGCCCGCTGTCATGGCACCATCGCCAATGATCGCCACCACTTCCCGTGATTTATGCCCCAGCTTGGCAGCCACGGCCATCCCCAAACCGGCACTGATAGAAGTGCTGGAGTGACCGGCGCCAAAGCTGTCATAGGGGCTTTCGTCCCGCTTGAGGAAGCCGGAGAGACCGTCCCTGATGCGCAGCTTGGGAAAAAGCGGGCCGCGCCCGGTCAGAATTTTGTGGGGATAAGCCTGATGGCCGACGTCCCAGACCAGGCGATCCTCTGGTGTATTGAATACCGCGTGCAACGCCACAGTCAGTTCCACCGCCCCCAGACAGGAGGAGAGATGTCCACCCGTCTGGCTGACCGTTTCCAGGAGAAACTGGCGCACCGCTTTGGCGACACCTTTTTGCTCGCTGCGCGACATCTGCCGCAGCGCGGCGGGCGTGGGAATGTCCCTCAACAAATCGCTCATTTATTCCGCTCTACAATGAGGCACGCCAGAGCGCGGAGGTAATCGGCTTCTGTCTGCCAGGACTGCAAAGCCTCCAAAGCCCCGTCGAGCAGACGTCGGGCATAGCTTTGCGCCTCTACAAGACCGAGCAAGGTAACAAAACTGGGCTTGTTACGGTTGCGATCCGCGCCTTGTTGCGCTTTTCCGGTCTGTTGCAAGTCACCAATCTCGTCGAGGATATCGTCCTGTACCTGAAAGGCGAGCCCGACGCGGTCGGCATAACGCAGCAGCGCTGCGCCTTTGGATTCTTTCTCACCAATGCCCGCGGCGCAGAGCGCTAACTGTACGGCGCAGCGAATGAGCATGCCCGTCTTGTGCAGGTGCATCTGCTCCAATGCGGGCAAGGCCAATTCATGCCCCACTGCGGCTAGGTCAATGGCCTGCCCGCCTACCATACCTCGCGAGCCAGAGGCTTGCGCGAGAGTTACCAGCATCTGCACCTGCCATTCGGCAGTCACTCCCCAACCCGGCTCAGCCAGCACCTGAAAGGCCTGTGCCTGCAAAGCATCGCCCACGAGAATAGCGGTGGCCTCGTCATAAGCGCGATGACAGGTAGGCTGACCACGGCGCAGATCATCATTATCCATGGCCGGAAGATCGTCATGCACAAGCGAATAGGCGTGAATCATTTCCAGTGCCGCCGCAGGACGGTCCAGATGCTCCAGTGGCACCCCCAGGCAGGCACCCGTCGCATACACCAGCAAGGGACGGATGCGCTTACCACCACCCAGCGTACTGTAACGCATGGCGTCATGCAGACGCGCAGGCAGTACGTGCGCCGCAGGCAGCAGTGTCCCCAGAACGCTTTCGGTGCGCTGCACCAAGCGCATCCGAAACTGTGCAAAAGTTTCATTGTTCACAGCGGCATCCAAGGTCATACGTCTTCTTCCTGAGTAAGCGGAGTGGGAACCGCATCCTCTCCGAGTAATATTTCCACGGTCTGCCGGGCATTTTGTAACTGCGCCTCGGCGCGCTTGGACAGTTCCATGCCGCGCTGGAAAAGGGCGACAGAGTCTTCCAGACCCAACTGCCCCCCTTCCAGGCGGCGAACGGTCTCTTCCAAGGCATCCAAGGTGCTTGCGAAGTCTGTGGGGGCTTCCACAGGGGACGATTCATCGTTCATGTGCTTTTCCATGTTCGCCAATTAAACACTAGGCCCAGTCCTCGGGGCAAGGGATAACGAAGATTCAGACTGGACGGTACGTTCGCCAGACCCTAAAATCCGTGCCGTCCATATCTTAAAGGCTTCAGCCATGTTTCTGCAAAAGGTCGGTAGTGCTCCGAGCGCAGCCGGCGATGTCACCCGCTTCGAGGTGCTCGGCGCCATCAGCGTGTCACATTTTCTCAATGACAGCATTCAGTCGCTGATGCTGGCGGTGTATCCGCTGTTCAAAAGTAATTTTGACTTGAGTTTTGCGCAGATCGGGTTGATTACCCTGGCCTATCAGTTGACCGCATCCATCATTCAACCGTTGGTCGGGCGTTTTACCGATCGCCACCCCATGCCCTATTCATTGCCCTTCGGCATGCTGTTTACCTTTGGCGGACTACTGTTGCTATCCGTGGCTCCGAATTATGAAGTGCTGTTATTGGCGGCGGCGTTGGTGGGCCTGGGTTCATCGGTATTCCATCCTGAGTCCTCGCGGGTGGCGCGGATGGCCTCTGGCGGGCGCCACGGGCTGGCGCAGTCCATCTTTCAGGTGGGTGGTAATGTGGGCTCGGCGGTAGGTCCATTGCTGGCCGCCTTTATCGTCATGCCTAACGGTCAACACAGCCTGTCGTGGTTTTCACTGGCGGCGTTACTGGCCATCGTGATTCTTTCTTTCGTGGGGCGCTGGTATCAGCATCAGCACCGTCAGCCCAAAAGGCCAACGGCAAAGATCGTGGCGCCCTTGCTGCCTCCCAAACTGGTGCGACGCAGCATGATCATTCTGGTCGCGCTGATGTTCTCCAAGTTTCTGTATCTGACCAGCATCAGCAGCTACCTGATTTTCTACCTGATGCAGCGCTTTCATATCGTGACGCAGGAAGCGCAGATGCACCTTTTCATTTTCCTCGCGGCGGTGGCAGCGGGAACATTGATGGGTGGGCCGATTGGTGACCGGATTGGCCGCAAGAAGGTAATTTGGGTCTCTTTGCTGGGGATCGCGCCCTTCACTCTCACGCTCCCTTATGTGGGCCTGACGCTGAGCGCTATTTTGACGGTGATCATTGGTTTCCTGCTCGCGTCGGCCTTCCCCGCTATTGTGGTTTACGCACAGGAGCTGGTACCCGGCAAGGTCGGGACCATTTCCGGCCTGTTTTTCGGGCTGGCTTTTGGGTTGGGCGGCGTGGGTGCCGCATTGCTGGGGGAACTGGCGGACGTCTGGAGTATTCAGGTGGTGTATCAGATATGCGCTTTTCTGCCCTTGCTCGGTGTGCTGGCCGCATTTCTACCCCATATCCCCAGTGTGCAGAAGCAGGCGGCCTGAGTGCGGTGCACCGCCTTTACTCAGGGCGATCGATGATTCAAGCTTATGGCCCAGTACCCGCGGAGCGTGGGCGATTTGAATTGCGTGGGGCGGCGTTGCCGCGAGGTTAGGACGATTGGCCATCGCTGAACACAAGTTTTATTTTCTGGTTCCCGAAGAAAAACCCCACTGGAGCGAGGGCTTGCTGCCCTGGCTGCTGCTCTCTGCCCTGCTTATGGCAGCGGGTATTTTTTTCTTTGTCCATATTCAGAAGCCGAAAATGCAGTCGTTACCGAATCAAACAACGGTCCACAAGACCTTCCACATCATGCCGAAACCCATTCGGCCCCAAGCGCCCAGTCCAACCACGCCACGAGTCGTGCCCCCCAGCAGGCCGGTAGTAGTGCCACATCGGGTTGCACCGACCGTACGTCCGCAGCCCAGCTCGCGACCCGTGCCACAACCCCGCCGTGTCCCGGCGCGGGCACATCCGCTGCCGCAGCGGGTGTCACCAGAGATGACACCGGTATCTCCCAGCGCGCAACCTTTGCCGCATCTCAGCATCGGCAGGCTGGAACAACAGATGGATCAGGTGGCCCGTGCCGCAACGGCCAGCCCGCCATTACCGAAGTTCGAGAATCCGAAAGGACCAGTGGCAAATTTTTATATCGCCGGATGGATACAGAAACTGGAGCGGATCGGCGATCTCAATTACCCGGGAGAGATGGTCGGGCAACTCAAGGTCAAAGTAGTACTGAATCCGCAAGGAGGTCTTGAACATATCATTATGGAGCAGTCGTCGGGGAACAAGGCCCTGGATGCGGCAGCGGAACGGATTATTCGGCTCTCCTTCCCATATATGCCGTTCTCAAAGCAGCTCGCGGAGCAAACCCGTAAAATAGAAATTCCGCTGAACATGCATTTTCTGGGGGTGCGGCATGTGTCGGCCGGGGGGGGTTAATCTCATAAGGTAATCGCTTTGCCCGGCCGGTTCTCTGCTTTAGATTTGCAGGCTCCTGGATCAGCGCAAGAGAGGTGCTCAGTGCGTCGTCACGTCCGGCTGATCGGTAATTTCTGCGCGGACCTTGTCCATATCCAGCGCCAGCGCCTGCTGAATGACTTCCTCCAGCGCCCTGGCAGGCAGTGAACCTGCCTGCGAAAAAATCCCGATCTGCTGACGGAAAACGGTCAGCGTAGGAATGGAGCGAATCTGGAAAGAGCCAGCCAGCTCCTGCTCCGTATCAGTATCGACCTTGCCAAAGACGATATCCGGATGTCTTTCCGCAGCCGCCTCAAAGGTGGGGGCAAAAGCCTTGCAGGGCGCGCACCAGGAGGCCCAAAAATCGATGATTACCATATCGTTGCCGCTGACAACGGCTTCAAAATTGTCTTGCGTGAGTTCTATTACGGCCATAATGACTCCTTTTAAGGTGGGCGTTCGCGCAGAAATGCGCTAAACATGCGGGACCATCCCGAATGCTAGAAAAATGTATTATGCTGACCTTAAAACGCGGAGGGTAACAGGGTCAAGAGATCCTGATCTTCCTCCCACCATCCATGATGAGAGTATGCTATGACCATTGGTAATTCGCAGATCCCGATACTTACCGTCAGCGCCCTGAACGGTGCTGTTCGCGAAATTATCGAAGGGAATTTCCCGCTGTTAAGGGTGGAGGGTGAACTCTCCAACTTCAGCAGCCCCGGATCGGGACACTGGTACTTTTCACTGAAGGACGCGCGGGCGCAGGTGCGTTGCGCCATGTTCCATCAGCGTAATACCTATACCCGGATACAGCCGCGCAATGGCATGCAGGTGCAGGTGCTGGCTCAACCGACCCTGTATGAAGGACGAGGTGATTTTCAGCTGATTGTTGAGCAATTACTGAATGCTGGTGAGGGCGAGTTACAGGCGCGTTTTGCAGCGCTCAGAGAGAAACTGGCGACTGAAGGGCTTTTTGCGCCGGAGTTGAAGCGGCCGCTCCCCCGCTGGCCACTACGTGTCGCAGTGGTGACCTCAACAAGCGGAGCGGCGCTGCATGACATCCGGGTGACGTTGGCGCGGCGCTGGCCGATGCTCGCGGTAATGGTTTATCCGGTGCTGGTGCAGGGCGATCAGGCAGCAGCACAGATTTGCACGGCGCTAGGCCGCATCGCCCGCCGACAGCAGGAAGACGTGGCGATCCTGGCGCGTGGCGGCGGCAGCGCGGAGGACCTGTGGTGTTTTAATGAAGAAAGCGTGGCGCGTGCGATCCGTGCCTGCCCGGTGCCGGTGGTGACAGGCATTGGTCATGAAATTGATTTCACCATTGCCGACTTCGCCGGCGATCTACGGGCGGCAACCCCCACCGCGGCGGCTGAAGCGGTTAGCCCCGACCGCGCTGAGTGGTTGCCGCAGGTGCAGGCACAACGCCGACAACTGGAGCAATCCATGCAGCGCACGCTGCGGGACACGACCCAGCGTCTCGACTATTTGCGACTGCGCCTTCGTCATCCCGGCGAACGGGTGCAGGATGCTGAGCGTCGTTTGGGTATGGCACGTGAAGCCTTGCGGCAGGCCATGCGGCGGCGGCAGGCCGAATGGAGCGAACGGCTGCTGGTTCTCCAGGCGCGGCGTTTGCGGCAAGACCCGCGCCAGCGCTTGCAAAGCCTGAATGAGATGTTGGAAACCCGGCGTGCCGCGCTGATTCTGGCGATAAATAAGCTGCTGGTCAGCGCCGAGGCGCAACAACAGCAGCAGGTAACGGTCTTACGCCTACTGGATCCCTTGGCTGTTCTACAACGTGGTTTTGCTGTCCTTCGCGACGAATCCGGCAAGGTTATTTTTGGCAGCAAGTCTGTCGCGGTGCATGCGCAAATCAGCGCAACCCTGGCGCGGGGCACCCTGGTCTGCGAGGTCGTCAAAACAAGTGATTAGCGCGATACCATTGTGCTGCCAGACAACGCGCCACCTGACAGTGACGCGCGAAAGACGAGCCGGAAGAAGCAGAACCAGTAGCATCTTGGTACCAATTGGCATTGATTCTATTCCTGCCAAAAAGCCACTAGCATTCATTCTTGGCATAAGGCGGCGCGTAGGGTGTTCAAATTGCACACCCGCACGGATAATACCCGAGAGGCTATTACTGCTGACGACGCTTTTCAGACGGTAAGGAAAAACTCTATCCGCCATGCGCCTTTATTGCGGTTTCGACACGCTGTGCAAATGCTGGATCCGTTTGCGCCTTTTTTATCAACGTCTCGTAAGCAACCGGTGAAAGATGATTCTTCGCCAAGACTGTTTTAACCTTCTGGGTGTATGTCTTAATCAATTGCTGATGCTGGGTCTGCGTCATTTTTTGCGTAGCGAGGTCACGGTGGACCTCTCGGTTAATCGGTTGGACTGATATGATCGCCGCCGCAAAATGATGTAACTCGGCGTGTCCCACCTTGGGTCCTGGTGGCTGCACCGACATCTTGGGCGCAAGGGTGCCCTGACCCGACTGCATAGCCGGACTCGAAGGTTGTTGCTGTGTGGCCATAGGACTACCCATACTTGCGAGAGCCAAGGTACTACCACAACCAAAAACACCTACCCCCAACAAAATGCGAAGTGTCAAATGCTTTTGCTTTCTCATAAATTTGTTTCTCCTAATCTTAGGTTTGTGAATAACTATTAACAGAATTCCGCTAACATGAGCAAAGATAACGACGTGGTTACATATCACACCGACCTTCACATGAAACGTACCGTAACATGTTTTTTTTGTGGTGCCAACCATGTGCGTACCTGAAT
Source organism: Acidithiobacillus sp. (assembly GCF_027322205.1). Lineage (GTDB taxonomy): Bacteria > Pseudomonadota > Gammaproteobacteria > Acidithiobacillales > Acidithiobacillaceae > Acidithiobacillus. The sequence goes on from NZ_DAHVHY010000026.1 coordinate 22,586, forward strand.
AAATAGTTGCACTTATGACAATTTTTTGTTGCCCTATTTCCACGTCACAGCACAAATTCATAACGCACACCTAATAATTTATAAAATTAATAATGTTACTGATTGTTTTGACACTTGCTTAATGGCATACAGAAGCCCAATGCCACTCTTTGTTTATCGTATAGTTATCATATAAATATACATCTGGCCTGAATGAGTTTATTTTTATTGTTTCGCATACTGGAGTGGCGGATGCGCAACACTTATAATAGCCGATACTATCAATGATAGCATTGCAATTAACCAACTGGTTGACATGAGCAAAACCCTCCTGATAGGGTGGAGACTGCGCAGCAATTGAGTGATGCACATGCAGTTGGGTGTTTCTATGACGCGCACTTTCTGACTATTCGCACTGTGATACGTATTGCATTCCAGGAAAAATAATGGCACCCATAAAACCTCCGACCACAAAAAGCAAACTGCGGCGAGAAGGCTCTCTGCAAGGGGTGATATTGGCGTGCGTGGGCGCTTCAATTGGTTCCGGGTGGCTGTTTGGACCACTGTATACGGCACAGCAAGCAGGCCCCTACGCGGTCGGTTCATGGATGATCGGCGCCTTCTCCATCCTTTTGCTGGCGCTAGTTTTTGCCGAACTTGGTCCGCTGATTCCCCGGGCGGGTGCAGTGGTTCATCTGGCCCATGTGGGCAACGGTCCGATCGTTGGTCATATGTGGAGTTGGATTCTCTTTCTCTCTTACGCCACCATCGCGCCCATCGAAGTTACGGCTATACTGACCTACGCTAATAATTACCTACCGGGATTGCTGCTGCAGCATTCTGACCTGCTCAGCGTCAAAGGTTTCGCCGTCGCACTAGGATTACTCGCCTTCTTTGTTGCCATCAATTTTCTGGTGGTGCGCTGGGTTTTGAAAATCAACAATGGCGCTACCTGGTGGAAAATTTCGATTCCTGTGCTGACGATTGGGGTGTTGCTCGCCACATCGTGGCACCCAGGTAATTTCGTAGTGCATGCACAGAATGCAACGGCTGATTTTCACGGGATGTTCGTTGCCGTGGCCACCGGCGGTGTGATTTTCAGCCTGCTGGGTTTTCGTCATGCTATCGACCTGGCTGGAGAAAGTAAAAATCCGAAACGGGATGTACCGATTGCCGTTATCGCATCTGTCTTGATTGCATCGGGAATTTATATCGCTTTACAGGTAGCTTTCATCGGTGCGATACATCCTGCCGATTTGGCGGCGGGAGGCTGGCAACACCTCCATTTTTCTGGGATCAACGGCCCCTTTGCCGCCCTTGCCGCTGCGGTGGGGGCTGGTTGGCTGGCGGTGCTTCTGTATGTCGATGCATTTGTGTCACCGGGTGGGACCGCATTGATTTATACCACCACCGCAGCCCGGGTTGCCCTGGCGACCGCAGATACCGGGGCGGCACCCAAGTGGGTGGCACGCATCAATCGGCATGGGGTTCCCTGGGCCAGCCTGATTTTGCTGTACTTTGTCGGCGCGGTGTTCTTTTTTCCGTTTCCCTCCTGGCAGAAAATGGTAGGTTACATCGCTTCTATGACGGTACTGTCCTATGTCATCGGACCCATTGCACTGATTCAGTTGCGCCGGGCGATGCCTGACCTGGAACGCCCCTTTCGCTTGTGGGCGGCACCAGTTATCGCACCCCTCACCTTCGTCGTGGCAAGCTGGATCGTGCTCTGGTCGGGCCTGAACACCCTGAATTTTATTTTCGGCACTTTGTTCGCCCTGTTAATCCTTTATGCCCTCACCGGCATCTGGCGGACAGGACGATGGTCCGCAATGGGATGGCAGTATATGTGGTGGATTATTCCCTATTTTCTGGGTTTGTGGGGAATCAGCTGGCTGAGCCCGGCGGTTCTGGGTGGAACGGGGGTGCTTGGATTTTTCCCCGGCATGGCGGCAGTGGCCATTTTGAGTCTGCTGATATTTTATGTGGCAATTCATCAGGCAGTAGCGGATAACACCATGAGGGCCTACATGCACCATTTCAGAAAGCGGGATTCCAGCGCACCATGAACAAGGCATTTTTCGCGGCTGCCGCAGATGCGGGCTTGACTCTACCTCCCACAACACATCCCAACGACTGGGTTATAACGCTGGGCAGGGGAGCTGGGTATCGACAAGGCCCGCTCTGTCGCTTTACTCTTGGCCTTCGTCGCCGCTGGCCTGAGTGGTGAATTTTTCTAGCAGGGCGCTAGTGCCCTGAATTCTGAGGAGTGTTCATGGCAAATCCGCAAGTAGTGCTGCGCAGCAACAAGGGTGATATCGTCATTGAGCTGGACGCCGACAAAGCGCCCAACACCGTCGAGAATTTTCTGAAGTATGTCGATGAGGGTTTTTTTGACGGCACCATCTTTCATCGCGTTATACCCGGCTTCATGGTTCAGGGCGGCGGTTTTACGGCGGACATGCAGCAGAAAAAGGTCCATGCGCCCATCGCCAATGAGGCGGAGAATGGTCTGAAGAATGCGAGGGGCACGCTCGCCATGGCACGGACCAATGATCCCCACTCCGCCACCGCGCAGTTTTTCATCAATCTGACAGACAATGATTTCCTCAACTTCAAGATGGCCTCTGGATCAGGCTGGGGTTATGCCGTTTTTGGGGAGGTCATCAGCGGGATGGATGTGGTAGACGATATCGCCAAGACCCCGACCGGTAACCAGGGCATGCACCAGGACGTTCCCAAGGAGACCATCTCCATCGACAAGGGCGAGCGTCTGCCTGCGGCCTGAGTCTATAACGGTGCAGGGTGCAGACCTTGGTAATGGCCCCGTGCTGTTTATTTCTGACCTGCATCTGTGCTCCGCACAGCCCGCGCTGACCGCCCTCTTCCGCCATTTCTGCGCACACGAGGGTCGGGCTGCACGGGCTGTTTTTATTCTGGGTGATCTGTTTGACTACTGGGTGCATCGAGATCAGGCGGTGGCGGCTCCTTATGCAGAAATCCTTGTTCTGCTCCATGAACTGCATAAGCAGGGGACAGCCATTTATCTCATGGTCGGTAACCGGGACTTTGCCCTGGAAGCCGACTTTCTGGCACAGTTCGGAATTATCGCCCTGCCTGACCCAGCGCTACTGCAACTGGGCGATCAGCGTATCCTCCTGACCCATGGTGACTTGCTGTGCAGCGACGATCATCGTTATCAGCGCTTTCGCCGGGTAATTCGCCATCCGCTGACCCGCCTGACGCTGGGACGCCTGCCTTATGCCTGGCTCCAGCGTATCGCCCGCGGATTGCGTCGCGGCAGTAACCGGGAAGTGCGGGCCAAGGCACCAGCCATAACCGATGCCAATCCGCAGACCATCGTCGCCGCCCTCCACGGGGATGGTGTTTTCGCGCTGGATGGTGCCGCTTATGACATATTGATTCACGGCCATACCCATCGCCCCGTTTGGGAGCAGCATCCGGAGGGACGGCGCATGGTGCTGGGTGCCTGGGGTGCCGATGGCGCGCAAATCGGGCGCTGGGAAAACGGCCAATGGTCCTTGCAGCTACTGAGTCCACCGTAATTTCTGCTTTTGCGCGACCGGAGGGATCAACATGGACGCCACGGAGCATGATCCAATGGCATGCGGTCTGAGCAGCGCTGCGGCCTCGGCGTTGCAGCAACAGTACGGGCTCAATCGTCTGTCCGCGGCGCATGCGCCGCGCTGGTGGCAACAACTGCTGGCGCAGTTTCGTAACACCCTCATCGCGATTCTGCTGGCCGCTGCACTGTTATCGCTGGTACTCGGACATCTGGTAGACGGCGCGGTCATCGGCGCGGTGATCCTGATCAACACCATGCTCGGCTTTATTCAGGAGAACCGCGCGGAGAAAGCCGTGCAGACACTGCAATCTTTTCTCGCCCCGCAGGTGTTGGTCTGTCGCGATGGCGCCTGGCAACAACTGCCCGCTGAAGCACTGGTGCCCGACGACTGGGTGCGGGTAGAAAATGGTGCACGTATCAGCGCGGACATGCGGTTGCTGGAGGCGCATGCCCTGCGGGTGGACGAATCCCTGCTGACGGGGGAGTCCGTCCCGGTGGATAAAACCACTTCTGGCGACGCGGGCGAGTTACTGCTGTGGGCCGGAACGCTGGTGACCGGGGGAGATGGTGTTGGTCAGGTGACCGCCACCGGCAGCGCCACCGAAATAGGCCGTATCCACCAACTCATGGGAACTACCCTGACCATGCGCTCGCCTCTGCTGGAGCGCATCAGCCGTTTGTCTCGGACTCTCGCCTTCATCGTAGTTCTTCTGGCAGCCATCGCGGCGGGTATTGCCTGGTGGCGGGGCGAGGCGCTGGAATTCGCCCTGCTCGCCGCCATCAGTCTGGCGGTAGCCATTATTCCCGAGGGGTTACCAGCGATAATTAGTGTGACCCTGGCGCTGGGCGTGCAGCGTATGGCGCAACGCGGCGCCATCGTCCGCCAGTTACCGGCAGTAGAAACCCTGGGCACGGTTACCGTCATTTGCACCGACAAAACGGGCACCCTGACAGAAAATCGTATGACCGTGCAGGAGCTAGCCCTCGCCGATGACTCCCCCGCCCTGCTGCAACGTGCTCTGCGGGTCATGATTTTGTGTAACGACGCCCAGCTACGCAACGATAAGAGCGGTATTGGTGACCCTCTGGAACAGGCTCTGCTCCGCTATGCGGGCACGCATGGTGCGGACGTCGACGTGTCGCAGATGGAATCTCCGCGGGTGGATGCCCGGCCTTTCAGCCACGAGCAGCCCTTCATGGCGACGCGCCACAGCGACGGCATCGCCATTAAAGGTGCCCCGGAATGGGTCCTGCAGCGCTGTCAGCGGATGGCGACCGCCAGCGGGGTGGCGGAAGTCGATCCGGCCTATTGGCACAAAGTTATTGCGGACATGGCGA
>NZ_DAHVHY010000027.1 GCF_027322205.1 Acidithiobacillus sp.
ATCAAATCCGTGTAGGACGAGTTGGTGCAGGATCCGATAGCCACCTGCGCCACCGGCGTTCCCGCCACCTCGCGCACTTTCCGGACGTTGTCGGGGCTGTGCGGACAGGCGATGAGGGGCTCCAACTGGTCGAGATCGATTTCCAGCACCTCGTCATAGCTGGCATCGGCATCCAGCACCCACTCCGACCAGGAGGCATCGCGCCCCTGCGCTGCCAGGTAACGGCGGGTCACGGCGTCGCTGGGGAAGACACTGGTGGTGGCGCCCAATTCGGCACCCATGTTGGTGATGGTCGCCCGCTCCGGCACACTGAGGTGGGCGACGCCCGGCCCGAAGTACTCGAACACTTTGCCGACACCGCCCTTCACTGTCTTGTGGCGCAGGACTTCGAGGATAATGTCCTTGGCGCTGACAAAAGGCTGCAAGCGGCCAATCAGCTTGACCCCGACCACCTGCGGCATATTGAGGTTGAAAGGCAACCCGCCCATGGCCAGGGCAATGTCGAGACCGCCCGCACCAATGGCCAGCATGCCCGCTCCGCCGGAAGTCGGCGTGTGGGAATCGGAGCCCAGCAGGGTGCCGCCCGGCCTGGAAAAGCGCTCCAGGTGCACCTGATGGCAGATGCCGTTGCCGGGGCGCGAGAAATGCACGCCGTATTTCGCGGCAAAGCTTTGCAGAAAACGATGATCATCAGCGTTCTCAAAACCCGACTGGAGCATGTTGTGGTCCACATAGGACACCGAGAGCTCCGTGCGCACCCGCGGCAAGCCGAGGGCCTCGAATTGCAGATAGGCCATGGTCCCCGTGGCGTCCTGGGTCAGGGTCTGGTCGATACGGATTGCGATAGAGCTCCCCGCTTCCAGCGTGCCACTGACCAAATGGGCGGCAATAATCTTCTGGGTGACATTCATAGCCATGCACTGCTCTCCTGAATCTGCGGGAAATCGGTCGGGAACAACGGACGCCTCCATCATCGCAAAAGCACCGCTCCGCGCCAAGTATCAGCAGACCCTAAATGGCGAAAAGGGACTAGATCCAGGCGGTCGCCCGCTGCAGACGCGCCAACGTCTCTTCCCTGCCAAATAAAGCCAGCGTCGCATCAATAGGCGGTGACACCGCCCGCCCGGCCACCGCCACCCGCAGGGGTTGCGCGACCTTGCCCATCTTACCGTCGGCATGGGTCACCGCCAGTTCCTGTAGCACGCTGTGAATCGCCGCCGCCTCCCAGTTCGGCAACGCGCCGAGCGCCTGGGTCATGGTCGCCAGCAATGCGCCCTGTCCGTGCAGATGTTTCTCCACATCTTTGGGTTCACCGGCCACCGGCGCCACATAAAACATCGCCGCCGCCGCCGCCATCTCCACCAAGGTCTTGGACCGCTCCTGCAACAGCGCCACCACCGCCGGGAGGGTCGGTCCGGCCGCCAGCAAAGACTCGGTTACGCCCACGGCGTTGAGGTAAGGCAGCAGATGCTGCGTCAGCCCTTCCGGCGTCAGCCGTTGCATATGCTGGGCATTGATCCACAACAGCTTCTCCGGGTTGAAGGCCGATGCCGCCTTGTTCACCGTATCAATGCGGAAAAATTCCACCATTTCCTCGCGGGTAAAGATTTCCTGATCGCCATGGGACCAGCCCAGCCGCACCAGAAAATTGAGCAGCGCGTCGGGCAAAAAACCCTGCTCACGGTATTCCAGCACACTCACCGCCCCGTGACGCTTGGACAGCTTTTGCTTGTCTGGCCCGAGAATCATCGGCACATGGGCATAAGCGGGCACCTGGGCGCCGAGCGCCTGCAGAATCTGCATCTGCCGCGGCGTATTATTGAGATGATCGTCACCGCGGATCACATGGGTGATCCCCATATCCCAGTCATCCACCACCACGCAGAAGTTGTAGGTCGGCGTCCCGTCGGAGCGCGCGATAATCAGATCGTCCAGTTCACTGTTCTGAAAGCGCACCGTACCGTGAATCAGGTCTTCCACCACGGTCTCACCGCCATCCGGGCTGCGGAAGCGGATCACCGGTGTGACCCCATCACGCGCTGCCGTGCGCTGCCGGCAACGTCCGTCATAGCGCGGTTTCTCGCCGCGCCCGCGCTGATTTTCGCGCATGGCATCCACTTCCTCACGACTGCAATAGCAATGATAGGCCGTCCCCGCCGCCAGCATCTGCGCCAGCACTTCCCGGTAACGGTCCATGCGCTGCATCTGATAGAACGGACCCTCGTCCCAGTCCAGCCCCAGCCAAGCCATCCCCTCCAGAATGGCGGCTGTCGCTTCCAGCGTCGAGCGCTCCACATCCGTATCCTCGATACGCAGAACGAAGTGCCCCCCCTGCTGACGCGCGTGCAGCCAGGAGTAAAGCGCGGTGCGCACACCGCCAATATGCAGATAACCGGTGGGACTGGGGGCGAAACGGGTACGAACGGACATGGTGCGCAACCTGAGACTGTCGAAAACCGGATAATAACAGCCTCTTTGACCTGCCGGTATCCTTATAGAGACCGACAAACATCGTTTGACTCGGGGCATTCCTTTTGCTTACTATCCATGTAACGGGCAGCAAGCATCATGCCAACCCCATGTTTATAATGATATCCTTTTATGAATAGGGTTATATCTGCGGGATGCCCATTGTGGATCGAATCCGCCAAGAAGGAGCAGCATGAAAAAGCGAATCATCGCTATCGCCACACTGGTGGCGCTAGGGAGCATTCCTATGGCCTGGGCGGATAGCCAAGCCATAGGCCTGCAACAAAGCGATCTTCAGAGTGGTGCAGCCGAAGCTTTGAACGCCACCGGACAGGCTGCGGAGCTACAAGACGGCGGATCAGCCAACGGGCAACGCAGCAATGCTTCCGGCCTATCGGCTACCCTGCAGCAATTTGAAGCGTCAGGTGCCTTTGGCAACCAGACGAAGCCTAGTAATGTCTGGGCGCATATTGACGACGGCCTACGACTTAGCGATGTCTCCCGGGTGGAAGTCGACAAATGGCGCACCTGGTTCCTGCAACATCAGGGCAAACTGGAACAAATTCTCGATAACTCCCGTCCCTTCCTTTATTACGTAGTGTCAGCAGTTGCGCAGCGCGGCCTGCCCATGGAGTTGGCGCTGCTACCGGCCATCGAAAGCGGCTACAATCCCAAGGCCTATTCTCCGGCGGCCGCAGCGGGCCTTTGGCAATTTGTACCGGGTACCGCGCGCAGTTTCGGCCTGCAAAACACCCGCTACGGTGACCCCCGCCTGAGCCTCACCGCCTCCACGAATGCGGCCCTCGATTATCTGTCTTACCTCTATAACTATTTCGGTGGCAACTGGCTCCTCGCCATCGCCTCCTACAATGCCGGACAGGGCACGGTTTCCGCGGCCATCCAGCAAAATGTCGCGGCAGGCAAGCCCACGGATTTCTGGGATCTCAATCTCCCGGAGCAAACGGAAAACTACGTTGCCGAGTTGCTCGCCCTGGCGCAAATCATCAAAAACGCCAATGCCTACCATATTTCCCTGCCCTCCATTCCCAATGCGGCACATATTGCGGTGGTGACCACCCCAAAATCCGTGGCTCTGAATGTAGCAGCAACGCTGATGAATATGCCGGTCAGCGAATTACAGCACCTCAATGCCGGGCTGAGTTATGGCGTCGCACCGGCTGATTACCAGCTCGTGGTTCCCAAGGACAAGGCTAGAACGCTAAAAACTGCGCTATTGACGACGCCCCAGGAAGCGGCTACGCGACCTGCAGGCGCTGTGCCCGCAACGGTGCCACAACTCAGCCATATCACCCTCCGCCCCGGTGAGACGCTCTGGCATCTGGCACAACGGGCCGGGGTCAGCATTACCGATCTCAAACGCTGGAATCACATCCGTTCCGCGCGCGACCTGCAAGTCGGTCAGCACCTCGTAATTTATGGCTCCGGTGGATTGCGTAATGCGGTATACGCGCAACATAATCGTCAGATCACCGTCCATTCCGGCAATACCCTCTCACAACTGGCTCAACACGTAGGCGTCAGCGTCCACGACCTCATGCGCTGGAACCATATCCGTTCCGCGCGCGACCTGCAGGTCGGTGAGACGCTCACGGTACATGGCGGTGCTGCTGCACCGGTCTATACGGCCTTGCGCGGTCGCCAGCGCCTTACTGTCCGGCCTGGTGAAAGTCTGTGGCAAATCGCACAACGCGCCGGGGTCGGCGTCGCCGTACTGGCCCACGCCAATCACCTCACCGAGCAGACCGTCCTCCATCCCGGACAAGTGCTGAATATCCCAGCACAAACAGTGGTCGCCGCCATCAGCCACCGGCAGGAGCGCGCCGCTACACAGGCACGGACGACGACTTATGTGGTGCGTCAGGGAGACACGCTCTGGCAGATTGCCCAGCAATTCCATGTCCAGCCCAAATCGCTGATTCAGTGGAATCGTCTGGCCTCGGCCAGCGATATTCAGCCGGGCTCACGTCTCACCATTTATACGCGCTGATTCTGGCGTAAGGGGTTTTTGCAATGGGTTTTATGGAAGGTAAAAAGGCACTGGTTGTCGGCGTGGCTAATGACCGCTCCATCTGCTGGGGCATCGCTCAGGCTATGCATCGTCAGGGCGCGAACGTGCTGCTCACCTATCAGGGCGAGCGCACCCAAAGCCGAGTGGAAGAGCTGGCAAGCCAGATCGGTGCCCCAGAGCCCCTGGAACTGGACCTGATGAACGAAGAGCAACTGGCTGGCACCATGCGCAAGATCCAGTCGCTCTGGGGTGGCGTCGATATCGGCATTCATGGCGCCGCTTTTGCGCCCAAAGACGAGCTCAGCGGCAACTATCTGGACGCCACCACCCGCGAGGGCTTCCGCATTGCCCACGAGGTATCCTCTTACAGCTTCACCGCCATGGCCAAGGCCATGCACCCGCTCATGCAGGGGCGGCAGGGCGCCTTGCTGGCCCTCAGCTACCTTGGCGCCGAGCGCGCCATGGCCAACTACAATGTGATGGGACTCGCCAAGGCCAGCCTTGAAGCCAACGTCCGTTATCTCGCCTACGCGATGGGGCCGGACGGCATCCGCGTCAACGCCATTTCCGCCGGCCCTATCCGCACCCTCGCGGCCAGCGGTATCGGCGAGTTCCGCAAAATCCTAGATCACTATGCGGAACATGCGCCCCTGCACCGCAACGTGACACAAGAGGAAGTCGGCAACACCGCCGCCTTCCTCTGCTCCGACCTCGCTTCTGGCATCACCGGCGAGATCACCTACGTAGACGCCGGTTTCAACACCGTCGGCTTCTGAGACGTACGCCGAACCATCACGGCGCGCCGCTCACCCCATTGCGCGCGCCACCTCCGCCAGCATTTCCTCAAAACTCTTGGCAAAAGCGGCCATACCTTCGGCCTGCAACTGCTCCGCCACAGCTCCGTCCATATCGATACCCAGGCTGGCCAGTCGCGCCATGATCTGCTGTGCCTCTGCCATATTATCTTCGATCCGTGCCACCAGGCTGCCGTGGTCACGGAGTCTGATCAACGTTTCATCGGGCAAAGTATTGATCGTCTGCGGCCCCATCAGCGGCTCGACGTAGAGCAAATCGGAATAAGCAGCGTTTTTGGTACTGGTACTCGCCCAGAGCAGATACTGGGGTCTTGCACCCGCCGTGCGCAGCGCCACAAAGTCCTTACCATGGAAAGCCCTCTGATAAATGGCGTACGCAGATTTCGCCATCGCCACAGCCGCCTTACCACGCAACGCCAAAGCCTCTGGCGTGCCAATAGCCTCCAGCTTTTGATCGACCAGCGTATCCACCCGCGACAGGAAAAGGCTGGCGACCGCTTTCACCTTGCGCGGATCACCGCCACTGGTCACCCACTGCACCATTCCTTTCTGATAGGCCGCGAATACATCACGGACATGTTTTAGCCCAAACATCAGGGTCACGTTGACTGACACACCGCGGCCAATGAGCGTTGCGAAGGCACGGATACCTGCGGGCGTGGCCGGCACCTTGATCAGCAGATTATCCCGCTGCACCAGCCCGCGCAGCCGTTGCGCCTCAGTCACCGTAGCGGCCTCATCCTGCCCCAGCCGCGGTGACTCCTCCCAGCTCACCCAGCCATCGTCACCGTCCGTTTCCACATGCACCGGATGCAACAAATCGCAGGCTTTGCGCAGATCATCCACCACCAGACGCTCATACAATCGTTCTGCGGAGTCTGCAGGCTGGCGCAGATCCTGCTGATAGTATGGGCTGGAGTGGATCGCCTTTTGAAAAATACTGGGGTTGGAGGTTACCCCACTGATCCCGTCCTCGTCGATATAACGCCGCAAAATATCGTCATGGATGAGGGTGCGAGACAGATTATCCAGCCAGATACTTTGTCCAACCTGCTTCCTGAGTGCCCGTAAATCCGTTGCCATGCCAATTCTCCTGACTTGATTCTGCCGATATATACAACATCCACCCAATCTTCAGTCTAGCAGACCAGAGTCTGGCAAACCGTGGTATGGACTGCCAGCTCCGGTCTAGGAACGGCAACGGGCGTTCGCCGCGCAGTCGCGGCCACCGGACCACATCCTCTGGCCCGCACTTTTCTTCATTGGGGCTCATGTTGAAAATGCGCTGCCTGCGGCGTTGAAAGCAGTCGGGCACCACGTCGCAAACAACTTCCGCAGCGCGTCCTGTACAGACCCCGCCGCAACGATTTATCATCTGCCCTTAATTTTTCATAAAATCACTGAAAATGGCACTCATCGTACAGAAATTTGGCGGCACTTCCGTGGGCAGCGTGGAACGCATCCGGGCCGTCGCGGGACGGGTCACGGCCAGTCATCGCGCCGGTCATCAGGTGGTAGTGGTGGTTTCCGCCATGTCTGGCGAGACGGACCGCCTCCTGCAACTGGCGCGCGCCCTGGCCGATGCCCCGGCAGAACGCGAACTGGACACCCTGCTCAGCACCGGCGAGCAGGTCACCATTGCGCTGCTGAGCATGGCGTTGGAAAGCATCGGGCAACCCGCCATTTCGTTCACCGGCGGGCAGGTCGCCATCATGACCGATTCGGCCCATAACCGGGCACGCATCGAGCATATTGACGATCACAAGATCCGGGCGGCACTGGATGCCGGCAAGATTGTGGTCGTGGCGGGCTTTCAGGGGGTCGATCCGCATGGCAATATCACCACCCTGGGTCGCGGTGGTTCGGATACCACCGCTGTGGCCCTGGCGGCGGCGCTGCATGCCGATGAGTGCGATATTTTCACGGACGTGGACGGCATTTACACCACCGACCCGCGGGTGGAATCCCGGGCGCGCCGCCTGGATCGCATCACCTTTGAAGAAATGCTGGAAATGGCCAGCCTCGGTGCCAAGGTTCTGCAAACCCGCTCCGTCGAATTCGCCATGAAATACCATGTTCCCGTGCGGGTCTTGTCGTCTTTTCAGGATGGACCCGGCACTCTGGTCACCAATGAGGAAAATTCTGTGGAAGCTCCCCGCGTCTCCGGCATCGCCTTCTCCCGCAATGAGGCCAAGATCACCGTCGTCGGCGTGCCCGACCATCCGGGTATCGCCTATGCCATTCTGGGTCCGATTTCTGCGGCCAATATCAATGTGGATGTGATCCTCCAGAATGTTTCGGAGGCGGGTAAAACCGACTTCACCTTCACGGTGGACCGCAATGATTTTGCCAAGACCCAGGATATTCTCCAGGGCGTGGCCCAGCAACTCGGCGCCGAGAACGTCCGGGGCGACACCCATATCGTCAAGGTTTCCGTGGTGGGCGTCGGGATGCGCTCCCATGCCGGTATCGCCGCCACCATGTTTGAAACGCTGGCACGGGAAAACATCAACATCCAGATGATTTCCACCTCCGAAATCAAGATTTCGGTCGTCATTGAAGAAAAATATCTGGAACTCGCGGTGCGGGCACTGCACGCGGCTTTCGCCCTGGACGGGGAGGCACCAGTCTGATGCCACTCATGCCCACTTATGCCCGACTGCCGGTCGCTTTTGTACGGGGTGAGGGAGTATGGCTCTATGATACCGAGGGGCGCCGTTATCTGGACGCCCTGGCAGGGATCGCCGTCTGTGGTCTGGGGCACAGCCATCCGGCCGTTACCCGTGCCTTGCAGGCCCAGGCCGGGCAACTGCTGCACACCTCCAATCTCTACCATATTCCGGCGCAGGAAAAACTGTCTGACACCCTCTGCGCCGTCAGCGGCATGGATGCGGCCTTTTTCTGCAACAGCGGCGCAGAGGCCAATGAAGCGGCCATCAAAATCGCCCGCCTCCACGGTCATGGCAAAGGCATCGCCGAACCGCAGGTTCTGGTGTTCAGCAACGCTTTTCATGGCCGCACCCTGGCGGCACTGACGGCCACCGGTAATTTCCGCATCCAGGAAGGCTTCGGCCCCTTGGTGCCGGGCTTTGTGCGCGCCCCTTATGGCGACCTCCACACCGTCCGCGCGCTGGTTGAAGCCAACCCCGGCATTTGCGCCATTCTCGTCGAACCTGTGCAGGGCGAAGGCGGTGTGCGCCCGGCGCCTGAGGGCTTCCTGACCGGGCTGCGGGAGGTCTGCGATACGCATGGGCTGCTCCTGATACTGGACGAAGTGCAGACCGGCATCGGCCGTACCGGGGCCTTCTTCGCCTACCAGCAGATTCCCGGCTTACGACCCGACGTGCTCAGTCTGGCCAAAGGGCTGGGCAACGGGGTACCCATCGGCGCCATGCTGGCGCGTCAGCCGACCGCCGCGCTCTTCGGACCGGGTAAACACGGCACCACTTTCGGCGGCGGGCCTCTGGTCTGCGCCGCCGCCCAGGCGGTGCTCGACACCATGCAGCAAGAGGCCATCCCCGCCCATGCGGAACAAATGGGGGTTCTGCTCCGTCAGCGTCTGCGCGCGCGTCTCGGCCAGCATCCCGAGGTGGTGGAGGTGCGCGGCATGGGTCTGATGGTGGGTATCGAACTGGCCCATAAGCCCGAGCGTCTGGTGGAACGCGCCTTGGAGGCGGGTCTGCTCATCAACGTCACTGCCGAACGGGTGATCCGTCTGTTGCCGCCGCTGATTCTGCAAGAAGCAGAAATCGACCTCCTCGTCGCTGGCCTCGCCAGCCTTCTGGAATCCGCATCATGAAGGTCCGTCACTTTTTGCGTCTCTCCGATCTCAGCCCCAGCGAACTGCGAGCGCTCCTGCAGCGCGCCATCACCCTGAAGAAAATCCAGCATACGGGCGAACGCTACGCCCCCTGCGCGGGCCGGACACTGGCGATGGTCTTTGAGAAATCCTCCACCCGCACCCGCGTGTCCTTTGAGACGGGCATGGCGCAACTGGGCGGCCACGCCCTTTTCCTCTCGCCACGGGATACCCAACTGGGGCGCGGCGAGAGCATCGAGGACACCGCCAGGGTGATCTCGCGCATGGTCGATATGGTGATGATCCGCACCTTCGGTCACGACAATCTCATCCGCTTCGCCGCCGCGTCGCGGGTGCCGGTGATCAACGGGCTCTCCGACGACCACCACCCCTGTCAGCTCCTCGCCGACCTGATGACGGCGACGGAACACTGGGGTGACCTGCGCGGCAGGACCGTGGCCTATATCGGCGACGGCAGCAATAATATGGCCCACTCCTGGATGGAAGCCGCGCAGATTTTCGACTTTCAACTGCGCATCGGCAGCCCGGCGGGTTACGCACCGACCGCCGCGATGTTGCAGACCGGCGGTAATCACGTCACGATCCTGCATGATGCCGTGGCCGCGGTGCGCGGTGCCGACCTGATTGTCACCGACGTCTGGACCAGCATGGGTCAGGAAGAAGAGGCCGCCGCACGCAAGGCGATTCTCGCCCCCTTCCAGGTCAACGCCACCCTCATGGCCGCCGCGACGCCGGACGCCTTATTTATGCACTGCCTTCCTGCCCACCGTGGCGAAGAGGTCAGCGCCGAGGTCATCGACGGACCCCGCTCTGTCGTCTGGGACGAGGCGGAAAACCGCCTCCACGCCCAGAAAGCCCTAATGGAATTATTATTTGGCATCGGCCCCGTGGCCGCACTGCAAGGAGATTGATGCATGGTCAAGAAAGTCGTTCTCGCCTATTCCGGTGGCCTGGATACCTCGGTCATCCTCAAATGGCTGCAAGATCAGTATCAGTGCGATGTGGTCACCTTCACCGCCGACATCGGCCAGGGTGAAGAGCTGGAACCGGCGCGCGCCAAGGCGGAGAAGCTCGGCGCCAGGGAAATCTTCATTGATGATCTGCGCCAGGAATTCGTCCGTGATTACGTCTTTCCCATGTTCCGCGCCAACACCCTCTACGAGGGCGAGTACCTGCTGGGCACCTCCATCGCCCGGCCCCTCATCGCCAAGCGCATGGTGGAAATCGCCGCCGACGTGGGTGCCGATGCCGTCGCCCACGGGGCTACCGGCAAGGGCAACGATCAGGTGCGTTTTGAGCTGGGGGCATACGCCCTCAATCCGGACATTCAGGTGATTGCCCCCTGGCGGGAATGGGACCTGAACTCCCGCGAAAAGCTCCTCGCCTATGCCGAACGGCATGGCATTCCGGTGGAACGCCACGGCAAGAAATCCCCCTACTCCATGGATGCCAACCTGCTGCATATTTCTTATGAAGGCGGCATTCTCGAAGACCCCTGGGCGGAAGCCGAAGACAGCATGTGGCGCTGGACCACGGCGCCGGAGCAAGCGCCAGATCAGCCCCGTTATCTGGAGATCACCTACGCGCACGGCGACCCCATTGCCATCGACGGCGAGCCGCTCAATCCCGCGCAGTTGCTGGCGCACCTCAACACCGTCGGCGGCGAGCATGGCATCGGGCGCCTGGATATTGTCGAAAACCGCTACGTCGGCATGAAATCCCGGGGCTGCTACGAGACTCCCGGCGGCACCATTCTGCTCAAGGCCCATCGCGCCATCGAGTCCATCACCCTGGACCGGGAAGTCGCCCATCTCAAGGATGAACTCATGCCCCGCTACGCCAGTATAATCTACAACGGCTTCTGGTGGAGCCCGGAACGCCGCGCCCTGCAGACGCTCATCGATCAGACCCAGCGATTGGTCAATGGCGTGGTGCGCCTCAAACTCTACAAAGGGAGTTGTATGGTGGTGGGACGGCAGTCGCAGGAGAGTCTCTTTGACCCCCGTATTGCCACCTTTGAAGATGATGCCGGTGCCTACAATCAGAAGGATGCCGAAGGCTTCATCAAACTCAATGCGCTGCGCTTGCGTATTGAAAAGCGCCTGCAGGGCTGATTTCGGCAGTCCGTAAAAGGCCATCCACCGGGGTGGCGCTCGCGGACTATCATTCGCTCAACATGAGGAGGAAATCATGCGTCTCTTGCACACCATGCTGCGCGTCGGGGACCTGGATCGCGCCATTGCTTTTTATACCGAAATACTCGGTATGCGTCTTCTGCGTCGCAAGGATTATCCCGATGGCAAATTCACCCTGGCCTTTGTCGGTTATCAGGACGAAAGCGCTGGTGCGGTCATTGAGCTGACCTACAACTGGGGCGTCGACCACTACACCCTCGGCGAAGCCTTCGGCCACATCGCCCTCGAAGTAGAAAATGCCGCAGCCGCCTGCGATGCCATCCGTGCGCGCGGTGGCAAGGTAGTGCGTGAGGCGGGGCCGATGAAACACGGCACGACCATCATCGCCTTCGTGGAAGACCCCGATGGCTACCGCATCGAACTCATTGAACGTAAACCCGACTTCGCGGAGCATCCGGCCTGAGCTTCAGTCCCGGTGACCCAACATCCGCGTCCAAGCGTAACGAGGATGTTTCCGGTAAGTACCCGGACTATCCTCGCCACGATCCATCCTCTGACCACAATGCAGTGCCGCCCATATTCTGCAAATATTGCTGATGGATAGCGCGCTCATCCGGACTGGCACGAATCACCCGCAAGGCGCCTCGCGTCCACGCTAATGTCGCAGGAATGACCGTATTCTGACTATCTGCAGAGGCTTGCGCCTCTGTGGCCGCAGCGGGAGCGCCATCGGCAGCGCCCAACAACCCCATCATATCCACCTGCCCACCCGTCATCGCTAGGTAAACCTCAGCCAGTATCTCGCAATCCAGCAAGGCCCCGTGCAACTCACGATGGCTGTTATCTACCCCATAACGCCGACACAAGCTGTTCAGGTCATTCTTCTGACCGGGATGGCGACGGCGGGCATTCACAAGCGTGTCCAGCACCGTCTGCCCTAGAGGCGCTTTTTTTACCTGCTGCAATTCGTGGTTCAAAAAGCCCAGATCAAAAGGTGCGTTGTGGACAATAAGTTCCGCGTCACCCAGAAACTCCAGAAAAGCGTCCGCGACCTCGGCAAAACCCGGCTTATCCCGCAAAAACGCATCGGTCAGTCCATGCACCCGCAGGGCCTCGGGATCGCTGCTGCGCTGCGGATTGAGATATTGCTGGTAATGCACCCCCGTCACTCGCCGGTCGATCAGTTCCACCGCGCCGATTTCAATTACCCGGTGCCCCTGTTTCCAGTCGATGCCCGTGGTTTCCGTATCCAGTACCACCTGCCTCACAGCCATCCTTCGCCCTCCTGTACCCGCCCGCCCGCGACACATTGATCCATGACCAGATTCAGTAACGCATCTACCCGCTCATTCTCGACATGCCCCGAGTGCCCTCTTACCCATTCCCATTGGATCTCGTGACGTGCCGCCACGGCCGCCAACTGCTCCCAGATATCCTGATTTTTCACGCCCCCCCCACCTGCCGTTCGCCAACCCCGGCGCTGCCAGCCAGCCAGCCATTGGGTCATGCCATCGCGCAGATAACGGGAATCACTGACTACCCGCACAATACTAGGACGCTTGAGTGCCTCCAGGCCGCGCCATGCCGCCGTCAATTCCATCCGGTTGTTCGTCGTTTCCGGGACGAAGCCCCACAAGACCTTTTCCTGCCCTGCCAGCCGCAGCCATACCCCCCAGGCACCGATACCAGGATTACCGCGGCAACCACCATCGGTGAATAAGTCTATGATTTTTTCGGACATGTCGCAGGGTTCTCAGCAGAATCAGGATCGGGATAAACATAGGCGACGGGCGCTTCGGAACGGACTTTTTGACGTCCGGAACGCAACTTGAGCGGAAGCAGCGCGCCGAGCAACGGGCGCTCAGGGTCACGCCGCTGCGCCAGCAACAGATAGGCGTTGGCACCCGCCGGCCACCAGCGATCGCCCATCAGTTCCATCCACTGCGCATTACGCTTCAGGCCCGGCACGGAATATTGAAAGTAGCGTCCCTCGCGCAGCGCAAAATCCTGCTCTTCCAGCAGGGACCGCAGTCGTCCCGGGGGCAGAAAGGGACGCCGCCACGGCCAACTGCGGTCCCGGCGCCAGAGGTGCCAGCGGCGGACCACACTCAGACTGCCCCCTGGATTGAAATCCATAATCAGCACATGTCCCTCGGGACGCAGCACCCGCCAGCACTCCTCCAGCACCGCCTGCGGATTGGCCATCCGGGTGAGACAGAAGGGGACAATCACCAGATCGAAACGCATGGCCGCAAAGGGCATCGCCTCACAGGCGCCGTAGGCTTGCAGATATTCGTCGGAAGACAACACAAAACCGTCATTGAGCAGCACCCAGATGGGCTCGTGACTGGGCGGCAGGCCCCAGAAAACGGGTTGGCCGAGTTGCAGAATGGTCTCCGGCTGCAGACGTTCTATCCAGCGCGGCAGTATATCCCGGACCCGCTCCAGCAAGAGGCGGCCGCTGCTGCTCTCCCACCAGATGGCGGCACGACGCTCCCGCGGTCGGCTGCGACGTTCCGGATTCTGCATATCAACACCATTGCCATGCAGCAGCGAAAAAAGAGAACACTGGCGTCCACCACTCCAAATTCAATGCCATAATAGGCCCATGGTACCCTGTCAGTAGCGAGAAGCAAAAATGCCCATTCATTTCATCCCGGCCTTCACAGACAACTATATCTACATCACAGAAACCCCCAAAGGGGTATGGATTATCGACCCTGGTTGCGCAGAACCCGTCTTCACCTGGTGTGCTGAACATCAGATCCGCCCCAGCGCCATTCTCTGCACCCATCATCATGCGGACCACACCGGCGGCGTGGCAGCACTGGCGCAGCATTTTCGCCTACCGGTCTATGGCGCCAACCAACGCATCCCGCAACTCACCCATGCGGTCAGCGCGGGCCGCTTAACGCTGGATACGGAGTCGCTCGTGGTATTGGAAGTGCCCGGCCATACCCGCGATCATCTCGCCTATATCTGGAAAGACGCGCTTTTCTGCGGAGATACTCTCTTCGCCGCAGGTTGCGGGCGCCTTTTTGAGGGCAGCGCAGCGCAGATGTTTCACAGCCTGCAACAGTTCGCCGCATTGCCGGAGGATACCACCGTCTACTGCGCCCACGAATACACCCTCAGCAATCTGCGCTTCGCGGCACAGGTCGATCCGGATAACCCAGTCATAACCCGGCGCCAAAAAGAGGCCACCGGACAGCGCGCGCGCAACGAGGCGACCTTGCCCTCCACCATCGCTCTGGAGCGCGCCAGCAACCCCTTCCTGCGCTGCCATGAAGCTGCTCTGATACACAGTGCCAACCACTTCGACCCCAGCACCGGCGACAACCCTGTCCGCGTCTTCAGCACACTACGTCGCTGGAAAGATCACTTTTCCTGAGTCAACGTCGTGCTGGCAGGCACACCAGTTCAAAGCGCTCTGTCCAAGCCTCACGCAAGATCCGCAGAACGGTATCGGCGTCCACAGAGGCAAGGGTCTGGAGGGACTCTTTTACTGGCACCAGGCGCCCCAGATACAGCCATTGTCGCGTCAGACGACTCATACGAATTTCCGCATCCTCCTGTCCCAGCAGGAGCTGAATCCGCAGACTGCGCTTCGCCCAGGCCATATCCTCCACCGTCGGCCCATGCTCCAGTAATGTCGCCAGAACCTCCGCCATGGCCGCTGCCGCCTGAGCTTGCTGTGCCCCCGGTGTGGCCGCATAGAGCGTCCACTCCCCGCAATCACGGAGGGGGTCGAGATGAGAAAATACCTGATAGGCCAACCCCCGTTTTTCACGCAGTTCGCGGAACAGATAGGACGCCGTGCCGCCGCCCAGTATGGCATTGGCTACCACATAAGCCAGATAGTCCTCCGCAGCAACGCTACAAGCTGGCGCCATCCAGATCAGATGCGCCTGTTGCGCCTGGGCGCGGCGCAGGCGTTTCTGTCCGCCATGAAACTGCGGAGTGGGCATTGCGGCACGGGCGCCATGGCGCGGTCCCCAGAAAGCCGCCTCCGCCCAGGCACAGAGCGCCGTATGCTCCACTTCCCCGACGGCGGCGACAATCAGTGGCGACTCGGCAAGGACCCGCTGGTGATAGGCTTGCAAGCGCTTCCGACTGGCTGACCGAATACACTGTGCGTTCCCCAGCACCGGCCAAGCCAAGGGATGCGCTCCCCAGATTTCCGCGAGAACACGCTCCTGCGCCCAATCCTCCACATCCTCAGCGGCCATGGCCGCCTCTTGCGCGACCACCCGCTTTTCGAGGCGCAGGTCGGCGTGGTCAAAGCGCGGTTTCGTCAGCAGCTCGATCAGCAGCGCAAAGGCTTCAGCAGCATCCTCCGCCAGCACGGTCCCGTGAAGCACCGTGCTTTCGCGATCCGTAAATGCATTAATGGTGCCGCCCAGCGACTCCATGGCCGTATTGAGCGCATCGCCATCCCGCGCCGTGCTACCTTTGAAGAGCATATGCTCCAGCAAATGGGCAAAGCCATTTTCGTCCGGGGACTGGTCCCGGCTGCCATTGCCAACGGTCAGAGACAAAGCCACGCTGCGGCGTCCGGGCTGGCGCTCACTGATCACCGTCACACCGTTATCCAGCGTTGTACAGAGCGGTTCGGTAACGCACGTCATGTCAGGAGGGAATAACAAAAAAGTGTGTGCAAAGAGAAAGACATTCTTAAAATCATCCATTTTTCGGGAGACATCTGCGCTCACCGGTAATCCACAAAAAGGCAGGGGGGGACCATACCCGTCCACCCCTGCCACTATAGGCGTTCAACCACGTTGATAATGATGTCAGCGGACCGCTTATTGCGGGACATCCTTCATGCTCAGTTTGATCTTGCCCTGACGATCCACTTCCAGAACTTTGACCCGCACCGCCTGCCCTTCCTTGAGATGGTCATGGACATCACTGACCCGCTCGTTGCTGATCTGGGAAATGTGGAGCAGGCCATCCCGTCCTGGTAGAATTGTCACAAAGGCACCAAAATCCATGATCTTGGCCACTTTGCCATCATAAATGGTATCGACCTGCACATCAGCCGTCAGCAGTTCGATACGCCGTCGCGCTGCGGCGCCCGCTTCGCCATCCACAGAAGCGATAGTCACTGTGCCATTGTCCTGGATGTCGATAGTCGCCCCAGTTTCTTCGGTCAGGGCACGGATGACCTTGCCGCCCGGTCCGATAACGTCGCGAATGCGATCCGGATTGATCTGGATGGTGATAATACGCGGTGCATAGTCAGACAGCTCGCCACGGCTCACAGACAGCACGCCATTCATCAGCCCAAGGATATGCAGCCGCCCGGCCAGCGCCTGCTTGAGCGCCTGTGCCATGATTTCCCGGGTAATCCCGTCGATCTTGATATCCATCTGCAGGGCAGTCACCCCCTGTTCGGTGCCCGCCACCTTGAAATCCATATCACCCAGATGATCTTCGTCACCCAGGATATCGGTGAGGACGGCAAAACGGTCGCCTTCCTTGATGAGGCCCATGGCCACACCCGCCACCGGCGCCTTGAGGGGCACACCGGCATCCATCAGCGCCAGGGAGGCACCACAAACCGTCGCCATGCTGGAAGAGCCATTGGACTCCAGCACTTCAGAGACCACCCGCAAACTGTACGGGAATTCGCTGTTACTTGGCAGGACCGCCGCTATCGCCCGCTTCGCCAAGCGCCCGTGACCGATTTCCCGGCGTTTGGGGGAGCCCACCATGCCCGTCTCACCGGTAGAGAAGGGTGGAAAGTTATAATGCAGCATAAAACGGTCACGACTCTCCCCTTGCAGGGCATCGATGATCTGCTCATCGCCCTTGGTGCCCAAAGTCGCCACCACCAGGGCTTGGGTTTCACCCCGGGTAAAGAGCGCCGAACCGTGGGTCCGCGGCAATACGCCCGCCTCAATGGTGATAGGACGCACCGTCTTGCTGTCCCGACCATCAATGCGCGGCGCGCCATCCAAAATGCGGCCGCGCACA
This sequence comes from Acidithiobacillus sp., assembly GCF_027322205.1. Lineage (GTDB taxonomy): Bacteria > Pseudomonadota > Gammaproteobacteria > Acidithiobacillales > Acidithiobacillaceae > Acidithiobacillus. The sequence continues at coordinate 17,248 of NZ_DAHVHY010000027.1, forward strand.
ATGCTGGTTTCAATTTTTTTCAACAGACCACGAACCAGATCGCCGCGCTGTGCATCTTCTGCGGCAAAGGCTATCGCCATCGACTGCTGCACTTCTTCCAGGCGCTTGCTGCGTGCCTGCTTATCCATCAGGGCATAAGCCTCCTGCAAGAGCGGGGTGGCTTTCTCGCGCACCAGCGTGCCCAGTGCCGCATCGGCCACCGGCGCCACCCACTCCCAGCGCGATTTACCGGCTTCCCGCGCCAGGGCCTCAATCGTCTCAATGACCGGCTGGAACTGCGCGTGACCGAACATCACCGCTTCCAGCATGATTTCTTCGGACAATTGCTGCGCCTCAGACTCCACCATGAGTACCGCCTGCCGGGTCCCTGACACCACGAGATCCAGCTGCGAGCTACTCAGTTGCGAGTAACTGGGGTTCAGCACATATTGTCCGTCAATATAACCCACCCGGGCCGCACCAATCGGACCATGGAACGGAATTCCGGAAATCATCAAGGCCGCCGAAGCACCGACCAGCGCCAAAATATCGGGATCGTTATCCCGATCCACCGACAGCACCGTGGCGATCACCTGCACTTCATTCATGAAGCCCTTGGGAAAGAGCGGCCGAATGGGACGATCAATCAAACGTGAAGTCAGCGTCTCTTTTTCAGCAGGCCGCCCTTCTCGCTTAAAGAAGCCACCGGGAATTTTGCCCGCTGCATAGGTCTTTTCCTGATAGTTCACCGTCAACGGAAAGAAATCCTGGCCCGGCTTCATCTCCCGGCGGGCCACCGCCGTTACCAGAACGACCGTATCCCCACTAGAAACCAATACCGCACCGTCTGCCTGGCGTGCCATACGACCCGTTTCCAGTTGCAGGCGGCGACCACCAAAATCTACTTCTTTCCGAATAATGGCCAAGACCTTCTCCTTACTTACGCAGACCCAGACGTTCGATCAGCGTGCGATAGCGATCCATATCCCGCTTCTTCAAATAGTCCAGCAACTTGCGGCGTTGACCAACCATTTTTAAAAGGCCCTGACGGGAATGGTGGTCATGTTTATTGATCTTAAAATGATCGGCCAACCCTTCAATACGGGTGGTCAGCAGGGCGACCTGCACTTCAGGAGAACCCGTATCCCCCACATGCGTGGCATAACCCTGGACAACTTCTGCTTTGATATCACGAGACAACGACATAATTCCTTCTCCTCGGAAATTCTAAAAAAACAATGATCCCTAGTTTACGCTCATGAGGCGGCGAGGCGCCACCCTTCCGTCGTCCATGACCTCTCCCAAACCGAGGAACTGCTCTCCCGGTCCATAGAGGCGAATGCGCCCGCGGGAAGGTGCGTAAGCAACCACGACCCCCTGTCCCTGACGCAGATAATAGGCGGTGTTCTCCGTCAGAGTCACCGCCGGCAAATATTTCAAAGCCAGATCCATAGCCTTAAGTGGACACTCCCCACGCCCAAGCACATCGGCAAGCTCTTCCAAGGTCAACGCCTGCGCAATATCAAAGGGACCGGTAGAGGTCCGCCGCAACCCATCGACATGCGCACCACACCCCAGTGCTGCACCAATATCCACCGCCAGACTGCGGATATAGGTGCCCTTGGAACAGTGCACATCCAGCACCAAACGGTCACCGTCCAACGAAATCAGGTCGAGCGCATCGATGCGTACCTGCCGCGCCGCCCGCTCCACCTCCAGGCCCATGCGCGCCAGCTCGTACAGCGGCCTGCCACCCTGCTTGATCGCCGAATACATGGGCGGGATTTGCGCGATCTCACCGAGAAACTGCGGCAACACCGCACGCACCTGCTCAGCGCTGACGGTTACCGGCCGCTCTTCGAGAATTTTTCCCTCGCTGTCACCCGTCGTCGTGACCTGCCCCAGACGCAGTGTCGCCAGATAGGACTTGTCCGCGTTGAGAATATAGTCCGAGACTTTAGTAGCCTCACCAAAAAGCAAGACCAGCAACCCGGTAGCGATGGGATCGAGACTACCCGTATGCCCGGCTTTTTTAATGCCGAGCAAGCGTTTAGCCCGCTGCAAGGCCGCATTAGACGTCACCCCTGCAGGCTTATCGAGGAGCAACAGACCATGCTGACAACTCATGGCAGATCCTCCTGTTCTGGTTCCTGCGTCGGCGGCAGATGCGCCAAGAGTTCCGCCATTTCTGCACCACGATCAAAACGCGCATCGTAAATAAAATGCAAGGGCGGAATGCGCCGCAAGGCCAAACGCTTTCCCAGTAGCTGACGAACTTCTCCGGCGTGATTCTGTAACACCTGACGCACCATATCAGCCCGCTCAGGACCATCCATCAACGAAAAATACACGGTCGCCGAGCGCATATCTGTCGGCAAATCCACCATGGTGATACTGGGGGGCAGCAGGGCCAAATCGGAAGGCATCCCATGCAGACGTGGCAACACCGCTGCTATCTCTTCCCGCAGTAAATGGGCCACCCTGGCGCCGCGCGGATACGCACGATGAGAACTATGCAACACCGACTCCTAGACCGTTCGTGCCACTTCGGTGGTTTCGAAAGCCTCAATAACGTCGCCGTTTTTCAGATCATTGAAGTTGCGGACACCCACACCACACTCAAAGCCTTCACGCACTTCTTTGACATCTTCTTTGAAGCGCCGCAAAGAATCCATTTCTCCGGCATGAATGACCACATCCTGACGGAGCACCCGGACCTTGGCGTTACGCCGCAAGATGCCGTCGGTAACCATACAACCAGCAATCATACCCACCTTGGGTACCCGGAACGTATCGCGCACCTGCGCATGACCCAGAATACGCTCACGGATTTCGGGAGCGAGCATACCACTCATAGCGGCTTTCACCTCGTCCACCGCATCATAAATGACGCTGTGATAACGGACATCCACACCGCTATGGTCAACCAGACGCCGGGCAGGCGCTTCCGCCCGCACGTTGAAGCCGATGATAACCGCCTGAGATGCCGCGGCGAGATTCACATCGGACTCCGTGATGCCACCGACCCCGGAGTGAATGACATTGACCTTCACCTCGGCAGTGGAAAGGCGCTCCAGCGTCGTGGCCAAAGCCTCTACGGAACCCTGTACATCCGCCTTAATCAGCAAGTTCAACTGCTGCAACTGGCCATCTGCAGCGGCCTCGAACAGGCTTTCCAGCGTCGCTTTCTGATGCTTCGCCAGACGCACGTCACGGAATTTACCCTGGCGAAAGAGCGCCACTTCGCGGGCTTTACGCTCATCGGCCACTACGACCACCTCGTCACCGGCGTGGGGTACATCCCCCAGACCCAGCACTTCTGCCGGCATGCCAGGAGCCACCGACTGCGTCGACTGGCCCGTATCATCCACCAACGCCCGCACCCGTCCAAACTGTGCTCCAGCCAGAAGCATATCACCCGTATGCAGGGTGCCCTGACGTACCAGCACAGAGGCCACGACGCCGCGTCCACGATCCAGTCGGGACTCGATGACCACGCCCTTCGCCGGGCCGTTCACCTGGACATCTAGATCCAGCATCTCCGCCTGTAACAAAATGGCGTCAAGCAAATCATCAATATGCAGCCCGGTCTTTGCAGAGACATTTACAAATTGAGTGTCACCACCCCACTCCTCAGGCACCACTTCATGGCCGGCGAGTTCCTGGCGTATGCGTTCTGGGTCTACGGACGGCTTATCGATCTTGTTAACCGCCACCACAATGGGCACTTTAGCAGCCTTGGCATGGTGAATCGCCTCAATCGTCTGCGGCATTACCCCGTCATCGGCTGCCACCACCAGCACGACAATATCGGTTGCCTGCGCACCACGAGCACGCATGGCCGTAAACGCCTCGTGGCCCGGCGTATCAAGGAAAGTCACCATCCCTTTGGGGGTCTCCACATGGTAGGCGCCGATATGCTGGGTAATACCCCCGGCCTCACCACTGGCTACCTGTGTAGAGCGAATCCGGTCCAATAGCGACGTTTTACCGTGGTCCACATGCCCCATGACCGTCACCACCGGAGGCCGTCGACCGATGATCGGGGTCTCCGCAGTCCCATCTTCTACCAAGAAGGCCTCGGGACTGGTAATTCCCACCAACTTCACCTTGTGCCCCAGTTCCTCTACGACAATGGCGGCGGTTTCCTGATCAATCACCTGATTGATAGTAGCCATCACCCCCATCTTCATCATCGTTTTGATCACGTCAGTGGCCTTAATCGCCATCCGGCTAGCCAACTCACCTACAGTAATCGTTTCGGGAATCGCCACTTCGCGAATGATCGGCGCTGCCGCCCATTCACTGGTGGCAGGCCCCCCCTTGCCGCGGCCTCGTTTATCTCCGGACTTGCGGCGCCGTGCCAGGGCATCGGCATTGCCGCCCTCATCACTACGTCGCCCGCCCCGCCGGGCAGCACCACTGCGGCGGGCATCATCATCCCCGGCGCGCGCGCCCCCCGGCCCGGCTTTCTTGCCTTTCGCTGGCGTCGCCGCGGCAGGGGTTCTGCTGGCCGGTGATGTCGATGCGAGTCGTGCGCGATCCGCACTGATTACCGGTGTTCTGCTGCGATCAGGCCTAGATCGTTCTGAACTGCGCGAAGGTGTCGGTGCCAGCTTCACTTCAGGGGACGATGGAATCTGTTGCACCGGAGGTTCCGTCATCGCCAACGCTGTAGCCCCGTCATGTGCCCGCTGCACTTCCTGTTGATCGGCCACAACTTCCGCAAGCACCTGCGCTGACTCTCCTGTAGAAACCTTTTCTGTAGCCGACACCGGCTCCAGCGCCGACTCCATTAAAACCGGGATCACCTGATCACCACTTGGAGATTGTTCGGAGATAACAGATTCCACGGCCTCTTCGACCGCCGCTTCTCGTTTGACGTAAGTCCGCTTACGGCGCACTTCTACCTGCACCGTACGTGATTTCCCGGCGCCTACAGACTGTTTGATTTCCGTAGTGCTGGTGCGGTTGAGTGTAATGCGGCGTAACTCTCCACCGCCCTCTCCGTGCGCACTGCGCAACGAAGCGAGAAGACGATGTTTGTCATCCTCAGTGACCACATCCTCGGCCGTATTCTTGGGAATGCCCGCAGCGTTCAACTGCTCTAACAGCCGAGCATCCGTTACACCCAATTCAGCAGCAAAATTGGCGACAGTTACCGTCATAATCCTCATTCTCCAAAACCGCTACCCCACAGACATACGTCGCGAGGACAGGGTCTGTATCAAACAAACCAGGGCGCACGCGCCTCCAGAATGAGAGCTTTGGCCCGCTCTTCATCCACACCGACCATCTCGCATAGCTCGCTCGTAGCCAGTTCCGCCAAGTCCTCGGAAGTAACAACACCTTTACTGGCCAGCAAGTGCGCCAAGCCCCTATCCATACCTTTCAGGGACAGCAAATCCTCTGCAGGTTCACTGAGTGCTACCTGTTCTTCCTGGGCAATAGCCTTATTGAGCAGGACATCGCGCGCACGGCGCCGCAATTCACTGACGAGATCCTCGTCCAATCCCTCAATCTCCGTCATCTCGGCGACCGGAACATAAGCCACTTCCTCAATAGAAGTAAAGCCCTCGCTGACCAGCAAGCCCGCCAAATCCTCATCCACCCCCAGTTCCTGGATGAAGTGATTGAGGAAGGTCGACTCTTCTTCGTCACGCTTGGTCTGGGCCTCTTCCTCAGTCAGAATATTGATGGTCCAGCCCGTCAATTGCGTGGCCAACCTGACGTTCTGACCACCCCGGCCGATGGCCTGCGACAAATGCTCAGGCCCGACTACCACATCCATACTGTGCGTATTCTCATCCACCACGATGCTGGACACTTCCGCAGGCGAGAGGGCGTTGATCACATAGCTGGCCGGATCGGCCGCCCAGATCACAATATCAATCCGCTCGCCTTTCAACTCATTGATGACCGTCTGCACCCGGTTGCCGCGCAGACCGACACAGGCGCCCACCGGGTCGACACGCGGATCGTTGGAGCGCACGGCCAGTTTCGCCCGCAAACCCGGATCACGTGCGGCCCCCATGATTTCGATCATCCCGTTTCCGATTTCCGGGACTTCCTGGGCGAACAGCTTAATCAGCAACTCGGGGCTGGTCCGCGACAAAAAGAGCTGTGGCCCCCGCTGCACACGGCGCACATCTTGGAGATACGCGCGCACGCGATCACCGGGACGGATAGCTTCGCGCGGCATCATCTCTTCTTTAGGAAGAATGGCCTCGGCCCGCCCCATATCGACGATGGCATTGCCTTTTTCCAGGCGTTTGACCAGGCCGCTGATGATATCACCCTTACGTAACGCAAAGTCCGAGACAATTCTATCGCGCTCGGCATCCCGCACTTTTTGCACAATCACCTGCTTGGCCGTTTGTGCGGCGATCCGCCCGAACTCGACGGGGGGCAACACTTCTTCGACATAAGCACCCAGTTCGATATCAGGACGGGTTTGCCGGGCATCGCTCAGACGAAGCTGCTGATCCGCTTCAAAAGCCGTACTCTCATCCGCTACCACTTCCCACAGACGGCGGGTTACATAGTCGCCGGTCTTACGATCCACATCCACCGCGATATGCCAGTCCTGCCCATATTTCTTTTTGGAGGCGGAGACCAGAGACGCCTCCAAGGCCTGGAAAATCACTTCCCGGTCCACATCCTTCTCATGGGCGACGGCATCCGCCAGATAAAGAAGTTCACGACTCATTGACCTGCTCCTCTCTGCATGTTCCGTCTACTCACCATTGGGGAACCAGCCTTGCATTGTGGATATCTTCCAGTGCAACCGCCCAGCGCCCCTCAGCATTTTTCAAAACCACTTTCTGATCTTCAACGCCCAGTAACTCTCCCTGCACACGGCGCCGCCCTTGCGTCAACCCCTGCAGGTGAATCTCGGCTTGAGATCCTTTAAATCGTTCAAAATCGTGTAAATTTTTTAGCGGCCTATCCAAGCCGGGACTGGACACTTCCAGACGGTATGCAGCATTGATGGGATTTTCCACATCAAGCCACAGGCTGAGCTGACGACTCACCGCGGCGCAGTCTTCGATGGTAACAGCCGCTGTTTCAGCTTTCTCTATGAAGACTTGTAACATCACTGTGCGCCCCGTGCGCACCATACGCGCATCTACCAAGGCGCAACCTACGGCGCCTACTTGCTGGGCAATTCCTTCATAAAGTCGATCTTCCACGTTCACCATTCCCAGTACAGAAACAAAAAGTGGGCACTTTGGCCCACTTTTTTGCGGATGATACGCAGAATCGTCACAAAAAACAACCCCGCCTCGGAGTATTGAGGCGGGGTTGATGTGGTATAGGTGTCTGGCGGTGACCGACTTTCGCGGAGGGAGACCCTCAACTATCAT